>CAZCQZ010000030.1:0-25762 GCA_964500965.1 uncultured Eubacteriales bacterium | reverse complement strand
GTTGCTTATCATTATTTAGGGGATTTTCGACTGCACTTTTCTTGACAATTCCATACAATAGAGTAAATTTTTTCAACAAACCCAAGTCCCCCTTGTGCAATAGAGTGAACTTTTTCAATAAACCTAAGTCCCCCTTGTGTAAAGGGGGAAAGAAGATTGCGTGATTTATTCGCAATCTTCAAGGGGGATTGTCTTTTTACCAACAAGCTTCAAAGCATATTGAAATTCTTACCCTTTTCAACGCTAATGTACCATTTCTTTGCTTGCACAAAGAAACGGTACCCAAAGAAATGCACTAAAGAGGGGGAAGTTTCAATTCTTCCCCCTCTTTAGAATCTCCCCTTTCAATGACCAAAAGGGTTGCCATACCTGCCGTGGTAAGGCTTATTCTCCAAATTACCGAATATCAACGGCAGGTATTACCTCATCCCTCAAACCAACTTAACTCAATTCCCTTTTGGAATACCCTTTACAGGGTGCGTCGCTTGTGCGGTTGTCGGTAATTTTCAACCGCTCTAAAATTATCAACCGTAGGGGACGACGTCCTCGGCGTCCCGTTGTGGTATTTAACAATAAATTCCGATTTAACAATCCGATAAATACGTTCAAACAGAAAGGTAGTAATAAAATGGCAAAAATCAAGGCTCTCAGCGGCATGAACGATATGCTCCCCTCTAACGCCTACAAGTGGGAGCACATAAAAAAGACCTGCATGGAAATAGCGAAGTTGCACGGCTTTAAGGCTATCCGCACTCCGGCGGTGGAGTATACCGAGCTTTTTTCACGCGGCGTAGGAGAAACTACGGACGTTGTTCAGAAAGAAATGTACACCTTTAACGACCGTGGCGGTCGTTCCCTGACACTGCGACCTGAAATGACCGCAGGCGTTATGCGCTGTGCTATCGAACACGGCTTAACCGGTGACACGTTGCCTGTTAAGGCATGCTATATTGAACCGTGCTACCGTGCGGAACGTCCTCAGGCAGGCAGATACCGTGAATTTTTCCAGTTCGGCGCAGAGCTGCTGGGTACTCCCTCTCCTGCCGCAGATGCCGACATGATAAGCATGGCTAACGATATTATCAACGCTCTCGGCATTGAGGGCGTGAGCCTTGAGCTTAACTCAATCGGTTGTCCCGAATGCCGCAAAAGCTATCACGCCGCGCTGAAAGCCTACTTTGAAGCAAAAAGCGATGAGCTTTGCGAAACCTGTCGCGGCAGACTTGAAAAGAATCCCATGCGTATTCTCGACTGCAAAAGCCCTGTTTGCAAGGGCATTGCCGCCGATGCGCCCTTTATTACCGATTACCTCTGTGAGGACTGCGCATCTCACTTTAAGACCGTGCAGGATATTCTGAGGGAAATGGGCATTGATTTTGTAATAAATCCGAGAATAGTGCGCGGACTGGATTATTACACCCGTACCGTATTTGAATTTGTGTCCGACAGCTTAGGCTCTCAGTCCACCTGCTGCGGCGGCGGTCGTTACGACGGACTTTCCGAGGCTGTAGGCGGTCCTAAGCTGCCCTCTATCGGCTTTGCCATGGGTCTTGAACGCATTATGCTTATTATGGAGGCGCAGAATACTCCGTTCCCCGATGAGGAAAAAACCCTGCTGTACATCGCGCCGCTCGGTGATAAGGCGGTGCTTCGCGGAGCGGCTATTGCCAACGCCATACGTGCCGAGGGCTTTTCCGTTGAAACCGACCTTTCCGCACGTTCCCTGAAAGCGCAGATGAAGTACGCCGATAAAATCGGTGCGCAGTACGTTGTGATTCTGGGAGAATCCGAGCTTGAAAGCGGTATTGTCAAGCTTCGCAAGATGTCCGACGGCTCCGAAAAAGAGGTCGATTTAAACGGCGGCATTCTGGAGGAGCTTTACAATGTGGGCATCGAAGATTCACTTCTGAAGCTTGAAGCCATGACCGGCGACCTTGATGATTTAGGCTCAATGGCAAGGCTTTTCGGCGGAGAGGAATAATGAAAAGACTTGCCGCTGTCTGCTTTGTGCTGTGCCTGCTGCTCTGCGGCTGCGGTGAAAAGGATAATTCCGCCGATAGTAATTTACATGGACACCGATAGTCCGGGCTGTAGTAATCAAAACGGAAAAGGACGTTGCCGATTCCGATGTTCAGGTTTTCAAATATTAAAAGCAAAGGGAGGATAAATAATGGGCTATACCGTTTCTTTTGACGATGACGACGAGCTGGACGAGCTTTTTGAATTCGGGCTTGATTCTCAGCCCCTTGAGGAGCTTATCGACATGGACGGTCTTTCCGATGAGCAGAAGCAGCTCCTTTTGACCGGTAAAAACGCAAAAGGTGAATTTGACAAGGAGTTTTACGAGCTTTTCAAGCGCCGCGAAAATATTATGACCCGAATTTTTGAGGAGGAGCTAGGTGAAGATGACGAGTAGTCGGAAGCTTTGTCAAAAAACTTTTCCTTAAATCAGAGGGCAATACAGCTCCCCTTGTCAGGGGAGCTGGCAAAACCTGCGGTTTCGGCTGAGGGGTAGTTGATTAAAAGTCAAGTTTAAAATTCACAACCACAGTGAGCGGTACTTTCGGCGTTTCGTCACATAATCAACTGATAAATTCTGATTTATCAATAACCCAAGTCCCCCTTGTGTAAACGGGGGATATTGAATCCTGCATGATTCCATATTGAATCCTACGGATTCAATCGGGGGATTGTTAGAATTTACCAATAAGCTAAGCTAAAATGATAAATCTAAGCTATAAAACAATCCCTCAATCAAAACCGTAGGTTTTGATATTTAACCGTAGGTTTTGATATGTTCCCATTTACACAAGGGAGCCTGTAATTGAAAATTTTCAGTTGAATGATAAACTCGCAATTACCAAGCCGTAATAATTCAATCCAACAACGCATAAATCTGTATTACATATTATTTGGGAGCTGATATTTTGAAAAAAGCTGTATTAACCGCTGTATCCGCGCTGCTTGTAATTGCCGTCGTATTTTCAATGGCAGGCTGCGGCAACGAGCTGTTGGGCACATGGACCAGCACCACCGGTGATGCCGGTACGACGGTTACATTTAAAAGCTCCGGAGCCGTAGTGCTGACGGTTGGCAACTTTGCCCTCGGCGGCAGCTATACCGCCGAAAACGGCGTGATAATAATGAATCTCACCGATTCTCAGGGTGACAAATATCAAATGGCAATGAATTACTACATAGACGAAAACAAGCTGTATCTGGAAAACGAAAACGGCGATATAGAAACATTTTCAAAATAGCAAAGGACGGTTAAAAATGAAGGTATATAAACACGAGGGTTCAACCGGAAACAATATGCGCCTGCGCAGACTTATGGCAGTTCTGCTTGACGCGTTCTTGTGCCTTATGGCAGGCTATGTATGCTACGTGATGCTGTGGACATGCGTAGGAGTGGATTACACTCAGGCAATACAGAGCCTGAAGCATTTTCTGATTGATGCCGCCCCGATTTATCTCACCTTTTTCTTCCTTAAAGATATTTTCGGCAGAAGTCTCGGCAAGGTAATATTCGGACTTTGCATCGTCAAAAAAGGCACAGGGGCAAAAGCCGGCTTCGGCAGCCGCTTTTTCAGAAATTTTTCTCTTATTCTGTTCCCCGTTGAGGGCATCGCTTTGCTCATGAGCGAAAGCAATACAAGAATTGCCGATAAGCTTCTTGGCATTGAGGTAGTTAAAAAGGCTTAATACTTATTTCAAATCAGAAAGTCAATAAAAATCCGCGCGGAAAGTCTTGCTTTTTAACTGACGTGAAGTATTTTTATGCCATACGCTTATTTGAAATCAGTATAATACTGCTGTATATAAATTGGCACAAAAATACGCCCGACATTCAGAGCATCATGCCTGACTGCCGGGCGCGTTTTTATAATGTAAGCTACTGCTTGTTGGGATTCGGATTGCCGCAGAACGTGCAGAAAGCAAGCTCCGATTTTTGGGTTGTTCCGCATACGGGACAGGTGTAAGTACCGCTTGCGGCAGAAGGCGCTGTCGGCACTGCGGAAACCGCAGGCGCGGCAGGCTGTACCGCCGGAGCAGGTGTGGGAGCAGGCGCGGCAGGCGGAGCGTTATACACCGGCTGGCGCATAGGCGGCTGTGCGTTGACCTGGGGGTATGTTCTTCCGGGTGCGGCAGGCATGACCGGCGCGGTCTTTGAGCCCAAAGCACTGTCCGGCTTGACAATATTGAATATGCCGAAAGCTGTCATAAGTACAAGCAACACCGTAAGCTCCGGAGTTATAATCAGCCTTGCCGGTACATTGGCGGCATCTTCTCCGGCAGTAAGAGAAAGGGACAGCAGAACATTCATAACAATGCCTGCGCCTCCGCCGATAAGCTGCATTACCCCTGCGCCCTTGCTCTTTTTCGCAAGGGACAGAAACAATGACAGCACGGCGCAAATCAGCGCAACAACGACAATAATCAGCGGCAGATACGCAAAGGCTTTTGCGGCACTGCTGCCCAGTCCGAGATTGCTTTCCAGATTGTCCGCCAGCTTTCCCATATTTGACGAAAGGCACAGGGCAATGTATTCCGGAACGCTGTATACCAGAGAATCGTCCACAAAGCCGTAGGTTATGTAGGGGTAAATGAGCAGTAATCCAAGCTCGATAACCGAAACAAACAACGCCACCGACATATTATCTCCTCCATGGTTTCATAGTATAATTATTGTACACCCGACCTTGAATATTGTCAATACTGCCGTGAACCGTTGTCAAACTGTTGCACAAATCAGCGATTGCAAGCACTGTAAATCGGTGCCTTTGCAATCGCTGATTTTTACTTTCTTTCATTTATCGTATTCAGACTTTCAAAGTCACGCACAAGCATCGCTATGTGAGCATACTGTTCCTCTGTAAGTCCGCTTGCGTCTATGGTGCAATGCGCGCTCCTGCCCAGGAGAAAATCGGTAGATACCTTAAAATAATCGGCAATTTTACTGAGCATCTCAATGGACGGCAAAACATTGTCATTTTCCCAGTTTGATGCGCATTGCTTCGTAACGCCCATTTTCGTTGCAAACTCAACCTGACTTAAACCTTGCTGAATCCTAAGCCTGCGTATGTTTTCGTTTAAAGCCCACAACATTCTATGCCCTCCGGGTTGTTATATGTCAATAGTTTATATACATAGTAAATTTATTCTTGACAATATTTGAATACTTTTGTATACTAATATTTGACAAGATACATTTGAAACAATTTGTATTTTGCTGTAAAAATAGGATATTTATCAAAGTATTTGTATTGCTGTTATTCCGTTTTGCGGCATGAAGTTTATCGACTTGCATTATTCGCACATCATTCTGATAAACCGCTGAAAAACAAAGCTGCTAACCAAAATAAGGAGTCATCGTAATGGAATATTCGCTAATCGAAAGAGAAAATAATGTCATCTCATGTGTGTTCGATGATAATATCGAAATTGCACCCGAACTCTACAGTGCAATAAATCATAATACGATATTTATGCTCCCGTGTATGCGTGATCTGTCAACCCCGACAATCATAAATTACGATACTCTCGGTTCTGTTCCAATGGTCGAAGAAATCCAGTCAAACGCCTTTGATAAGGATTCTCTTTACTCACTGATTCACAATCTGCTTGACGCTCTTGAGAATGTCTCAAAGCTTGGAATTGCCTCAAGTCAAATCGTGCTTAATATAAACTATATTTACTTCAGCTTGTTTGATAAATCAGTCAGGTTCGTCTGCCTTCCTTTGGACGCAGCAACGCTTGAATCCGCCGATACTTTTTCAACCTTATTCAAAAGCATCGCATTAAATATTAACAGTAACGGCGCTTATGAACTGATAGGCTTTTTAATAGAAAAAGCTTCATTGTCAAGCTTTGATATATCCGAATTCAAGCGTGATTTTGAGAGTATTTTCGGGGAAACGGACCACAAGCCCGCCACACCTGTTCAAAGCGTATCCGCTCCCACTCCGGTACCGGAAAGCACACCTTTACACGCCCCTGCATCGGATACATTCTCTCCCTCTCATGATGATGCTTTCGTCGGTCGCGAATATATCCCTGCCGGCGTTCCTCTGGAATATAACGGAAACATCAGTTCCGGGTCAGATACAATTGAGCCGGATAGCACCCAATTACTTTTCCCCGGAACCACAGACATTGGAAACGTTCCGTTTTTATCACCGGTAGACAATAACTCCGATGAAGCAAAATTATACATAGTCGGCACAAAGTTCGGCATTGGTCGCAGCTCCGACAACGACTTGCAAATACCCGTATCAACTGTATCGGGGAAACACGCGGAAATTGTCCGCGTCGGCAATAAATGTACCATAACCGACCTCAATTCGACCAATAAAACATATGTAAACGGAACTCCTATTACGCCCAATTCTCCGGTCGAATTGAAGCACAATGATTTGATTTCATTCAACAAGATTCGCTATAGATTTTTTGAGTATTGATTATTGTTCAAAACAATATAGATAGAGGGGTACTATGTCGCTGATTGCAGGTTGGGCCACAAACAAAGGAATCGTCCGAGAGGAAAATCAGGATAGCTGCTACATAAACACTTACGAAAGCCCGATTTGCACATCGGCAATAGCAATTCTCTGTGACGGAATGGGCGGTTTGTCAGACGGTGGTTTTGCAAGCGGCACTGTGTGTAATGCTCTCGGAGAGTGGTTTGAGAAAACCTATTGTTCAAACAAACAAATACATTTGCTTAAAGAAAAAGAAATCATTGCAGATTTAAATAAAATTCTTTCACAGTTAAACAAGGATCTGGTTTCGTACGGAACGAAAAAACGAGTCAGTGTCGGAACAACCGCATCTGTGCTTTTCATTCAAAATAACAGGTTTTATATTGCTCACGTAGGCGATTCGAGAATTTACCGTTATTCTTCGACTATCAGTCAAATAACCGATGACGACTCTGTTGCCGCCGAAAAACTGCGTAACGGAAAAATAACCGAACTTGAATATGAAAAAAGCAATGAAAAGCATATGCTGACACAATGCATCGGTGTAAACTCAAAACTGAATATTCACAGTTATTCCGGCACCGTCTCCGAGGGCGATGTGTTTTTCCTCTGTTCAGACGGTATGTATCATTTTTTGGAAATTGATGAGCTTTCAAGCATGATGCTCGCGCAGAAAAAAGAAAAAGGAACTCAGATAACATCTTCAATAGAAAGACTAATCGACAGGGTCATTTCCAGAGGTGAAAAGGATAATATCACCGGTGTAATTTTATATTCTTTGTAGCGACGTAACACATTATTTGATTATGGGGTGCACAAAATGATTTTAACGTTAATGCTTAAAGAATCCATCATTTCTCAATTTCTGCCTGAAAGAATCCAGGGGCAATATTGGGTAAAACTTCCGGACAGTGAAAATCATATCAATCAAATTCTCAGTGTTGAAGCCGCCGGAGATTCCTGGATAGTCAAATCCACAAAAGATGCATATATTTGCAATCGTGACGGAGCTGCAATACGTGAATGTGCATTGCAGGCATTATGTTTTTATAAAATCAAAATTACACTCACAAACGAATATGCTCTTTTGTATTGCGAAAACGCTACCGTTGACAGAAAAACATACACAAAACTTATTCTTCCCTCAAAGGGCACTATACGCATCGGCAGAGATGAACATAATGATATTGTGTTTTCAAATGCATTCGTTTCCTCTGTTCACAGTGAAATTACATTCAGCGGCAACAACATAATAATCCGCGATAACTCCAGCAGCAACGGTACTTTTGTTAACGAAAAAAGAATTACCGAAGCGAGATTACGTCCGGGTGATGTCATCTTTATCATGGGGTTGAAAATTATTATAGGCAAAGGCTATATTTCTTTCAACAACCCGGATAAACGTGTACATATAAGCAGTAATGAATTACTTGCTTTTCAACAACAGGAAATCATTCAACGAACTCCTGCCATTGAATCTGACGATAATACGGTAAAATTTTTCAGATCGCCGCGTTTCAAAAGAGATATTAAGACCTTTGAGCTTACAATCGACCCACCACCCGCAAGTGCCATTTCGGAACAAATGCCATTATTGCTGACAATCGGTCCGTCAGCCACAATGGCAATAGCATCTCTTGCAACCGCAACAACCACGGTAATCAACCTGTGCAGCGGCAAATCCGATATATTAAGTGCAATGCCCATGCTTGTAATGGCCTTTGCAATGTTATGCGGTACTTTGGTTTGGCCAAATCTGATTAAAAAATACGAAAACAACAAAAAGCAGAAGAAGGAAGATCTGAGGCAGGAAAAATACAAGACATACATAAACTCTATAAAGGACGAACTGAATAATGAGTGCAGCTATCAAAGCGAAATACTCAACGAAAATTTTGTTTCACTTGACGTATGTTTGTCAAGAATCAAGCTAATTCAGAGAAATCTTTGGGAACGCACCTCAAGTCACAACGATTTTCTCACTCTGCGTCTCGGTAAAGGCACCGCCCTTCTGGATTGCGATATTAAATGTCAAAAGCGTAAGTTTACTCTTGAAGAAGATTCCCTCCAGGAAATGCAGTTCAAACTGGCAGAACAACCTCAAATGCTCAGAAATGTACCGAAAACGCTTTCTCTCATTGATGACTCCATTGTAGGTATCATCGGTGAAAAATCCCTGACAACCGCATTCGCAAAAAGCTTGCTGTTTCAGCTCGTGGCGCTGCACTGTTACGATGAGGTAAAAGTGGTCATAATATGCAGCGAAGCGGATAAAACATGGGATTTTGCAAAATGGCTGCCTCATATTTGGAATGATGAGCATACTGTAAGGTTTATGGCTCAAAATTCCCAGGAAGTTAAAGAGCTTTCTATCCACCTTGAAAGAGAAATTGCCGCAAGGTCAAACCTGCGCGAATATGACGCTACCGTCACTCCTCAATATGTTGTATTGGCATTGGATCAGACTATAGCCGAGCGCGCTGACTTTATGAAGCTCATATATAAAAATAAAAATTATATAGGTTTCTCCGTTATTGCCGCTTATGACGAACTGAAAAATCTCCCGAAAGAGTGCAATCGTATAATAGAAATCTCCCAGCAACGCTCTCGCATTTACGACAGAGATGACATTTCCGGCAAATTTGACGAGTTCAGTCCGGAGCTGTTTCTCGGTGGCGGAGAGGAAGAATATGCAATTGCTTTGGCAAATATTACTCTTGATACTGCTGCGGAGGAATACATTCTTCCGTCAACCATTACGTTTACGGAAACCTATGATGTCGGGCGCATCGAGTATCTCAACATTCTTTCAAGATGGAAAGAAAACGACCCGACCACATCTTTGTCCGCCGTCATCGGTGTCGATGAATACGGTGAAAAATTCAGCTTTGATATTCATGAAAAAGCTCACGGACCTCATGGTCTCATCGCAGGTACTACCGGTTCGGGCAAAAGTGAATTTATAATGACATATATTCTTTCCATGGCAGTCAATTATCACCCAAGCGAAGTCGCTTTTATACTAATCGACTACAAAGGCGGCGGAATGGCAAAAGCTTTTGAAACCTTGCCGCATACGGCAGGTATAATTACCAACCTTGACGGCTCGGAAGTTAATCGTTCCCTTGTCTCCATCAAAAGTGAACTCAGGCGCAGACAATCAATCTTCAATAGTGCCAGCAAAAAGGTCGGCATGAGCAATATTGATATTTACAAATATCAGCGGTTACATCGTGAAGGTGTTGTTTCCGAACCTCTCCCCCATCTTATTATCATATCCGATGAGTTTGCCGAACTTAAAGCACAGCAGCCTGATTTTATGGCGGAGCTTATCTCTACCGCTCGAATCGGCAGAAGTCTCGGTGTTCATCTTGTTCTCGCCACGCAAAAACCCACCGGCGTAGTTGATGACCAGATTGTCAGCAACACCAGATTCAGAATCTGTCTTAAAGTGCAGGATCGTCAAGACAGCATGGAAATGTTGAAACGTCCGGAGGCTGCCGAGCTGACAAAAACCGGCCGATTCTATTTGCAGGTTGGCAACAATGAAATATTTAAGTTGGGACAATCCGCCTGGTCCGGTGCCAAATATATTCCGTCAGATCGTGTCAATCAGCAACTTGACAACAGTATCTCCATTGTTGCAAACACAGGCAAAATATTGAAACAAATCCGTTTAAAGGGAAACGGCTCCTCGGAGTCCATAAGCCAGCTTGATGCAGTTACCAAATACATCTCCGAGCTTGCTAAACAGGAACATTTCAGGCAAAGAATGCTATGGTGCCCCTCAATGCCCGCAGTTTCAACAGTTGAAACCATAAGAAACAAGTATGCTATCTCCGGCACTGATGATGTTGAGCCTGTCCTCGGTGAGTACGATGTTCCCGAACTGCAAAAGCAGGAAGCATTAACCCTTCCATTTAGCCGTATTGGAAACACAGTGATTTACGGTTCATCCGGAAGTGGTAAAACAACCTTTGTCACAACGCTTATGTATTCGTTAATAACGCAATACAGTCCCGACCTTGTAAATATTTATGCCCTGGATTTTTCCGCCCAAACCCTTTCCATATTCAGCGGCGTTGCACATGTCGGTGACATAATAATGCCCGAGGAAAGTGAAAAGGTCGAAAATCTTTTCAAACTGCTTCATTCGGAATTAAAGAAAAGAAAAACTCTTCTTCAGGAATACGGCGGCGATTTTACTTCATACAAAAAAATGTCCGGTGATTCAATGCCATGTATAGTTGTTATTATTCATAATTACACCGGACTTATCGAAAGTTATGATGTCGAAGACAGCATTGCTTTTTTCTCAAGGGAAGGTGCAAAACGAGGTATCTATTTTGTAGTTACAGCGCAATCCGCCAATGCAATACGGCACAAAACACTACAGAATTTCGGGCAGACACTGGTTCTCAGAATGAATGACCCATTGGATTATTCTTCCATACTCGGCAATACCGGCGGTCTGATCCCGGCAAATCATCTCGGACGAGGAATCTTTAAAAGCGGAAATATTTATGAATTCCAAATTGCAAAATGCACAACAGATAACGAAGTTCAACATGTACGGGAGCTTTGTCGTACCGTCAACGATAACTGGAAAGGTAAAACTGCGCCCGGCATTCCCGTTTTGCCCGAAAAAGTAGATTCCGTATTCCTGCATAACGCTCTGTCAAGATGTTCAGAGGAAATGCTTCCTATAGGTGTTGATCGCGAAAAACTGACAGTGGTTAATTATCCGATATTAGGTTCATCTCTGACATGGGTGCTAAGTGATTCCGGAAACAATTCCCTGTTCGCGCAGGGACTTGCAGAGCTTGCCTGCCTGAAAAACGACGTCATGGTAACGGTAATTGACCCGACCGACAAATTCATGCCGGATATAACCAGAAAATACTCCTATTTCTCCGGCAACGAAGATGTAAACAGTGCAACAGCTCATATTTTTGATGAAATGCTTCGCAGACACAATCTGCTTAAAACCGATTCAAATTCTACATTTGAAAAGCTGCTTTGCATTATTACATCAGTAAGCTCACTTGACGGCGTACTCACAGAAGAAAATCGTGAGAATTTTTTCGATGCGCTCAACAATGTCAGCCAAAAATACGGTATTTATTTTGCAATCTGCGAAAGCTCATCATATTTCAACAGCAATTCAAATAAAGAATGGGTACGTTCTCACACTACTTTCAAGGACACAATTTGGCTCGGCAACGGTCTTTTGAATAACTTCCGTCTTCAAATTGACAAAGCTCCCAAAAACGCTCGTGAGCCATTGGAAGATCCCTACGGTTTTGCTGTCGTAAACGGTACAGCCGTTATTGCCAAGTTATTGGTTCCCCAATCATGGGAGCCGGAGGAGGATCAGTATGAATAAAGCATTAGTCGAAGTGTATCTTCCTGCTGCGGGTAAAAGTTTTGACGTTCAGATACCTTTAAACCTGAAAGTATGGGAAATTGCTTCGATGCTTTCAAAAGCGTTTGAAGACTTTTCAAACGGCTGCTTTTCGTCTTCCGATCAGACAACTCTTTGCGACCGTGACACAGGCGCAATACTCAATCTTAACATTACAGCGGAGGAACTGGGAATTAAAAACGGTTCCAAGCTGATGTTAATTTAATTTTGATTTCACAGTAAATACCAATGCAAATTCGATGCAAACCGAATTGTTACTTGCATTAAGAATTATTGCTATTCGGCACACTGGAAATCAACAAAACCGAAAGGAGCATAAAAATGAAAATCGTAGTAACCCCACAGGAACTCACCTCAACAGCCATACAAATTGAAAGGCTTTCCGGTGAATACGCACAGCTCTATACCGCGCTTTTCTCTGATGTCAACGCATTGCAGACAGCATGGCAGGGCAAGGACAATCAGGCATTCACCCGACAAATCGAGGGCTTCAGAAATGACTTTGAAAACATGAAAGCTCTCATGGATGAGTATGCTGAATTTTTGAAAAACGCAGCAACCAACTACACCATCACACAGGACAACGTAACAGAAGCAGCCGGACGGCTTTCTGTAGGAAACTGATTAAGCAAATGACAGGAGGTAAAGACAATGGCTATTGACGGAATTAACATTTCTCTGGAAGAAGTTTCTGCAACCGCAAATTCCATTTCTTCCAAAAACGGTCAGCTCACCGATACTCTCAACGAAATAAGCCAGCACATGGCTGCTCTTGCAGCAACATGGCAGAGCGATAGCTCCGATACTATCAGGGCAAAAATGAATGGTATGAAACCGATATTTGAAAACTATCGCGAAATAATCGACAGCTATGTTAGATTCTTGAACGATACCGTCAGCTCCTATACCGCAACTGAAAATCAAATCAAGAACAACGCAAGCTCTTTCAATTGATATTTAAGGTTTTGTGGGCACGGCATCAGGTTTCATTGTGCCGTGCCCGAAAATACTATTAACGATGGGAGACTTCATCATGTCCATTGAATACGGAGTATATACAAATATCGGAGATTGCTCTGTCAACGAAGACTTTGCAGATGCCTACGAAGGCAAAATCTCCGCATACATTTTCGCAGACGGACTCGGCGGACACGGTGGAGGCGACATCGCATCGCATCTTGTTGTGGAGGAAGTAAAAAAGCTTATTGCCGAAGAAGACACACTGAGCGTTGATTTGCTCGACAGATGCTTTATGACCGCTCAGGAAAAACTGCTTGAAAAGCAAAAGGAATTAAAACGCGAAGGCGCTCTTAAAACCACATTGATTGTTTTTTTAACCGACGGAAAAACCGCAATATGGGGGCATATCGGAGATTCCAGACTGTATCATTGTCGCAAAGGCAAGATTAAAAGTCGAACTCTTGACCACAGCGTTCCGCAGATGTTGGTCAAGCTTAAGCAAATAAAAGAAAAAGATATACGGCATCACGAAGAGAGAAATGTACTGCTGAAAGTTATGGGCATACATCGGGCTGAAAGCAAAATGTATGAAATCGACTGTAACGGTATCAAGTTAAAAAAAGGTGATTCCTTTGCCCTTTGTTCCGATGGATTTTGGGAATGGGTCGAAGATGCGCAAATTGCCAAAACAATATGTGCCAACCTTTCGGCATCGGATATTGCCACAACGTTAGGCGATGAAGCTTATTCAAATGGAATGGGAACAGACAGAGATAATATTACCGTACTAATAATCAAAGTTATGTGATACTTGGGGGCATTAAACAAAAATGGAAAACAACGACCTGTTCAAAACTATACTGGAAATGGACGATGAGTCGACAAATTTTGATTTATCGGATTCAATAGATTACGTGCCCGATTCAAGTGACGATAAAACCGTCCTTGACAACACACCGGATAGCGATGATTATGTGCGCTATGGAAACGGCTCCGGTTTTACTTTTGATGTTGAGGGTATAGATGATGAGGTTTCGGAAACGCCTCTTTCAAATCATCTGCAACCCGACATGACATTAAAAGAAAACCGTTACCGAATCATTAAGACTATCGGCGCAGGCGGCTTCGGCGTGGTTTATCTTGCTTTCGATACAAAGCTTAACATAGAAGTTGCTATGAAAGAACTGTTTCCGTCATCGCTTGTAAACCGCATTCCCGGCGAAAAAAAGATGGTCATATACGGCAAGGACAACGCCAGACAATATGCTTATTTGCTGGATAGATTTATCCTGGAAGCGAGAAGCATGGCAAAATTCAATTCAGTTAAAAACATTGTTAACATTTTTGACTGCTTTCAGGAGAACAACACCGCTTACATAGTGATGGAATACATAAAGGGCAAAACCCTGGAACAATATGTTATTTCACAGGGCGGAAAATTGAGTCCCGACAAGGCTACCGAGATAATGTGCGATATATTGGACGGTTTGTCCGCCATTCACAGTAAAGGCATTATTCACCGAGACATAAAACCCAAAAACATATTTATAACAAACGAATCGCAAATAAAAATCATCGACTTCGGTGCAGCACGTTTTTCGTCCACCGAGGAACAGATTGTCACTCGGTATTCCAAGGTGTTAACTCCGGGTTTTGCGCCTCCGGAGCAGTACAGAAAAGACTCTAAGCAGGGTCCGTATACAGATATATACGCAGCAAGTGCGGTTTACTACTATATGGTGACCGGAAGGATACCGGAAATTTCAGTTGACCGTGTTGTCAACGATGACATTAAACCACTCAGTGAAGTTACCGAAAATGTTCCCGAACATGTTGAACGTGCAGTGGGACGTGCTCTGGAGCTTAACAGTGACCTGCGATTGCAGTCTGCATCGGAATTTAAAAGCGGACTGCTCGGCAATAAAATTATACGGTATGTTGCAGAGGAAAAGAAAATGCGTTTCCGCCGCAGAATACTGGTTATCGCGGCAACAGCGGCGGTACTGTGCATTGCCGCTATCGGCGTAGTCACCTACAAGCTTACTCATGCGGAGGATATAAGCATAGACCGTCTTCTGTCCGAAGATACGACCATATCAATCGGGTTGCCTCTGGAAAACAACAGCTCCATAGCAAACGCTCAGGTCACCGCATGGGAAGGTGCTGCACGGCAATTTGAAGCGTATGTATCTGAAAATTCCGAGCGTAATGTTGGCATCGAGCTGCAATATTTAAGCAAATCGACCTATGATGAAAGTATTGACACGGATAATCTTCCTACTGTTATCTGCTCGGAAGCCGAATATGATTTTGCAAAAATGGACAGTATGCTCAGGCTAATCAGCGAAGATACAACCATGCTTTACAGCATGTACAAAAACGGTACTTTACCGAATGATACATACATTATCGCGTTTGACCCGACTGTTCTTTATATCAATGAAAAGCTTCTTGCTTCGCTTTCAACCGACATTTCGGATTTCACCGCCATAGCAGATATTTTAAATCTTGAACACACCGATGACGTAACTCTGCTTGCGGTCAATTCTGCCGATATATCTTATTATTCCGAAATCGCGGATATTTCCGTTGATGATTCCGGTTTTACTCCTCTTGAAAGATTCTGCATGGGAAACACGGTCTTTTATATAGGTCATGTCAGCGATAATATCACTATCGGTGATGCGTTGCCGGGCTTATATAAAATCGCAGCGGCACCCGACATTAACGGCATACGAGCCGTCGGTTACGAGTGGACAATCGACGCAGACGGCAGCAAGGACGAAATCAACGCGGCTCAACTGCTTCTCTCGTATCTGACCGGCGAAGATATGCAGGATACATTATTTGTACAGCAGGGATATATGGTGCCTGTCAATCCGGCGGCATTTGACAAATTCATCGAATACAATCCGAATCTCGCCTTTTTAGCCGATGAAATTGATAATCTTCATTTTGCCGAATAAGACAGGCCTTATATGAAAAATCAGGAGGAATGATTGATGGCTATACGGTGTTTATACTGTATGAAAGAGCACGAGGAGGGCGTAAGCAAGTGCCCTTATTGTGGATTTATCGAAGGCTCAGATGAGGACGAGATGTGTTATCTGCCTCCGCGAACAGTTCTAAAGGGCAGATATATGATTGGCTGTTGCCTGGGCAGCGGCGGATTTGGCGTTACATATGTGGCATGGGATTCACTGCTTGAGAAAAAGGTTGCCATAAAAGAATACCTGCCGAGTGAGCTGGCAACAAGAACCATGGGTGAAACCCGTGTTACAGTACACGACAACGATTGCGTTGAAAAATATCAAAAAGGCAAGGTCAGCTTTCTCGAAGAATCGCGTAGACTGGCAAAATTCAATAACTGTAAAGGTATCGTCAGCATATTTGACTGTTTTGACGAAAACGACACGGCTTATCTGGTAATGGAATGTCTTGAGGGCAAAACATTACAGCAAATAATAGATGAGCGTAAAAAAATACCTTTTAAAGAGGCTCTGCCGATTTTTATCGACGTTCTTGAAGCACTTGCGGTCGTGCACGATGCCGGTATGATGCACCGCGACATTGCACCGGATAATATTTTCGTTTGTAACGACGGAACAGCAAAGCTCATAGACTTCGGTGCGGCACGTTTCATGACTACAACCCACAGCCGAAGCTTGTCAATGATTCTCAAAATCGGCTATGCTCCGATAGAGCAATATACCAAGCATGGAAATCAGGGACCCTGGACGGACATTTACGCTGTTGCCGCATCACTCTATCATGCGATAACCGGCATAGTTCCGCCGGATTCCTACGACCGTGTCGAAGAAGATAAACTTAAAAGCCCGTCACTTCATGCAAAACATCTTCCAAAACACGCGGAAACCGCAATTCTCAATGCTCTTAACATAATCGAGACTAACAGAACGCAGTCGGCCGCCCAGTTTGCAGAGGAATTGAAAGGCGACATTGACGTTGCGCGTATCAGAGAAAAAATAAAGCACGAGGACACAGGACGTATAGCAAAATGGATGAAATACGCCGCCGCAGGTGTCGCCCTTGCGATAGTAGCCTTCGGCGTACTGTTCGTTGCTACCGGCGGAAATCTTTTCAGAAGCGACGATTACGATGTACCCGACGGAATGTCGCGAGTGCCGTACATAATCGACACTCTTGTTTCCGATGCGGACGCTAAACTTGAAAACAGCTCTCTGCACATGGTAATCGGCGACCGTGTGACCGATGCCTATTTTGACAATAACTATGTGCTCCAGCAAAACCCCCGTTCGGGAAATGTTGCTTACACCGGCAGCGTTGTCAGCGTAACCGCAAGTATGAAGCCCGACGAATATTACGTTCCCAATTTATACGGCTACACTCAGGAAGCCGCAGTTGCGCTTCTTCAAGCTTCCGGATTCACGGT
Source organism: uncultured Eubacteriales bacterium (assembly GCA_964500965.1). GTDB lineage: Bacteria > Bacillota > Clostridia > Oscillospirales > Acutalibacteraceae > JAISGQ01. Next base: position 8,481 of record CAZCQZ010000030.1, on the reverse strand, counting down.
AAAGCTTGAAGAAGATGCCGATGATACTGTTGCTCCCGGTGCTGTCATTCGCCAGTCTCCGTTGGGAAATACCATCGTTTTCGAGGGCTCTGAAGTAACGCTTACCGTTAACAGCGGTTCAAAAAACAACAAGTTCGATTACGGCAAGCTCGTTAAAGTTTCCGATTATGTCGGTACTCAGTTTGAAAAAGCGCAAAGCTCCGCCATCGGCAAAAACCTGTATATGTCAATATCAAAAGGCGAATACAGCGATACTATTCCCGCCGGTGAAATAATCGAACAATCGCCGAAAAAAGGTGACACTCTCTATGAGGGCGGCATAATTTATGTAACCGTATCCCTTGGCAAAAGGACAATCATCGTTCCGAATGTCACTTATCTTCCGGAGGAAGACGCTTTAAACAAGCTCAATGACAGATTGCTTACTCCGGTAATAAAGTACGTCGAAAGCGATACAGTGCAGGAGGGTCTGGTTTTAGCTCAGCTTCCTCTTTCCGGAAAAAGCATATATGAAAACGGCGAAGTCACAATATATGTAAGCTCCGGTTATAAAACAACCGTGCCAAATGTTGTCGGTCTTACTCAACAGGAAGCCCAAAGCCTGCTTACAGAATCCGTTTTGGGCTATGCCGTTACCCAGGAAAGCAGTACCACTGTTCCAAAAGGCACGGTAATCTCTCAGTCACTCAAAGCAGGAGAATCTGCCGCACAGGGTACTATTGTCACTATCGTAGTCAGCTCCGGCAATGATGTTGTTAATGTTACCGGCGTTTCTCTGAACACCACGAATAAAACCCTTGAATACGGTGAGGTGTATACATTTGTTGCTACCGTCTCCCCGAAAAAGGCAACCACAACATCTGTAACATGGTCGTCCAGCAATAACTCGGTCGTTTCCGTCAACAGTGCAGGCGTTGTTACCGCCAACGGTGTCGGCACAGCGACAATCACCGTAAAAACCAAGGACGGCGGCTATACCGCTCAGTGTACCGTAACGGTTGTTAAGCTTCTTGAGTCTCTGACCGTTACAAGTGCGCCTGATACCAAATCCTACTATCTCGGCGATTCCGCAAATTATTCCGGACTTGTACTCACCGCAAAATATTCCGACGGAAGTACCGAAAACGTCACAAATTCGGCAAATACGTCTATCGGCGGATTTGATTCTTCGATCGGCGGCGACAAAACTATCGTCTGTCAGTATACCTATAACGGCACTTCAAAGAGCACTTCCTTTGGCATTCATATCAGAGCACTGAAATCTATTGAAGTAACAAAGCCGGAAAAAACCACCTATGAGCTTAATGAATCTCTTTACCTTTCGGGCTTTAAGGTTATCGCCAAATATGATGACGGTGCAACCCGTGATGTCACAAGCAAAGTCAAGACAAGCGGTTTTTCCTCAAACAAAAGCGGCAGTTATACCGTTACGGTAACATACACAGAGGGCAAAACACTGACCGACAATTTCAGCATAACCGTTAAGGGTAATCTCGTTATTACCGACCCGGATTCGTCCACTATCGAAATGGATAACGATGCATCTCGAACTCTGACCGCTGCTTATAAGAACGGTGAAACCGAGTATCTTTCATCAATCACCTGGGAATCAAGCAATCCAAGTGTTGTCTCGGTAAGCGGCGGCGGCTCTCAGTGTACCGTTAAAGCGTTGTCTGCCGGTACCGCTACCATTGTTGCAAAGGACAAATACGGCGCAACCGCAAGAATAACCGTTAATGCGTATGGCGCATGGCAGACGGGCTATAATATGACTTCTTATAATTATGATGTTTATGACTATGACGAAGCAAATGCATGGACTGAATACCGTTCCAGAACAAGGACACGTAGCACTACACCTCATCAAGAAACAAATGAGAATTCTAATTACACTCTATCCGGGTGGAGCAAATATAAAACAGATAAAAATTATGGTTACACAGATTGGAGCTCTGAAAAGGGACCTATAAATTACAACCCAGGAACTAATGATTATCTTACTTCTTGGTACGGCGGCAAATGCTACAACTCGGGGACAGCTACAGTTTATATATATTATCGTTATTATAACAAGAACGATACAGATACCAGTGCGCCTAAAAATTGTCGACAATCTACTGGTGGTTTTTTTAATAACGATACAGAAATAGCATATGAAGAAATCAAACTCTATTCACAATTAACTGCATCAAGCGAAAGAGCAATACAGTGCAAATGTCACGGCAGAGCTTCCTCTCATTATTATTACGGTGGATCGAGTGCAGGTCATCGCTATTGGTTTAACAGAACAGAATCAGAAACTGTTTATGTAGATGGCTGGTATTATCGTGAGCGCTCCTACATTATAAAAAATTATACACATTACTTCTACAAATGGAACGACTGGGGCGGTTACGGAGACTGGGGCGATTGGAGCAAAACCGCAAAGACCGCCGGTAACTCCGTTTCCGGCAGTGTTCCGAATCAAACCGAAACCCAAACCGAAGTTGAAACCAGAACCGGCTGCCGCTACCGCTTAAAGCCGTAACCCACTTATCCGAAATCTAACAGGCGCGGCTCGCGCCGCGCCTGTTGGGCAGCATTACCTTAGAAAAGCATTACTATCGACAGGCATAACCCTGATTCTGCCGATTTTCACTGCATTATTTACGCGAATTTACCACTCAGCTGGGAATCGGCACCCCAAAATATAAAACAAAAGGAGAAAACTAAATCTATGATAAATAACGGTATACAATTCGATGCACTTGAAGCAACGCGTACGATAACAGAGTTAACTGCTAAATGCTCCAGTCTAAACCAAACCCTCTACGAAATCAAAAAACTAATAAACGTTATCATTGATTTTTGGGATTCTCCTTCTGGCAATGAGTTTTCGGAATCATTTCAGATGATCGTTCCCGACTTTGAAAATGCTTCAAAATTCATTACAAAATATGCTAATTTTTTAAACCTCACTATAGAAACCTATGAAGAAACCGAAAAAAGAATCAGCAAGAGTGCAAGCAGTTTCCTTGACTAAAATCAATAATGGGTTTCTCTTTAAGGCAATCTGTGGAAATATTAAAACAGATAAACACTGTCTTTACTTAAAACTTAACGAAAGCTAAAGAACCTTATACAACCAATATAACACCTTTAATAAGTTATCACCGACGACAACAATATTTGTTACTGTTTGCGCAGACGCTTATTAATAGAATGGAGATTATTATGATAATAAATACAGATTACGAAATGCTAAAACTTTATTTAGCCCAGTTGAAGTCAAAATTAGAATATTACGGTTCAACGTTTAATGATACGTTTTTAATTATGAATCAACATTGCGGTATCGTCGGAAAAGATGGAGACAAGTACGCCGAACAAGCTGAAGTACTCAAGGAAAATATTGACAAAATGATCGGCAATCTTAATGCTCTTGCCGCTGATATAGATTATAGCGCAAATCTATATAAAAAAACCGCAAATGATATTCTACCGCACGCATCAAAATTCTAAATGGGGTGAAAAACATGGGAATTATTAATGTTGATTTCAACAAGTTTTACAAAATGTCAAGTGAATGCGTTAACGCAGCATCCGAATATCGTAAGTACATCATTCAGCTTAAACAATGTGTTGATAATTTAAACTCAATGTCGGAACCTTCCTTACAAATCGGCATTTCACACTTAAATGAATTGATTTCCGATATGACAAATTCTGCTGTTAGACTTGAGACAATTGCAGATAAAATTAGCAAGAATCTTGAGGTTATCCGAAAAACGCAAAATGCCATCGAGTCCGCTGCAAACAAATTATCTAACTAACAATAAAAATAACGTTTTAAAAAACGCATCAGATGTGCTCGCCATCCTTAACCCCTATTTTCTAAATAGGTTTTATAACTTCTATAGAATCGGAGTCTTTATGAGTAGAATTAATCTAAACACTAATTCATTATGGGAAATTGGTGTCTTAATTGAAAACATCCAGAAAAACGCTCGGCACTTGTGCACACAATTAACACAGCGTGTGCACTCGCTCACCATTATTGAAGACGTTTTGCAAAGGTCTGACGAAAAAATCGAAGCAGAAGTACATAGAATAAAAAGTCAAGCAGATAGATGCGGTTTTGCTGCAAGTTACATTTTTAAGATTGCAGAAAGCTATGAGTTAAACGAAAGAATAATTACCGAAAACTTAAGCGTTCTTGCAAAAGCGATAACCGATGTCAGCAACGATAACAAAATGTTATACGATAAAAATACTGTTGAAAATCCAGTAACATATAACACTACAACAATTAAAATCACCGAGTCAGGACAAATTGTTGATTCATTCAATGGTGTACCTGCAGTATATGTTAAAGAATCTTCCAATGAGGGAACATATTGTTGCGCCAGGTATGTTAGTAAATATTATGAAAAAGTATATGGGGTAAAAGTGTCTAACATGTTTACTGGTGCTACCCCTATTGTAAATAAAGGTTCGATAAGCGAAACTCAAACTCCACAAGTTGGTGACATTGGTTATCAAACTAATTCATCCGGACACGGGCATTGGTTTATTGTTAAGGGAGTCAACAACGATGGTACATACACTGTAATCGAGCAAAATTGGAAATTTAACAAGAACGGTGATGTTTACTGTACCGTCAATCGGCAAGTATCTTACGCATCTACAAAAGGATTAAAATTTTATAGGTGGAGTGAATTGTAATGAGCAAAATCCAAATTAACACAAATTTTCTCTGGGACATTGGCAAGAACATCGAGCAAATCCAGAATGATGCATACCGCATTGCGAGTGAATTAAAAAAATGTACTTCTAACCTTACTGCTTTTGAAGATTTTTTGCAATTGTCAGACGAACAGATTGAATCAGTAACTCGGAAAATTCAAAAACAAGCTGATAGATGTGGGCTTGCCGCAAACTACCTTTTTAAAGTTGCAGAAAAATATGAATTCACTGAAAATGATATATGTAAAAGATTATCAAGCCTCTCTTGTGCGGTAAATAGTGTTCGCTCTGAAAACAATGAAATATATAAAAAATATTGCACTCTTTCAGATGATGAAAAAATGCAAAAAGCTATAGACATGGAATTTTCATATCAGTGGTCTACTGAAGCCAAAAATATTCCTTACCCAGGAGGTGATGGCGGCAAAAACTCAACTGCTTACAGTAGCGCTTGTGGTGCTTATGCTTGGTTACATATACTTAGATACTATGGTATTGATAACGGTCTAACTATCCAGGAAATCTGTAATATTGCAGTGACAAGCGGAGCCAGACCGTGGAGTGGTGGCACCGACCATCAAAAAATGGATGATGCCTTGAAAAATGAAGGTTACGATGTTTCTTGTTCGGGAAGATCAACCAACTCTGACGAGGCTATAGAGCATCTAAAAAATGGTCAACCCATCATTTCAAGTTTTCCAAATAACGTGCTTAATAATACAACCAGCACCTCTGGTCACTTCGTAGCAATTGTTGATATTAGCGAGGACGGCAATTATGTTTTAGTAATTGACTCAACAAAAAGGAAAGACAATAGATTCGACGGAAAATACAACGGCGATACAGAAGCAGGAGATGGACGTTATTGGATGCCTATAGATAAGTTCCAAAAAGCCAATAGTTATTATATGGTTGACATCGGTAATTGAAAAATTCGATTATTATATTGTTTTGTAACTAAAATCTGTTCTTACTAATTAGAAAAAGAGGAGGTTAATACGTTAGATAGATTACATGACATCATATTAAATAGCATAAATCGAAATGCTCTCAAATAATTTCATGAGGTGAATGATGTGTCAATTAATGTCGATTTAGACGCTTTAGTAAATTCAGCAAATGAGTTGAATCTATATAAAAACAATATCATGGAATGTCTCCAAAATGCTCAACAGACAATAATAGATGTTAATAAAATATGGGATTCTGATGGCGGATACAAATTTTACACGGAACAAATGCGCTTTTTAACAACCGCAACAGATGCTTGTGAAACTTTTTTATCTTCTTATATTGACTTCTTAAACATAGCCGCAGACTCGGGCTATAAATCCACAGAAATGGGAATTACCAAAAAGGCCAGTAGTTTTAATTGATGAAAGGTGATTATATGAGCTTGCCTAATGACAGCAATATCAGTGCTATACTTGATTTGTATACATATATAGGATATGAAAACGCAAAAGACGGTCAAAGCTTAAAGGATATTGTTAATGATATAGCAAACAATCCACAATTTAATCAGAACGAAAATTATCTTGTGCTTAAAGATGCTATTAATAACAACAGTGATATTGGCAATTTAAGGATTTGCGGTCAAAGTTGCAATATATATGAAAATGATACAATCAATGCATGTGCATTCACATCTTCTGACGGTGATGTATATGTTACATTTAGAGGAACCGGTGATGGTAGATGGGTCGATAATGGCATAGCATTTGGTGCCAACGATTCGCCAATTCAGCAAGAAGCGTCCAAATACTTTGACTATCTTTGTGAGATATATGACTGGGATAACAGCAATAATATTATTATCACCGGACACTCTAAAGGCGGTAATTTATCACAATACGTAACGATGACTTCAGAAAATCGCGGACTTATTGATGCTTGTTACTCGCTTGATGGTCAAGGTTTTTCTCCGGAAGCAATTGAAAGGTTTAAAAAACTATCCGACTATGATGAGCAATTGGATAAGTTGTGGAGTATCAGTGGAATTAATGATCCAATAAACCAGCTTGGAGATAGATTAGTTCCCGAAGATCATGTATACTATGTTAAACAGGATAATGTGGATAGCTTAAATCCTTTTGCATATCATGAGCTTACCAATATGTTGAATTGTGATGGACTTAATGAGATAGATCCTGATGGTTCAATTGGTGCTGTGGCTATGTTGTTTAAATTAATTTATCAACATGTTCGGGATTTAGATGCTGAAGAACGTGAAGCTTTATCAAAAATTGTAATGGAATTCGTTGAGTGGAAACTTGGCGATTTAGAATTAAGTACAGCATATGTAAGCGACGCTGATATTCTATGTATACTCAATCTAGCTATCAATGCCTTGTTACAAAATAATGCAACTTTAGCTCAAGTATACAACATGATTATGGATGCAATAGATAAATGGGTAATTACTGTAAAAAATGATGCCTATTCGCAAGCTAACAATAATCCCGATATTTATATTAATACCGATTCTTTCTGGAGTCTTGGATGTCGTATCGAGACAGTACAAAAAATGGTAAAGCAAGTTGAAAAACTTTTAGATGATGTGTATTGGTGGAATACATCACTTTCAGTCTCAGAATATCATTCCGTTGGCAATGCTAACCGTAGGGTAGGCAGCACATTTAAACTAGGCTTATGCGCCTCCTATCTTTTCGCTACTGCCGAAGAATTTAACGCAATTGAGCAAAAGTATTCATAGCTCTCTTTAGAAATAAATATGAAAGGGAAATGTTAATGGCAAACCAAGATGCATGCAAAAAGTTGAATGAAGCAAAAACATTAATGGTAAAGATAAAAAAAGAGTTAGAAAGCATAGCCTATGAAATCGAAAAAAGCGCAACAAATATAGGCGAACATGATTGTGCTAATGCACTAAGAACAATTGCAGATGATTATGGTTATGCTATAGCTCAAATTGGAAAGGTGGTATAACTTTGGGATATAAAATTAGTGTTAACCATCAACTTCTTCGTTCAAAAGCGCAGGAATTATCAGAACACGGAAAAGCTGTTTATAAAAATATTAAACAAGCCGCTTTAGCTGGAAGCGAGATGAAAACACATTGGACTGGAGAAGATGCAACAGCTTATATTCAAAAACTAGAATCAATAGATGATTCATCGTCAATTGTAATTGATACATACAAAGCAATACAAAATTCTGTGAAATACCTCGAAACCATAGCAACAGAGTATACCAACGCACAGGCAAATGCTATTTTTCGTGCTAAAAGATTGAAATAATAAGTTCTTTGTCGACAGTTAAAGTAGAGAGTTAAAATGGAATAGCTTTGAATCAGCCGCCGTCAGGCGGCTGATTTTTCGCTGTCTAGCCGCTGGTGTGAAAACATATGCAAAATACGGTTTCTGAATCTTTTGAAGTTTCGCTAACCATATGCGTTTCTTTTTAAAACCTTAATTTTATTGTTGCAGCCCTCGGTAAATACGTTCGTGATTTCGTTTCGTCTCCGTTTTAGCGGATTTCTTCAAATATGCTCTACTTTTTTATCATTTTTTGATTTTTTCTTTCGTAGGCTCTATTTGGCTACCCCAACATTTATTATAGAGCCTAGATAAATATCACTGGATAAGGCAGGCTAGAGCCCATATATAATAGAAGCCCCCGTTTTTTATTATAGAACTTCACAAAACAAAAAAGCCGCCCTATTGGGCGACTTAATGTATACATTTTTAATGTTCCCTCAAAACTGAACAAAGAAGCAAAAGTGAAAGAAGAACT
>CAZCQZ010000029.1:14285-26708 GCA_964500965.1 uncultured Eubacteriales bacterium | reverse complement strand
TCAAATCGGAAATTGCCGAGGGGAAAATTAACTTCATTCAGATTTACAGCGAAGAAGATGAATAAAAAGGGGGTTGAGGCTTCTATACTCCCCCTCAATCAAAGCTTTGATTGCTCCCCTGACAAGGGGAGCCGGGTGAACGGTTAAGTTTCCCCGGCTCGGCAGACAAAAACAAAAGTGAGGCATAGAATTTTGCAAACCGCCCTTTGACGCAATTTTTGCACAGTTTTTCTCGTTACAATCAACATATACACAAAGATATTTTTGTCTATGTATACGAAATTTATTTTTTTCTCAAAATCGTGTCACATTTTGCCTTTCTAAATTGTGTTATATATGGAGGGCAATTTTAAGAGCTGTTCAAAATGTGTAATTTTGAAGTGAAAAGTATTTAAAACACCTAGCAGTAAACAACAGATATAAACGGAAATGTTTGTATCTGCGGTTTAAATTTCCCGGCACGGAGATAAACTATTAAAAGGAGGAATTTCGTTTGCGAAATTCAAAAAGATTCGTCAAGATTTTGTGCGCTATGCTGGTATGCGCAACGGTCTTTTCAATGGCAGGCATAACCGCTTATGCCAAGGTTGCCACGTACGAGTATACAAACGGTACTGCAACACACACCATTGATATGCGTTCTGTTTCGGCAAGGCTTACTTATAACGGTACTGCAACAATCTCAGTTTCAGGCAGATATAAGTATTATTATCAGCAAAAAGTTAATGGAGTAGAGACAATTTCCGATTGGGTTGATGTTGCAACTCGCACCGTTAACGGCAGTGATACCGGTGCTAACGGTTGGAAAGATACAATTCCCTCCGATGGAGCTTGCATGCACTCACTGAACAACAAGTTTGTTGTAAAAAGTCAGTTGATTTTCAACAAAACTATTAAATATAGTTAAACAACCTACTACCGTGCCGGGAAAACATTATATTATTACAACGAAAGCGAGAAACACATATGAAAAAGATAAAGCTATTCACTCTAATTCTAACGTTTGTTCTTGTAATCGCATTAGTTTTCGGAGGCTGTTCCGATTCTGGCGATTCTCAAAATTCACCCGATGTTTCTTCTCAGGTTAACAATCCGTCAAGTTTCTCCGCCAACGATTTTTCAAGTGATTACTGGCAAAATGTGACAACAGAGGGCTACGAGACGCGTACACAAAACGCCTCTTATGGCGGTGGATATTTTGTGAGCACTAACATCGGAACGTATTTTGAAAATGATTTTGATTACAGTTGCGAAATTGGCGACTTATATATAGTCGAATATGCGGAATCTCCGCTGGGTCCCTGGATTCCCCTTTGCGGAAAACCAAACTGCAGGCACAACAGCATGATGTGCAATGCATATATATCTGACCCTCTCATGGGTGTATATAACAGCAGAATTTACTATTCTAACGGTTCTTCGGGATTAAAAAGCATGGCACTTGACGGAACAAATCACCGTTCTGAGCTTACCGCTGACCAAAATCTCTTTGTATTAGGTGCGACACGAACCGGAATTATGTCCGACGGATATATGTACTACATGGATATATCCTACGAGGAAGATAAGGCACAGATATTCCGAATCAGTGTTGAGGAAAAAAACGCCACAAGGGAAAATGTTGAGTTTGTTATTTCCTCCGATTATTATTTCACCGGTCTGTCAGCAGTAAAACCGTATAAAAATCATCTCGGAATTTACTGTTCCAATCCGAAAAACAGTAACATATGGAAAAATTATCTGTATGATTTTGAAACAAAAGAGCTTTTAGAAATCCCCGAAAACTTAAGTCTGATGTTTTTTAACGATAATTTGGCATATTTTAAAAATACTGAAAATTTTTCGGAAATATACACCTATGACCTTGAAACAAAGTTATACGAAAAACTTTTTACGGTTGATACGCCAAAGGATTATGCTGCCTATTGTGACGGAACTTATATCTATGCAGAAGAATACGGTAACTCAAAAAGTCCCGATGCACCGTACATAATCCGAGTTTATGACCTGAGCGGAAACCTGATTGCTCAGGGAGAAACACCGAAAGAACGTGGCGTTGCCGACATCCTGAGTTCACAGATGTTTTATGAAGCTACAAAGGACGCGGTGTATTTTGTGGGAGATAACTACAGACCGTGCTACGCTCTGCTCAAATCGGAAATTGCCGAGGGCAAAATAAACTTTATACAAATTTACAGCGAAGATGACGAATAAAAAGGGGGAGAGATTTTTACTACCTCTCATTCAAAGCAAAGCTTTGAATATTAAAGCGGAAGACAAAAAACAAAAGCAAAACATGTAAATTTTATAAAAAGGCGGCAGTAAAAGCGAAAGTTTTTACTGCCGCTGTACTTGCTACAGTTTATTTTACGACGGCATGACCGTAGATAATGCGGTAAGTGCGGCTTCAACGGTTTTCAGCAATATAATCTCGCTGTAGTCGCGGTCTGCGTTGGGAGTGTTAAGCATCTGATACTCAATAACGTCCGCAAACAGCGTTTCCGCCTTTTCAATGCTTATATTTTCATAATCGTAAATAGCTATTTCGGCAATTTTCCCCTCGGATACCGTTACGCCCACAGTGGCGGAAAGACTGCCGCTTTCATAGCGCGCGTAATAAATTCCGTCATCAATATAGGTGGTGTCAACCTCGTTTACAAGAAGCTCTCCCTCAACAAGATATTTGTCTCCCTCAAGCTTCATAAGCGATATGAGCCACACGGAAAGGGGGATTGCAACGACCAGAGCGATAACGGCGCATATTTTAAGATGCTTTTTAAACTCCTTTTTGCCGTAGCTCCCGTTGCGTTTTGAGAGTTTAAGCTCCTTTTTTGCCGCCTGCTTTTCTCTGCTGAAATTTCCCACGTTCGAGCCTTCTTTCTTTCGGATTGATTATGCCCTCGGCAGCCGCCAACGGAATTTTGCTGCGCAAAGTCTCAGCAAAAATATCACCGACGCGCCGATTATCATTGAATTGACCGCACCTGCGAAATTCCACAGCGCAATGGTGGCGGCAGAGCCTATAAGCGATGCCGTGGCGTAAAAATGCTTCACAAATATGTAGGGAGTGTTTCCTGCCATAATGTCACGCAAAACGCCGCCGCCGACCCCGGTTACAACGCCGACGAACAGCAGAAGATAAACATTAAAGCCCACAATGCGGAACGCGGTTTCAATGCCCACAACGGTAAACACCGCCAGCCCCAGTGAATCCATTAACAGCAGTATAATATCAAACGCCCTCTGAGTTTTAAGCAATGCGTTTCTGACAAAGGGGATAAACACCACAACGGACACAAAAAGTGCCACAATGCCGTAAATGGGATTTTTAAAGGTTTCCGGAGGAGTGTTTCCCAGAATAAGGTCACGCATGACGCCGCCGCCGACAGCGGTGACAAGTCCGAGAATAGCAACACCGAAAATGTCCATTTTCTTTGAAATGCCAATCAAAGCACCGGAAACGGCAAACGCCGCCGTGCCTAAAATCTCAAAAACCGGAAGCAATGTCTGAAGCATAGACCGAAACCTCTTTGCGCGTTCATTTCAAATTTGTTTAGCCGATACCAACACAATAGCACAAATCTTCCCTTTTTACAAGTATGTCGGCGCAGGAAAACACACGGCTATTATTAAACCCCCTTAAATAAAGTCAAACCGTTGATTTTTATAAATAAAAATGCTATTATACTGTTGAAATGCCGCGTTACGGCAAAATTAAAAATAATAAGGAGCTATCAGCCTATGAATTACGGTTACTTTGACGAACAGCGCAAGGAATATGTAATCACCAACCCGGCAACTCCGGCACCCTGGGCAAACTACCTCGGTGACCCCAATTACGGCGCAATCATTTCCAACAATGCAGGCGGCTACAGCTTTGTAAAGAGCGGTGCAAACGGTCGAATCCTCCGTTACCGCTTCAACGACTGCGATGACCCCGGCAGATACATCTACATTCGCGACTGCGCAGACGGCGATTTCTGGTCTGCTTCCTGGCAGCCTGTGGGCAAGCCCCTCAGCGAGTACAAGTCCGAGTGCCGTCACGGCACTGCCTATACCACCATTTCGGCGGAGTACAGAGGAATTGCTTCCGAAGCTCTTTACTATGTTCCTCAGGGCAAGACCTATGAGGTTTGGAAGCTCAAGGTCACAAACACCACCGACGAAAACAAGAAGCTGGGCATTTTCGGTTATGCCGAATTTACCACCGATAACAACTATTCTCAGGACCAGGTAAACCTCCAGTACACCCAGTTTATCACCCGTACATACTACAGGGACAACCGCATTGACATGACGATAAACGAGCGTTGCAGAGAGGAATACAACGGCAGCAAGCGTGCAAACCGTTTCTTCGGCATGGCAGGTGCGGATGTTGTTTCCTACTGCGGCGATAAGGAGAACTTCCTCGGTCTTTACAACGGCTACGGCAAGCCCCAGGCTTTGCAGGACGGCAAGTGCAACAATGTCCTCAACTACAACGCAAACCCCTGCGGTGCGCTCCACACCGAAATCGAGCTTGCTCCCGGCGAGACAAGAGAAATCCTCTTTGCTCTCGGTCAGAAAGAGCCGGAAGAAGCAATTGAAATTCTCGATTCCTACAAGGACGTCAAGACCGCTACCGACAGTGAGCTTGCACAGCTCATCAACTACTGGCACGGCAAGCTGGCAAACTTCCAGATTGACACCCCCGATGCAAACTTCAACGCAATGATTAACACCTGGAATGCGTTCCAGTGCTTTACCACCTTTGTGTGGAGCAGAGCGGCTTCTTTCTCCTACTGCGGTGAAAGAAACGGCTACGGCTTCCGTGACACCGTTCAGGATATTCAGGGTATTCTCCACCTCGACCCCGAAATGGCAAAGAAGCAGATTCGCCTTATGCTCTCCGGTCAGGTACACAACGGCGCAGGTCTGCCCCTTGTCACCTATGACCACAACCCCGGTCACGAGGCAACTCCGGAGGAGCCTGAGGAGTACGCAAAGAGAATCGACCACAACACCTATCGTGCAGACGATGCTCTTTGGCTGTTCCCCACTGTCAAGAAGTACATTGCCGAAAGCGGCGATATTGACTTCCTTGACGAAGTAATTCCCTTTGCAAACAAGGACGAGGGTACTGTTTACGAACACCTCAAGAGAGCTATCAGCTTCTCCATGAATCACATGGCAGCTCACGGTATGCCTGCCGGTCTTTCCGCTGACTGGAACGACTGCATAAAAATGGGCGCACAGGGCGAAAGCACCTTTGTTTCATTCCAGCTTTACTGGGCAATGAAGATTATGCGCACATTCTGCGAGCATAAGAACGACGAGCTTTATATCAAGTACCTCGATACCGAGGCGGAAAAGCTTTACAACAACATTCATGCTAACTGCTGGGACGAGGACCGCTTTATCCGCGGTATTCGCGACAACGGCGTAAAGGTCGGTGCAAAGGCTGACCCCGAAGCAAATATGTGGCTCAACCCCCAAAGCTGGTCTGTAATTTCCGGCGTTGCCACAAAGGAGCAGGCGGAAGCCGCTCTTGAATCCACATGGAGAGAGCTTAACACACCCTATGGCGCAAAGCTTCTTTCTCCCTCCTACAACAATCACCCCTTTGACGGCTCCGTTATGATTCTCTTTAACGGCGGCACAAAGGAAAACGGCGCGATTTTCTCCCAGTCTCAGGGCTGGCTGATATTTGCGGAGGCTCTTATGGGTCACGGCAACCGCGCATTTGAGTATTTCAAGGAGACTTCGCCCTCTTATATGAACGACAAGGCGGAGATTAGAAAGATTGAGCCGTATGCTCACGGTCAGTTTACCGAGTCTACCGAATCTCCCTTTGCAGGCAGAAGCCACGTTCACTGGCTCACCGGTACTGCTTCCACCGTTATGGTAGGCTGTGTCGAGGGTATCCTCGGTATGCGCCCCGACCTCAACGGTCTGGAAATCAACCCCTCCGTTCCCTCCGATTGGAAAGAGTTCGGCATTGAAAGAACATTCCGCGGCAAGAAGCTGCACATCAAGGTTGAAAATCCCAACGGCTCTCAGGGCGGAGCAAAGGAAGTATGGCTCAACGGCGAGAAGCTTGAGGGCATCTATATTCCCGCAACCGCAATGCTTGACGAAAACGATGTCAAGGTAGTTATGTAATAATTACAAATTCAGGGGTGTAAAAACTTTCGGTTTTTACACCCCCTTTTTTTCGATTCGCAAAAAGCGTATGTCAGGCGGCTTCGACAGAACGGGAAGACTTTTCCGACGCCCCGAAAAACCGCATGTTTGTCAGATCTTTCTGCCAAGCAGCTCGTCATAGCTTTTGCCCAGCACCCTTGACAATGCCTTTAACTCAATATCCGTCACAAACCGTTTGCCGGATTCAAGCCGCTGAACGGCGTTTTTGTCTACGTCAAGCCCCTCTATTTGCAGACGGTCGGCAAGCTCACGTTGTGAAATTCCCATCGCTTTCCTGAACAGTGCAACATTTGTGCCGCAGTAATTGTTACGTCCGTTTTCCGCTTTGTTAATAAACACCCTGTTTCCTCCACTTTAAATTATTTGACATTCACTGCTTGTCATGGCATCATTATATGATAAAGCCGATACTGCGGTGACACTCACTAAATGTCAAAATCAAATAAAAGTGGATAAATATTGGAAAATTCGATGTTTTTCGTCCCGGATTCGGAGATGTGCAAAGCCCATTAAAAGCAACCTTACTGAACAGACTTTATATTTATATGATAATTCACGACCGCCACCCGACGAAAAATTTTGCAGGGCGGCGGCAATATATTTCGTGATGTTTTTGCGATTAACGAATTATTTACAGTTGACATATTGACAAAGCGTGTAAAAGGTGGTAATCTTATTACAGAATTAGCACTCGGAGATTGAGAGTGCTAATTATAGCAATCAATAAAGCGGACTGCTAACCCTGTAAATGCCGGCGGCTGTCGGTAAAAAGAAGGTGTATCAATGAAACAGGGGCAGAGAAAGTATAAAATTCTTGAAGCTATCGTAGACTCTTATGTGGTGACCGGTGAGCCTATCGGCTCAAAAACGCTTGCGCAGATGCTTCCCATTGAGGTTTCAAGTGCGACAATCCGAAATGATATGGCGGATTTGACCGTAAGCGGCTATCTTGAACAGCCCCACACCTCCGCGGGGCGAATCCCCTCACAGCGCGGTTACAGGCTGTATGTTGACCAGCTCATGTGGAAGCGGAATCTGGCGGAGGAAGCGCAACAGCATATTATACGCACGCTGGCGGCAAGCGGCTGTAATCCGGAGGGATTCATCGAATCCACCGCATCAATGCTTGCGGAGCAGACGGGAATGGCGGCGGTGATAACCTCACCGGCGGACAGCAACGCCTGTGTAGCCGGAGTTGAGGTCATGGCAACGGGTCGGCACTCAATCGTGCTGATAATGATGATAACCCCCTCTGTTATGAAAAGCAGAATATGCCGCCTTTCCTTTGACGCGGACAGCGTTGCGGTTGCTCTCATACGCCACCTTATGCAAAAGCACGTTCTGGGCATGAAAGTATCGGAGCTGACGGAGGAATACATGAAGCGTGTCGGCGCAGATGCCGGTGAAGCCGGCGAAGCTCTTTTGCCGGTTTACGAGGCGATTGTTGACATTGCACGTGAAGCACAGCACGTAAATCTCACCGTTGCGGGACTTACAAATCTCATCGACCGTGATGACCTGCCCTTTGACGAGGCAAAAGAGGTGCTGGCGTTCCTCAAAAACAGCGAGGAGCTTATAAGTCTGCTGTCATCGACCGGCACTGCGACAACAAGGGTGCTCATCGGAAAGGAAACCAAAAAACCGGCACTGTCTCAGATAAGCATTATCGCTTCACGGTATTATTCCGGGGTCGGAGCGGCAGGGTGGACAGGTGTCATAGGACCTACCAGAATGAACTACGCAAGTCTGATTCCCCATGTTGAATACTTCGCCGGAATAGTCGGTCGTGTAATGCGCGAAGCGCTTTGCATAAATTAAGTTAAAAACGTATTTACATAAAGAAAGGAGCATTGAAATGGCGGAAAACGAAAAGGATATAATCGAGGAAGAAGTCGAAGAAACCGTTGAGGAAGCCGCTGACGAGGTTGTTGAGGAGGTTTCCGAAATCGAGCAGGAGCTTGCGGATATTAAGGATAAGTACCTGCGTGTTGTGGCGGAATACGAAAACTACCGCAAAAGAACGGCAAGAGAGAAAGACGCTCTTTATGTCGATGTCACGGCAGGAAGCGTAAAAACTCTGCTTCCCATTATCGACAATATCGAACGTGCGCTGGCGGCGGAAAATGTAACCGTTGAAGATATGCGCAAGGGCTTTGATATGATACTTACCGGCGCAGGCGATTGCTTTGAAAAGCTGGGCGTTACCTCTTTCGGAGCTGTAGGCGATGATTTCGATGCCAACATTCACGACTGCATAGGCATGAGTGACGAGGGCGATGTGGAATCCGGCAAAATCTGCATGGTACTGCAAAAGGGCTATGCACTGGGCAAAAAGATAATCCGTACCGCAATGGTGCAGGTTAAAGCGTAATTATCAAAAAGTAATCCCCAATCTATTTATATAAAGGAGTAAATTACAAATGAGCAAAATTATCGGTATTGACCTCGGTACTACCAATTCCTGCGTAGCTGTTGTTGAGGGCGGCGAGCCTGTTGTTATCACCAACAGTGAGGGTGCTAGAACAACCCCCTCCGTTGTCGCATTTTCAAGAGACGGCGAGAGAATGGTCGGCGCAGTTGCAAAGCGTCAGGCAATCACCAACCCCGACAGAACTATTTCCTCTATCAAGAGAGATATGGGTACAGACAAAAAGGTAACTGTTGACGGCAAGGGCTATACTCCTCAGGAAATCTCCGCAATGACACTTCAGAAGCTGAAGAAAGATGCAGAAGCTTATCTGGGCGAAACCGTTTCCGCCGCAGTTATCACCGTTCCCGCATACTTCACCGATGCACAGCGTCAGGCAACCAAGGACGCAGGTAAGATTGCAGGTCTTGATGTTAAGAGAATCATCAACGAGCCGACCGCTGCCGCACTTTCCTACGCTATCGACAAGGAAAACGAGCAGACTGTTATGGTTTATGACCTCGGCGGCGGTACATTCGATGTATCTATCATCGAAATGGGCGACGGCGTTCAGGAAGTTAAGGCGACCGCAGGTAACAACCGTCTCGGCGGCGATGACTTCGACCAGAGAATCATCGACTACATCTGCGACGATTTCAAGAAGAACAACGGCGTTGACCTGAGAAGCGACAAAATGGCTATGCAGAGACTTAAAGACGCCGCAGAAAAGGCAAAGTGCGAGCTTTCCACCGTCACCACCACTCAGATAAATCTTCCCTTTATCGCAGCTACCACCTCCGGTCAGCTTCACCTTGACATGACCCTGACCAGAGCAAAGTTCAACGAGCTGACAAGCGACCTTGTTGAAAAGACCATGGGTCCTGTCCGTCAGGCACTTTCCGATTCCGGTCTGTCTGTCGGAGATATTGACAAGGTGCTTCTCGTCGGCGGCTCTACCAGAATCCCCGCTGTTCAGGAGGCTGTTTACAAGTTCACCGGCAAAGAGCCTTTCAAGGGCATTAACCCCGATGAGTGCGTAGCTCTCGGTGCCGCTATTCAGGGCGGCGTTCTCGGCGGCGACGTTCAGAACGGTCTGCTTCTTCTTGACGTAACTCCCCTTTCTCTGGGTATTGAAACCATGGGTGAGGTTTGCACAAAGATAATCGAGAGAAATACCACAATCCCCACAAAGAAATCTCAGGTATTCACCACTGCCGCAGACAATCAGACCTCCGTTGAGGTTAAGGTTCTCCAGGGTGAGCGTGAGTTCTCCAGAGATAACAAGCTTCTCGGCGTGTTCCACCTTGACGGCATTATGCCTGCTCGCCGCGGCGTTCCTCAGATTGAGGTAACATTCGATATTGATGCAAACGGTATCGTAAACGTTTCCGCACGCGATAAGGGCACAGGCAAGGAACAGCACGTTACAATTACCAGCTCCACTTCAATGGATAAGAAAGACATTGAAGCCGCTGTTGCCGATGCGGAGCGTTACGCCGCAGAGGACGCTAAGAGACGTGAGCTTGTCGATGCAAAGAACAATGCAGACCAGGTAATCTATCAGACCGAAAAGATGATTGATGAGCTTGGTGACAAGATTACCGGAAACGAGAAGTCGGAGATCGAGAGCAAGATTTCCGCTCTGCGCACCGCAAAGGACGGCGACAACGCAGAGGAAATCAAGTCAAAGCTTAACGACCTCCAGCAGGACCTCTATATGCTCAGTGAGCGTATGTATAAGGCAACCGAGGGCGGAGCAGATGCAGGTGCGGCACCCGGCGGCTCTGATATTCCCGATGTTGACGAAAACTGATTTTAAAGCAGGATTATAACCGTCTCCCGACCGTAGGGAACGATGTCCTCTACGAAATGATAAATCTGAGGCTTATTGATAAATGTCAATTAACCGACTGCAATTTACAGATTTATAGTTTACTACAAAATCATAGTCTATCTATATCTTTCTTTCCGTCATAGCAAAGCTTGTTGACAAATTTGTAGCTAAATAGACTTAAGCTTTAAATTCAGTATAAAATTCCAACAAATCGCACAAGCGATACACCCTGTAAAGGGTATTCCAAAAGGGAATCAAGCAAGGCTGGTATGAGGAAAGCGATAATACCTGCCGTAAGAATGTTGCTTGTTCAGAAAAAGAAAGCTTGCCACGGCAGGTATGGCAACCCTTTTGGTCGTTGAAAGGGGCAATTCTCAAGAGATGGGAAGTACAAAATCGCAAGCGATTTTGTTTATCGAAACTTGCCCCTCTTGAGTGTCCTTTCTTTGCGTCTCGTTTCTTTGGGCAAACAAAGAAATGAGACATAATGGATAAACTAATCTTTATCAATATGCTTTACTCTATTGATAAAGGTCGATTAACGGGCTTTAATCCGCAATTTTTTACTTCATCGACAATTCAAACAGCAGTACAGCCGTACACATTTTTTGTGTACGGCAGTGCTGTGAATAAACGACACCACTGGGGGTACAACCATTGGCAGACAACAAGCGAGATTATTACGAAGTGCTGGAGCTTCAAAAAGGAGCTTCCGACACCGATATAAAAAAATCCTACCGCAATCTTGCCCGTAAATATCACCCCGATATGAATCCGGGCGATAAGGCGGCGGAGGAGAAATTCAAGGAAATTAACGAGGCATACGAGGTACTTTCCGACCCCGAAAAGAAAGCGCGCTATGACCAGTTCGGACACGCCGGTGTTGACCCCAATTTCGGCGCAGGTGCAGGCGGATACGGCGGCTACAGCGATTTCGGCTTCGGGGATTTGGGCGATATTCTGGGCAGCTTCTTCGGAGGCGGCTTCGGCAGCTCATCACGCTCATCTCAGGCAAATGCGCCGCGCAGAGGCGAGGACATACAGAAAACCGTTATTCTTTCCTTTGAGGAAGCCGCAAAGGGCTGTACAAAGGAAATCGACTTCAAGCGCATTGAAACCTGTACCGACTGTAAGGGCACAGGTGCAAAGGACGGCACAAGCACCAGCCGCTGTCCCGAATGTGGCGGCAACGGTTATGTCCGCATAAATCAGCGCACACCATTCGGCACTATGCAAACCCAGCGCACCTGTGATAAATGCCGCGGCAAGGGCACAATTATCGAACAGCCCTGTTCCAAATGCGGCGGTGTCGGCAGATGCAGAGTTAACCGCACAAAGACCGTGGAAATTCCCGCAGGTATTGATGACGGACAGACCCTGACCGTTCGCGGTGAGGGCTGTGCAGGCGTAAATAACGGTCCTGCCGGTGATTTGCTGCTCACCGTTTCCATTCGTCCCCACCATATTTTGGAGCGTGACGGCTATGATGTTTACTGTACCGTCCAGCTTTCATTCTGGCAGGCGGCACTGGGAGACGAAATCAGCGTGTTCACCCTTGACGGTCAGCAGAAGATAAAAGTGCCTGCCGGTACACAGCCGGGAGACACCATGACCATGAAAGGCAAGGGAATCGCACGACTTCACGGCAGAGGTCGCGGTGACCAGATTGTGCGCTTCACCGTAAGCGTTCCCAAAAAGCTCAATTCCGAGCAGAAAAAAGAGCTTGAAAAGATGAAAGCTCTTTTTGAAAACAGAAAATAAATAAACGGGGCTGTAAAAACTTGCGTTTTTACAGCCCCGTTTAAATTTTGATTTATCAATAAAGCCCAAGTCCCCCTTGCGCAATAGAGTGAACTTTTTCAACCGACTAAGTCCCCCTTGTGTAATAGAGTGAATTTTTTCAACAAACCAAAGTCCCCCTTGTGTAAACGGGGGATATTGAATCCTACGGATTCAATCGGGGGATTGCAGAATTTACCAACAAGCTAAGCAAAAATGA
>CAZCQZ010000029.1:0-14185 GCA_964500965.1 uncultured Eubacteriales bacterium | reverse complement strand
GGAGCCATAAACAATCCCTCAATCAAAGCCGCAGGCTTTGATATTCAAAACCGTAGGCTTCAATATTTAAGCCATTCGGCTTCCATATTGAAGCCTGCGGATTCAATCGGGGGATTGTAGAATTTATCAGAATAACATCTATTTGCTATTATGCGCGGCGGCTACAATTCGTTCAAAGACCGGCTGTAAAAACCAGATAAAAACGGCGTTGCCGAGGGCGTGGAGGGAATCGACCCCCAGACCCGACAGCCAGTAGACCCAAAAGCCGGCATTGCCGCCGTTTGTGGCGAAAGACCTGTAGGCAAAAATCGACACCGTGAAGCCGTAAATATACCCGGTCAGGGCACACCATACAAGCATTACCACCGGGTGGTGATGCTTTTTGAAAAGCAGTCCGGACACAACGGCAATGGCTGCCCAGGTGAACATCTGGTAAAGCGACCAGATGCCGATGCCCATAATCATGTTTGTAACGTTGACTACAACAATGGCGGAAGCCACACTGTCCCACAGCCCGATATATATTGCCATGAGAATCAGAATAACCGTAACCGGCTGGACATTGGGGATTGCCCCCAACGCCCAGCGACCGACCACTGCAAGAGCGCAGAACATTCCGTCCAGCGCAATTCGCCTGACAGGGCTCAGCTTCTCGGTTTTTACCATGTCAGTTCTTCAAAGGTAAATACAACTTTATCGCCCTCAACGGGTACTATATAGGAAGCACCCTCCATAGCCATTTCGCCGTTGACGGTAAAGGTCCAGTAGAGGTTGTCCTCATAGCTCTGAGCATGACCGCCGATAGCGGTAATGTACGCGCCGTATTCGCTGTCCTCGTAGACAACTTCAATGTCCTGCTCCTTGAGAGCCGCCAGCATTGAATCCATAAGTACAGTGCCCTCTGCGGCGGTAACGTTGCCCTCGTAAACGCTTTCGCCCAAAGCGACAATGCTGAGGGAGTAAGTTACCTGTACTTCGTCATTGACCTCTTTTTTGTTAAAAAGGTCCGTCTTGAGTGCTACGACCGCAAAAGCGGCGGCAAGTACCAGTACAACCGCGATGACGACGTACAGCACCTTTGACATTTTCTTCTTGTTTTCCATTGTTGATACCTCCTGAAAATAAAATATGCCGCAGAGACAGTCTTTTTACAAGAGCATCTCCACAGCGAAAAAAGCCTAATGCGCATGGAAAAAACGCACAAGCCTTATTATACTCACCCTAAATAACTTATTGTATTATTCAAGGTGAATATTACCGGGTATAAGCGAAAAGCAAAAATCCGTGCTTCGCAAATAATCACACTGGGCAAAGTCTCCCGGCTTGGCTTCAACGCACTGCCGCGTCTTCCCAAAGCATTGCTTCAGTGACACGTTGCGGCAGAACTCGGCTTCACGGTGGCGGCTTCCGCGGTGGCATTTCACCACGCTTCCTTTTTCCCGATGCTCCCTGCTATTCATTTTTAATCATTGTAGCACCGGGCGGAAAGATTGTAAAGGGGGAATTCGGACGATTTTAGCTTGTTCTCGAAATATCTCTCCCTCAGTCACCTGCATTGCCTCCCTCTGACGATGGAGAGAGCTTTAAAAACCAAGCTTAAAATTATTCAACCAGCCCAAGTCCCCCTTGTGTAATAGAGTATATTTTTTAACAAACTAAAGTCCCCCTTGTGTAAATGGGGGATATTGAATCCTGCGGATTCAATCGGGGGATTGCAGAATTTATCAATAAGTTAAGCAAAACCGATAAATCTAAGCTATAAGCAATCCCTCAGTCACTTCGTGACAGCTCCCTTTACACAAGGGAGCCATAGAAATTGTTAAACTACAGCCAAAAAGATAAATCCAAGCCATAGGAAAGGCAACACCTCAACTAAGCTTAAAATTATTCAACAAACTAAAGTCCCCCTTGTGTAAAGGGGGATATTGAAGCCGTAGGCTTCAATAAGGGGGATTGTAGAATTTACCGGCAAGCTAAGCCGAAATGATAAAGCTAAGCTATAGGAAAGACAATCCCTCAGTCAAAACTGTAGGCTTTGATATTCAAAATCGCAGGCTTTGATATTCAAAGCTTCGCTTGATTGATAACGTGGAATCTATCGCTTGAATCATCACCGGTACGCCGAGGACGTCGTACCCTACGGTGAAAAACTCATTTCGCGCACTGAAAATCAGCTTCGGCATGAAAAATTTTACGGAAAAATTTTTCATGCTTTTTATCCTCTTACATAGTGTATAATATTATCGAAAGCGGCGGAAAACGAAAAAAACCGAAAAAATTTCAAAAAATTTTTCAATAATCTTATACAATATATAGTACTGCCAAACGCGGAAAAAATCAAAATATCTTATTTCAGCGGTTTAAAACATAAAAGAGTTAAAAAAACATTCACAATTACATTGACAATTAGCCGAAGACGAGTTAAAATATATAAAAATTTGTTCGTGGAATTTGCCGCTTTAACGCGCTGAATGCACGGGTAAATGAATATTTAAGGAGGAAAAACAATGAAAAAAATCCTGGCAATGCTCCTGGCAGTCGCTATGATTCTTTCACTGGCAGCCTGCGGCGGCAAGAAAGATGCCGATGTTGCTAGCGAAACAGACGCGAATGTCAAGACGTACACTTACACCTACAACACTTATTCCAGTGCTCTCGGTACCAACTGGAATCCCCACACCTGGGAAATGAATGCTGACGATACTATCCTCAGCTATGTCATGGCTCCTCTTGCAGACCTTACGGTTCTTGATTCCGACGCAGGTTCCTATCAGTGGATCTTTGTCGCTGCAAAGGACATTAAGGATGTTACCGCAGAACATCAGGACGACCTCGTAAAGTACAACTGCGTACTTCCCGAAGGCGTTTCCCTTTCCGATATTAAGGACAGCTATGTTTACGAGATTTCTCTCCGTGAGGAAATGTGCTGGGAAGATGGCACACCCATCAACGCAGACACCTATGTTTACTCCATGGAGCAGATGCTTTCTCCTGACATGAAGAACTACCGTGCAAACAACTACTACAGCGGTGAGTCCGCACTTGCCGGTGCTGCTGCTTACTTCTACGGCGGTTCTGTCGCATGGAATACCGATGCTTGCGGTGCTTATGCTATTGCAGACCTCGTAAAGGGTGAGGACGGCACTTACACCACTGCTGACGGTGTACCCGTTGCATTTGCTCTTACAAGTGCTCTTGAGTGGCTTAGCGGCTACTCCCTCTTTGATTATGTTGATGCTTACGGCTCCGCATACTTCGGCGTTGAGGATTACGAAGCTCTCGAAGAGATGGCAGTTAGCGGCTTCGTTCCCGTTACCGATGAGTCTATCGCTCACATGATAGGTGTTATCACCGCAGTTGCCGACTGGGGCGAGAGTGAGGCAGACATCTGCAACTACATCTACACCGGTACTCCGATGGAGAGAATAGAGTATGACGGCAACGTTGGTCTTTACAAGGTTGACGAGTACACTATCCGCTACGTCTGCGAATCCGCTTACGAATACAACTACTTCCTCACCTCCTGCACATCCAACTGGATTGTCAACGAGGAGATGTATGAGAAGTGCAAGGATACTTCCGGCACTCTCGTAACCAGCACCTACAACACCTCTGCAGATACTACCGTTTCCTGCGGTGCATACCGCATTGATTCTCTCCAGGACGACAAGCAGATTGTTTTCGTTCAGAACGAGAAATATTGGGAGTATGAGCAGAACGAGGACGGTACTCTTTCTTCTACCACTTTCTTCAAGGTAGACGGCGAGTATCAGCCCCAGTATCTGACCGAGAAGATCGTTATCGACGTTATGAGCGATGACGCTGCAAAGCTTGCATTCCTCTCCGGCGCACTTGATGACTGGACCCCCGCTGCTGACGAGGTTGTTGAGTACACCACCTCCGATCAGCTTTACAAGGTTGACGAGACCTACACCATGCGTCTCTTCTTCCACAGCAACCTTGATTCCCTTAAGAAGATGGATGAAGCCGGCAACACCAACTCTGTTGTTCTTTCCAACGACAAGTTCCGTGAGGCTATGTCCCTTGCAATCAACCGTGCTGAGTTCGTAACCGCTACCGCAGGTTACAAGGCAGCATACTCCATGCTCAGCTCCCTCTACTTCTACGATGTTTACGAGGATCCCGAATCCATCTATCGTAACACCGACGAAGCAAAGCAGGCTATCTGCAACCTTTACGGCGTTGCTTACGGCGACGGCGAAATCTATGCAACTCTTGACGATGCATACAAATCCATCAACGGTTACAACCTCACCGAGGCTAAGGCAATCTTCACCGAGGCTTGCAAGGAGCTTGTTGAAGCAGGTCTTTACACCGAGGGCGAGAACATCGTTATCGAAATGGCTTGGATGGCAGGTGCTATGGACTCTTCCAACCAGCAGCAGGTAACACTTCTCAACAAGTATATGAATGAGGCTCTTGAGGGCACCGGTTTCGGTTCTATCGAGCTCAAGGCTATCGACAACCTCTCCAACCGTTACGAAGATGTTTACAACGGCGTCTACGCAATCGGTTACGGCGCATGGGGCGGTGCTGCTTTCTATCCGTTCACCATGTTCCGCGTATACTGCGATGATGACTATGTATCCTACATTCACGAGGGCGGCTGCTGGAATCCCGCAACCGAGACTCTTACCCTTACCGTAAACGGTGAGGAAGTCACCATGACCTGGAAAGAGTGGTCCAAGAGCATGTCCGGTACCGGCGTATACTCCAATGCAGACAATGCAACCAAGCTTGCTGTTCTCTCTCAGCTTGAGGAGAACTTCCTGAAGCTCTACTATTGCATCCCCCTCTGCACCACCACCGCTTGCTCCATGCTTTCCTACAAGACCAGCTACTACACCGAGAACTACAGCATCATGTACAGTTTCGGCGGTCTCCGTCTCATGACCTACAACTACACCAATGCTGAGTGGGCTGACTATGTAGCTAGCCAGAACGGTTCTATTGCTTACTAATTCACAGTTGGCAAAAGACTGAAATTCACATTTGAATACGAGCCGGGAGGGGCCAGCGCTCCTCCCGGTTTGGTCAACTTTACCCTTTATTGGTTTAAATCCACAAATTACCAATAGCTTTATTGTCAATATTCGACAAATACTAAATTCATCTACAGGGCAATTTTGTACTGTATTGTGCTAAAGTGCTTGACGAGCAAATTGCCGGGATTCCGATTTTCGGAAATTCCGAAATATTTAATTGATTTAGAAAACGTCTCCTGTTTTGCTGCTGTTTTTAGCTCTGGGCTGCCGGAGAGAAGACAGTCCGCAGCCAAGAACAGCAGTTGTTCCCAAATATCGAAAAAAGGAGTTAACGCATATGAGAATGGCTAAATACGTCATCAAGAGAATACTTTTGATGTTGTTTGTCCTTTCATGCATAGTAACCATATGCTTTATGCTGGTGCGTATTCTTCCGCGTACACTGCCCGACGGAAATGCAGCTCAGCGTGAGATTGTCGAGCTTCGCTGGGAAGCACTGGGCTATAACGAGCCGCTTCTGACCCAGTACGGCATCTATCTTAAAAACATCTTTACCGACTGGGACTTCGGAACATCATGGAATATCAAGTACATGGAGCCTGCATGGGATTTGTTTGCCGGCAGAATCCTCCCCACCGTGCTTGTTAACCTTTATTCTCTTATTTTCTCTATTCCTATCGGTATTGCACTGGGCATATATGCCGCAATTAAGAAAAACCGCTGGCAGGACAACCTGATAAGCACAGCCATAATGGTGTTTGTCTCTGTTCCCAGCTATGTTTACGCATTCCTTGTGCAGTATATATTCTATTTTGAATTGGGCTGGCTGCCGCTGACGGTGTATTCCCTTGCGGACGCAGGCGGAAGCTGGGTTACCGGCAAGATGTTTGTTTCCATGATTGCACCTGTTATGGCACTGTCCTTCGGTACAATCGCAGGTCTTGCACGTTTCACCCGTGCAGAGCTTACCGAAACCATTACAAGCGATTACATGCTTCTTGCGCGCACAAAGGGTCTGACAAATCAGCAGGCTATTTCGCGCCATGCTCTTAAAAACGCAATGGTGCCTATTCTGCCCATGATACTTTCGATGTTTGTCGGAATCCTCAGCGGTTCTCTGGTTATCGAGAAGATATTCTCAATCCCCGGCATAGGCAACCTTTATGTCAATGCAATTTTCCAGAGAGACTACGACGTATTTATGATAGACAGTATTTTCTATACCGTTGTCGGTCTGCTGGCAGGTATAGTTGTTGACATCAGCTACGGATTCATTGATCCGAGAATCAGAATGGGGGAGAAGTAAGATGGCAGAAAATTATAATATCCCCAATGTACCAAAGGAAAAATTTGAATTTGTCAATCGCGGTGAGCGTATTTCGGACAAGAAGTTCGAGGATAAGCCGGTTGGCTATTTCAGAGATGCATGGAGACGTTTCCGCAAGAGTAAGGCGGCGGTTGTCGGTCTTATCATCATCATTATTATCGTCCTCTTTTCAATCCTTGCGCCCATGCTCATTACCACTCATGATAATTCATTCATGGTAACTCAGTATTCCAGAAAGCCTGCCAGAGTTGTGTGGCTTCGTGATAATCTGGGCATTATGGACGGCGGTGTAAACCGTGAAAAAATCACCGAATCCGAGCTTATCCGTCTGGCATCAATCGGTGTCGGCGCGGAGCAGCTTGAGGAACAGGTAACTCTCAAAGAGGGAATGGAAAGCTATTACCAGCCTGTTATGAAGCAGAGCGAGCCTACAGTTACTCTTGATGCCAAAAGGAAAGAAATCAACGCATACGATGTGCGCGTCGATACCTACCTTGAGGTCGGCTTCCTCTATATGTATATAGAGCAGGACGAGTATCAGAAGATTGTTGATTTCGAGAATGAAACAGGTCTTAAAGTTCTCTATCCTCTTGTTGAGGACAACGAGTACAACCCCGATGCCGCCAACGCCAACAACTGGTATAAGGCGAAGAAGGTGGGTACTCCCGTAACCGTAACCGCTTCGGGCAATGTTAAGAACATTTCCTACAGCGAGGACATGGTTTTCGAGGATAACTACAAGCGCAATGCCGACGGCTCACTGAAGTATTATGAGTACAGCGGCGGCGGTACAGCGGAAACCGCTCAGCTCAAGATTCGTGTGCTGTTCTATAACTACTATCAGTATAAGTACGGCTTCACCCCCGACTATATCATGGGCACTGAATCTCAGGGCTACGATATGGCTCTGCGTGTTGCCGGCGGTATCCAGCTTTCACTTATGATTGCTATTTTCGTCTGCGTTATCAACTTCGTTCTCGGCGCACTTTACGGTGCTGTTGAGGGCTATTACGGCGGTGCTGTTGACCTTATTCTTGAGCGTGTCTCCGATATACTCAACGGCGTTCCCTTTATCGTTGTCGCGTCACTGTTCCAGATTCACCTGGCTTCAAAGGTGGGCGCGTTGCCCAGCCTGCTGTTTGCATTCGTCGTAACCGGCTGGATTGGTACGGCTTACAGCGTCCGTACCCAGTTCTACCGCTTCAAGAATCAGGAATACGTCATGGCTGCCCGTACCCTCGGCGCACGTGACAGACGTATTATCTGGAAGCACATTTTCCCGAACACTTTGGGAACAATTATCACCTCCTCCGCTCTTGCAATACCCAGCACAATCATGTCCGAGAGTATGCTTTCTTACCTCGGTATAGTAAACCTGGGCGGTGCTTCCGGCACTTCCCTCGGTACACTGCTTTCCGATGCGGAAACACGCTGGATTCAGTTCCCTCACCTTATGCTTTATCCGGCACTTGTCATCTCTCTGTTGATGATAAGCTTCAACCTGTTCGGCAACGGTCTGCGTGACGCATTCAACCCCGCACTGCGCGGCGTGGAGGAATAAAGTATGGATAAGATATTAGAAGTAAAAGATTTGAAAATATCCTTCCGTACCGCAAACGGTACGGTCAAGGCGGTAAGAGATATTTCCTTTGACCTTGAAAAGGGCAAAACCCTTGCAATAGTCGGTGAGTCCGGCTCAGGCAAGTCCGTTACCTCAAAGGCGATACTGGGCATTTTGGCAGGTAACTCCATTGTCGAAAGCGGCGAGATTATCTACGACGGCCGTGACCTGCTCAAAATCACCGAGGAGGAAATGTGTACCATCAGAGGCGACAAAATATCCATGATATTCCAGGACCCTCTTTCTTCTCTTAACCCCATTGTCAAGATAGGCAAGCAGATTACCGAGGCAATGCTTCTCAAGAACAAAACCAGCCGCAAGCAGGCGAGAAAGGAATTTAACGACCTGCTCAAAACACTGAAAACCGAGATGATTGCCGCCACCGGCGAAGAAGAAAAAATCGAGCAGATGTGCGAAACCTTTGACAATTTCTGCATCGAAGCAAACAAGCTTGAGCAGAATTACAATGCCGCACATTCAGCCGCCAGTGAGCTTATCGAATCTATTGAAGACGTTCGTTTCCGTCTGAGCAAGAATCAGAAGATGGACGTTAAAACGATTCTGCGCGGATATGCAAAGCATATCAGAAATCTCGGTGATTCCTATCTCACCAACGCTTACGAGGCAAGACTTTCAAAGCAGGCAGACATTCTCAATAAGGAAGCGTCGCGCTACAAGAGCAAGAACGGCGGCTTGACCGACAGACTTGAAAACGCCCTTAACGAGACTAAGGCTCTCCTTGAGGAGGTCACTTCTCAGACAAGACCGGAGTTTTTCAGAATCGGCTATTACAAAATGAACAATCCCAACGAGGAGCTTTCCAAAATCCCCGTTGACGAGCTTAACGAAAAGTGCCTTGAATACCTTGACGAAAATTTCATGATTGAGTTTATCGCTTTGGTTGAAAAGGGCGTTGAGCATTCTTTCAACGTAGCCCTTGAAAACAAAAAAGCCGTTGTTGCCGAGCTTGAAAACGCAAAGGTCTATTACAGCGGAAGCTATGAGAAAAATCATGCGATGAAGTACGCTGCGGAGCTTTCCGACAAGGTTGAGGAAAGCATCGACCGCCTTGAAACCAGCAAGGACAGCATTGCTTATACATTCCGCACCGGCATCACCGCAGGTCTGAATAAGTACTTCCATTACAAGACCGCAAATCCCCGTGAGGAAGCTCGTTTTGCACGTCAGACAAAAAAGCGCGAGGCTCTCATTAAGCGCGGCAAAAAGGTTGACTGGAAGGTTATACCCAAGAACGTTGCCGACCTTGACGAGCTGAAAGCAAATGTTATCAATACCATCGAAAGCCTTGACAGAAGATACGAGAATTATATCTCTGCCGCCGGTGAAATTGATTTCCATGCACGCAGCATTGAAATTATCGACTATTTCAAGGAAAAGGCTTCCAAGGTTGTTTACAAAGTTACCCGTTCCATGGCTAAGGCTAAGGCTATCAAGCTCATGGAGGAAGTCGGTATTGCCGAGCCGCGTATGCGTTACTATCAGTATCCCTTTGAGTTTTCCGGCGGTATGCGTCAGAGAATAGTTATCGCTATCGCTCTTTCCGCTGACCCCGAAATCCTCATCTGCGACGAGCCTACCACCGCTCTTGACGTTACAATTCAGGCGCAGATTCTTGAGCTTATCAACAACCTCAAGGAACAGCGTAACCTTTCCGTTATCTTCATCACCCACGACCTGGGCGTTGTTGCTAACATGGCTGACGATATTGCGGTTATGTATGCAGGTAAGATTGTTGAATACGGCACTGCGGAGGAAATTTTCTACGACCCGCGTCACCCGTATACATGGGCATTGCTTTCGTCCATGCCCGACCTTGATACAAAGGAAAAGCTGGACGCTATCCCCGGCACACCGCCGAACATGATTTATCCTCCGGAGGGCGATGCTTTTGCGGAGCGTAATAAATACGCAATGCAGATTGACTTTGAGCAGCAGCCGCCCATGTTTGAAGTAACCGAAACTCACAAGGCGGCAACATGGCTGCTCCACCCCGATGCACCGGAAGTTGAAATTCCCAGAATTATTACCGAAAGAATCGCAAGAATGAAACAAAAGGCAGGAGGTGCCGAGAATGTCTAATGTTAACGAGAAAGAGACATTGCTGAGAGTAGAGCATCTGTGCCAGTATTTCGGACCCGTCAAGGCTGTCGATGACGTCAGCTTTGAGATAAAGAGGGGAGAGGTATTCGGTCTTGTCGGTGAATCCGGCTGCGGTAAGACAACAACCGGTCGTTCAATCATCAAGATTTACGATATTACCTCCGGCAGCATCTACTTTAAAGACCAGCGCATCTGCGCCGGCACAAAGAGCTACAAGGACGAAATCAAAGAGAAAAAAGCCGAAATTCGCAAGCTCAGACTTAAAGGCTCTGCAGAAGCAAAGGCAAAGCTCGAACAGTGCAGAAATCGCATTGAGGAGCTTCAGGAAGAAATCGTCAAGGCAAAATTCGACCACAATAACGGCGATAAAGAATATGCCGCCAACCTTGTAAATGCCGTGGAAGAAAAATACAATCACGGCGAAGCCTGCACCACAAAAGAGGAGCAGAAGCAGTACAAGGACGAACTGCGCATTGCAAGAAACACCAAGCTCATCACCCAGATTCAGATGATATTCCAGGACCCCATTGCTTCGCTGAATCCCCGTATGACCGTTCGCGAAATTATTGCAGAGGGACTTG
The DNA here is from genome assembly GCA_964500965.1 of uncultured Eubacteriales bacterium. GTDB lineage: Bacteria > Bacillota > Clostridia > Oscillospirales > Acutalibacteraceae > JAISGQ01. The sequence continues at coordinate 3,529 of CAZCQZ010000029.1, read as the reverse complement.
TTATCAACGGTATCAAGGACCAGAAGTATATTGACGAAAAGGTTTTTGAAATTCTTGAGCTGGTCGGTCTTGTACGTGAACACGCAGGACGTTATCCCCACGAATTTTCAGGCGGTCAGCGTCAGCGTATCGGCATTGCACGTGCTGTTATTATGAACCCCGAACTGCTTATTGCCGACGAGCCTATTTCCGCTCTTGACGTTTCAATTCAGGCACAGGTTATTAACCTGCTCAACGAGCTTCGCGATAAGCTGGGTCTGACTATTATGTTCATAGCCCATGACCTTTCGGTTGTTAAATATTTCTCCGACCGTATAGGCGTTATGTATTTCGGTAAAATGGTTGAGCTTGCGCCGTCTGACGAGCTGTTTGCACACCCCCTGCACCCGTATACCAGATCTCTCCTGTCGGCAATTCCTCTGCCCGACCCGATTTCCGAAAAGAATCGTAAGAGAATAGTGTACAATCAGCTTGCCGAGCATGACTATTCCGTAAATAAGCCCACCATGCGTGAGGTAGCTCCCGGTCACTTTGTATACTGCAATGACGAGGAGGAGCTTCGCTACAAAAAGGAGCTTGAACAGTGAGTAAAAAGGCAAAGGCATCATTGATTAAATACGGCATTTCCATAGGCATAGGTCTGCTTTTGGCGTATGCGTACATTGCGCTGAGAGATTTTGGCACAATGGAGCTTGTTGATAAATACCGCACGTTATGCGATGCCTTTACAATACCCGGAGTATTACTGCTCATATCCGGTTTGCTGGTATCGGTATCCAATGAGGGCGCACTGGACGGTTTGGGATATATACTGTCCCAGGGCTTGAGAATGCTGATACCGGGAAAAAGTGCCGGCTCGGAAAAATACGTGGACTACGTGGAACGTAAACGCGGCAAGCGCATTAAAGGCTACGGCTTTCTGTATATAAGCGCCGCTTTGTTCCTTGCTGTGACCGCAGTGTTTATGGTGCTGTTTTACTCGATTTATTAAAGATTAGCTCATCAGCGGCAAAAAGCGAAGCTTTTTGCCGCTGATGATGTTATATTAAAAGGCACGGATTTACGAAAGATGTTGAATTTTCCCTTTTGTCAATATATAATAAAATCAAACGGCAATATGTTAACCGCTGAAATTTTGAGAGTAAAAGGAGAAGCGAAAATGAGCGAAAAAAAGCATGTTTACGGAGAGGTTAAGGAGAGATATTTGCCCGGTCTTATCGGTGCGTTTATATTCTCCCTTGCAGGAGGAGCGGCATGGTACCTGCTTTATCAGTTCGGATATTTAGCCGGATTGAGCGGTGTTATCGGTATTCTGTGCGCTGTCAAGGGTTACAAGGTGTTCGGCAAAAAGGAGAGCGTAAAGGGCGTTGTCTCCGCAGTTATAATCAGCACCGTTGTTATTGTGCTGGCATGGTATCTGTGCATTGCCACGGACATTGCCAAGGCTTACGATGAGTGGTATAAGAGCGGCGAAGTATATTATCAGCTAACGCCTATGGAATATGTGAAATCCGCATGGACGTTTTTGACAAAGCTTGAGTTTGTTGACGGCGCATCGGTATATGACGCGGAATCAACCAGAGCAGGCTATTTCGGCGACCTTGCAATAGGACTGATTCTTTGCGTTGTTTGCAGCTTCTCGGCAGTAAAAGTGGCAATCAAGAATGCAAAGAACGACGGAGCGGCGGAAACAGCTTCTACAGAAATACCGCAAATGGTTGAGACGGTTCTGTACGGAACAACCGAGCCGCAGAATACCGAAGCACCTGTAGAAACAGCCGCAGAGCAGGAAGTACCGGAGACTGTAGAAGAAACAGTAAAGGTTGAACTTCCCGAAATGCCGGAGCTCCCCACAATTGACGAAATCCCGGCTGTTGGCGAAGAAACGGTGCAGGAATAAGAGCAAGGAGAGAGCAGAAATGGATTTTACAAACTATCCGAACATAGCAAGCCTGGCAAAGCAGTTAGGTAAGGTAAAACGGACTGCGTTTAACAAGAAAAAATTCGATAAGAACGAAATTTTCTGGAACAGTCTCAGTTCCGATGAATTAAGTGCAATCGACCGTGAAGCGGCAGATGCCGTGCGTGTTATGAACTGCTTTGTAACGCCGAATTATCTGTTTGTATTGGATTTGGCGGTGTTCTATTTGGTGCCCGTCAAAGATGCAATCTGGATTTACACAACAGTGCTGACTCAGCGTATGAATTTTATTCCGTACAATAAGATGCACAATCTTATTTTGCTGGACAGAAACAAAAACTACTATACTCTCGGCACCAAAAACACCAACGGTTTTTCAAAGAAAACACCCTGTTCCGATGCCATGAAGCAGGTGTGTGAAATTATATATCCGCAAAGACGCGGGTTGCTTTCGGGCTGGACGGAAGAAATCGAAAAAGTTGTTACGGATAATTTTGAGGCGGTCGTACAGGCTGTGGATAATAAGAGCCTTGAATCAAAGGATGTTGATTATAATGGAAAAAAGCATGAAAGAACAATTGATAGAATTATTACCGAAAGAATCTTTATTGATGTGGAATAAATTAACAGGAACAGTGTATTCGTTGTATGATGTAGACAGGTTATGGAATAAGGGGTTTGGCGATTGGAAAATAGAGTATAAATATCGCAGAGGCGGGAAGACACTTTGTGCCTTTTACGCAAAAAAGGATGTTGCCAATCTTCTGATAATTTATGGTAAAGCCGAGAGAGAAAAGTTTGAGAAAATAAAAGAGTCTCTCTCAAAGCCGTTGCAGGATATATATGAAAGGACAGAAGCATTACATGATGGAAAGTGGCTGTGGATACCACTTGATGACAAGGTTGTGATTATGGATATCATTACAATGTTGAAAATAAAGAGAAAACCTAATCGAAAGGAAAAGATATGAAAATCGGAATTGACTCGGATTCTCGGTTGTTGAAAAACACTTAGGAAAATCAAGTCAACCCTCACCTGTCACAAACTCAGTGTTTTCAACTGTTTAATACTAATTTCAAATTAGAAAATCAATAAAAATCCGAGCGGAAAGTCTTGCTTTTTGACTAACGCGAAGGATTTTTATGCCATACGTCTTATTTGAAATTAGTATAAGAATCAGGCTTAAAACTATCTTTCCACCGGAGTAATCCGACAATGACAAGGCGGCGTACTTGCCGCCTTTGTAAAAAAACGCCCATGACGGCAAATAAAATTGGTTAAAACATGAAATAATAAATACAATTTGCGAATTTTTTTAAAATCACTGGACTTTTGGTATGTATATATGTTAAAATTTCATGTGGAATTGCGCGGATATATTTATGTCCGCTATCCGTGCGATAAAAACTCGCAATATTAAATGGAGGTAGATTAGAAATGGGCTACAAGTATGTATACCTTTTTTCCGAAGGTAACGCAAACATGCGTGAGCTTCTCGGCGGCAAGGGCGCAAACCTGGCTGAGATGACCAATATCGGTCTTCCCGTTCCCCAGGGTTTCACCGTAACTACCGAAGCTTGCACAAAGTACTATGAGGACGGCAGAAA
>CAZCQZ010000028.1:0-29207 GCA_964500965.1 uncultured Eubacteriales bacterium | reverse complement strand
GGCTCGAACTCGCTACCTCCACCTTGGCAAGGTGGCGCTCTACCAGATGAGCTAATTCCGCATTTCCTGTCAACGAAAGCTATTATATCAGATAATTTTAATTTGTCAACACCGAATTTTACTTTTTTAAAAATTCTCGAATCCGTTTTCATAGATTAAGCTATAATTTAATTTCTTTTTGTTGACGGACGAAAGATATTGCGTTATTATAAGATGTAAAAGAAATTACAGGAAAGGGTGCTTATACCCATGAAAGCAAGAACAAGATTCGCTCCTTCCCCTACCGGCTACATGCACATAGGTAATTTGCGCACAGCACTTTACGAATATCTTCTCGTCAAAAAGCTGGGCGGCGATTTTATTCTCAGAATTGAGGACACCGACCAAGGACGGTATGTTGACGGAGCATGTGAAATTATTTTCGCAACTCTCAGGGAAACCGGTCTTAACTGGGACGAAGGTCCCGATGTGGGCGGTGAATACGGACCGTACATTCAGTCCGAACGCAGGGATATTTACAAAAAATATGCCGAACAGCTCTGCGAAAGCGGTCACGCCTATTACTGCTTCTGCACCGAGGAACGCTTGGAGCAGGTACGTCAGGCAGCCGGCGGCATTGCCAAATACGACGGTCACTGCCGCGAAATTCCTCTTGAAGAAGCCCGTAAAAGAGCCGCAACAGGTGAGCCATATGTTATTCGACAGAAAATGCCGAGAGAGGGCAAAACCTCCTTTGACGATGCCGTTTTCGGCACTATCACCGTTGACAACGAGGAGCTTGAAGACCAGATACTTTTAAAGTCAGACGGTTTGCCCACCTACAACTTCGCAAACGTCATTGACGACCACCTTATGAACATTACCCACGTTGTACGCGGCAGTGAATATCTTTCCTCCACTCCGAAATACAATCTGCTTTACGAAGCATTCGGCTGGGAAAAGCCTATTTATGTCCACTGCTCCCCAATAATGAAAGATGCTCAGAACAAGCTTTCAAAGAGAAATGGCGATGCATCTTATCAGGACCTTGTCGCAAAAGGCTATCTTACCGAAGCAATCATTAACTACATCGCACTTTTGGGCTGGGCGCCAAAGGGTGAGCGTGAGATTTTCTCACTGCCTGAGCTTATCGAAGCCTTTGATATTGACGGAATTTCAAAATCTCCGGCAATTTACGACCCCGAAAAAATGCGTTGGGTAAATGCCGAATATATTCGTGCAATGGAGCTTGAAAAGTTCCACGAAGTTGCGCTCCCCTTTATAAAACAGGGTGTTAAGAGCGAACAGGCCGACACAATGCTTATCGCAAAATGCCTGCACCAAAGAACAGAGGTGCTTTCCGAAATTCCGGCACAGCTTGAATTTGTTGATACTCTTGACGATTATCCCCTTGATTTCTTTGTAAACAAAAAATCAAAGAGCACCCTTGAAAGCAGTAAGCAAATGCTTGAAACCGTAATTCCGGAGCTTGACGCTATTGCCGACTGGAATACAGATTCAATTCACGATTGCCTGATTAACCTTGCAACAAAGCTTGAGGTTAAAAACGGGCTTCTTATGTGGCCTGTCAGAATCGCCGCTTCCGGTCGCACCGTCACTCCCGGCGGAGCTGTTGAGGTTCTCGGAATACTCGGCAAAGACGAATCCATGCGCAGACTGAAAATCGGTCTTGCAAAGCTCTCTTAGGAGGAAATAGAATGTCTGAAGAAATTTTGAACACTAATAATGAAGAAAATTCCGCTTCCAGCTTTATTGAGCAGGCAATCATCGACGATTTGAAGCCCGGTCAGCGTTGCGAGGGTATGAAAGTTCACACCCGTTTTCCTCCTGAGCCTAACGGCTGGCTTCATATCGGTCACGTAAAGGCTCTTTGCATTGACTTCGGCATGGCGGAAAAATTCGGCGGAACGTGTAATCTTCGTATGGACGATACAAACCCCACAAAGGAAAAAGAGGAGTTTGTCGAAGCTATAAAAGGCGATATTCACTGGCTCGGCTACGACTGGGACAACTACTGCTTCGCTTCCGAATATTTTCAGCAAACCTATGAGTTTGCCGTTGAGCTTATCAAAAAAGGTCTGGCTTATGTCTGTGAGCTTACCCCGGAGCAGATGAAAGAAATGCGCGGTGACTATAATACACCTGCCGTTTCTCCCTATCGTGACAGACCCATTGAAGAAAGTCTTGATTTATTTGAGAGAATGAAAAACGGCGAATTTCCCGACGGTAAAATGACCCTCCGTGCAAAAATCGACCTTGCTTCCGGCAACTGGAACATGCGTGACCCGGTTATTTACAGAATCAAGCACATGACCCACCACCGCACCGGCGATGAATGGTGCATATATCCCATGTACGACTTTGCACACCCCATCGGTGATGCTTTGGAGCACATCACCCATTCCCTCTGCTCACTCGAATATGAAGACCACCGTCCTCTTTACGATTGGGTATGTGACCATGTTTCCGTTCCCAGCAAACCCAGACAGATTGAGTTTGCACGTCTTGCAATTGACTATACCGTTCTTTCAAAACGCAAGCTGCGCAAGATGATTGAGGACGGAATCGTAAGCGGCTGGGACGACCCCAGAATGCCTACTCTTGCGGCACTTCGCAGACGTGGCTACACTCCCGATTCCATAAAGAATTTCTGTGAGCGTATAGGTGTTGCCAAGAACCCCTCCACCGTTCAGTGGAGCTTCCTCGAATTTTGTCTGCGTGAAGACCTGAACGCCCATGCAACAAGAGCCATGGCGGTTCTCAATCCCGTAAAGCTCATTATCACCAACTATCCCGAAAATAAGACGGAAGAATTTGAGGTTGAAAACAATCCCCAGGACGCCGGCGCAGGCACACGCAAAATCACATTCAGCCGTGAGCTTTTCATTGAAGCGGACGATTTTATGGAAGTACCCGAAAAGAAGTATTTCCGTATGTTCCCCGGCAACCTCGTTCGTCTGAAAGGCACATACATTGTGAAATGCACCGGCTGCAAAAAAGACGAAAACGGCAATGTTGTTGAGGTTTACGCCGAATATGACGAATCCACACGTGGTGGCAATCCTCCTGAGGGTGTAAAGGTTAAGGGCACTATTCACTGGGTCAACTGCGCCGATGCAGTCGATGCGGAAGTAAGGCTTTTCGACCGTCTGTTTACCGTTCCCTCCCCCGATGCTGCCGATGTTGATTTCATGCAGTTTATTAACCCCAATTCACTTACCGTGCTCAACGGCTGCAAGCTTGAGCCGTCTTTGGCAAATGCAAAGCCCGGTGACGGTTTCCAGTTCCTGCGCCTCGGCTATTTCTGCGTTGACAGTGTGGATTCCACACCCGAAAAGCTGGTTTTCAACCGCTCTGTTGAGCTTAAGGACAGCTACGCAAAATAAATTTTCAAAATACTATTGACTTTTATCATTTAAAGCGATATAATTTCGCCAACATAATAAATGCATTGACGAAGATGCAGAGCATATCAGTCAGTTTCAGAGAGCCGCCGGTCGGTGTAAGGCGGTACTGCAATATTCTCTCGATCACTTCTGAGCAGGCAGCCGAAAGCTTTTGCAAGTAAGCACGCACGTTTTTGCCGCGTTAAGGCTGAAAGCTTGATTGAGCTTTGAAAAGCAGGTCGTCCCTGTGGCGGCAAAATGGGTGGTACCGCGAGTTATGCTCGTCCCGTTAATACGGGACGAGCTTTTATTTTTATTTCAAGATAAGGAGCAATGATAATGGAAACAAGAATTATTGAAATTGCAGAACGAATTAGAGCTTTACGCGACATTTTGGAGCTTTCCCCCGAAGAAGTTGCCGCCGCAGCCGATGTCAGCGTTGAGGATTATCTTCGCGCAGAACAGGGCGAAATTGATTTTGGATTTACATTTCTTTACAAATGTGCCGACAAATTCGGCGTTGATATTGTTGAGCTGCTTACCGGCAGCAGCCCCAAGCTCTCCTTTTATTCCGTTGTTCGTGCCGGTGAGGGGCTTGATATAAAGCGTCGTGAGGGATTTAAGTACGGGCATCTCGCCTATCGCTTCCGCGATAAAATTTCCGAGCCGTTCCTGGTAACAGCTCCCTATGATGAAAAAGCACAAAATGAGCCTATTGCACTTTCCGCCCATGTGGGACAGGAATTTGACTACATTATCAGCGGCTCATTAAAGGTTCAGCTCGAAGACCACATGGAAATTCTTCACGCAGGTGATGCGGTTTATTATGATTCCGGCAGACAGCACGGTATGATTGCTACCGGCGGCAGTGAATGTGTATTTTTGGCTGTTGTTATGAGAGACAGAACGGAGGATAATGAGTAAAATGCTTAATATACATCAGGATTATTGCAAGGAAACCTTTTTTAAAGGCGTTCTTGAAAAATTTGAAGCGGTTTACCCCGACAACTTCAATTTTGCCTATGATGTTGTTGACGTTATCGGCACTAAAGAGCCGGACAGACGCGCTCTTGTATGGTGTAATTCCGCCGGTGAAGAACACATTTTTACCTTTGCCGACATGAAAAGATATTCAAATATGGCAGCCAACGTTCTGACAAATGCTGGTATTAAACGCGGTGACAGAGTACTTCTGATTTTAAAAAGGCATTATCAGTTCTGGTTTATCACTCTTGCACTGCACAAAATCGGCGCAATCGGCATTCCTGCTACTAATATGCTTATGGCGCATGATATTGAATATCGTTGCAATGCCGCTGATGTTCGCGCTGTGATTTGTACTACCGATGAGGGAATCCCCTCTCGTATTGAGGAAGCTCTGCCGAGCTGTCCAACAGTTGAGATAAAATTCACCGTTAAAGGTTTCCGTGACGGCTGGCTGGATTTTGATTCTCTGCTGAAAAACGCCTCCGCTGAGTTTGAACGCCGCGACACTCTGGCAACTGACCCCATGTTGCTGTATTTCACCAGCGGCACTACGGGTATGCCTAAAATGGTTGTACACGATTTCAGTTATCCCATTGCGCACATTGTAACAGCCAAATACTGGCACAACGTCAATCCCGATGGTCTGCACCTGACCCTTTCCGATTCCGGCTGGATGAAATTCATGTGGGGCAAATTCTACGGTCAGTGGTTTATGGAAGCCGGTGTTTTTGCCTGTGACTTTGACAAGTTTACCCCCTCCGACTTGCTTCCCCTTTTCGCAAAATACAAAATCACCACATTCTGCGCACCGCCCACCATGTTCAGATTCTTTATCCGTGAGGATTTAACAAAATATGACCTTTCAAGCCTTGAATATGCCTGCATTGCCGGCGAAGCTCTGAATCCGGAGGTTTATGACCAGTTTTACAAGGCAACCGGCTTGAAGCTTATGGAGGGCTTCGGTCAAACAGAAACCACGCTTCAGATTTTCAACACTATTTATATGACCCCGAAGCCCGGCTCAATGGGTAAAGTCTCCCCTGCCTATGACGTTGTTATCTGCGACACCGAAGGTAATCCCGTACCAAAGGGTGAAGTCGGTGAAATCTGTGTCCGCGTTGAGGGTGACAGAACACCATGCGGAATGTTCAGTTGCTACTGGAATGATGAGGCTCGTACCAAAGCCGCTATTGACAGCGGACTTTATCACACCGGCGATACAGCATGGATTGACGAGGACGGCTACATTTGGTATGTCGGCCGCACCGATGATATTATCAAATCCTCCGGCTACCGCATAGGTCCCTTTGAGATTGAAAGCGTTCTTATGGAGCATGATGCCGTTGTAGAATGTGCCGTTACAGGCGCTCCCGACCCCATACGCGGTCAGGTCGTAAAAGCAACAATCGTTCTTGCTCCCGGCTACGAGGGCAGTGACGAGCTTGTAAAGGAGCTTCAAACCTATGTCAAAAAGCAGACAGCACCTTACAAGTATCCACGAATCATTGAATTTGTTACCGAACTGCCTAAAACAATCAGCGGCAAGATTAAGCGAAGCGATATTCGCTCTGCAGACAACGCCAAATAAAAACAGCCGGATGGTGCTATAAAGCCCATCCGGTTTATTCTTTATAACAAAAAGGAGAAGCCGTCGGCTTCTCCTTAATTGATAGTAAAGCTTATTTAAACAAAGGTGCGTCCTTGTCTTTCATGAATACAACATACAATGCAGATTCAATAAGGGAAAGAATCAGTACAAACCATGCACCAAAGCCGGGACCTGCATAAATGTCTGCACCATACTCTTTGTATTCATTGAAAGTGCCGCCGAGAACAATCCAGGCAACAATCATGAACAGGAAAGTAATTGCTGCCGGAGCTACACAAAGAATAAGCTGCGGAATTTTGGGAAGCTTACCGGGCATTACGATATTAAGTACATTTACAGCAACAACCGCAATGATTACAAGAAGTGCAAGAAAACCGACAATCAGCAACAGTGCGCCGCCGTCAAGTTCATCCAGATCCATATCAAAAATAACTTTAAAGAGATTAGCGGATTCGCTCTCGGACATACCCCAAAAAGTTACTTTAACAGTAATCCACGCAAAGAAAATGCTGATAAAATAGAACAGCCAGATAGCAACCTGAGAAATCTTGAGAATCTTTGCAGGAAATGGAGCCTTTACCATAGCGTTTTCAGGCTGCTGGTAATTCATAACAGCCGCAATAACATCGTTCTTCTGAGTTGTTGCAGGAGCAGTGTAAACCGGCTGGTAGGCAGACTGCTCATTTTGCGCCTCCGGAGCGGTATAAACCGGCTGATAGGTAGGCTGTTCATTCTGAACCTCGGTTGCCTGTACGCTTGCAAGCGGATTACCGCAACCTGCGCAGAACTTGGAATCGTCTGAATTACTCAAACCACATTTTGGACAAAACATATAATTACCTCCCAATAAAATTTGATGGTTTAGTGAACATATATTATCACATCGTCACTCAATTTTCAATAAAGATTTACATTTTTGTTGCAAAAGCACTATCTTTCTTCGCGGAAATACATCTGTCCGAGACTTGCAGGTCCGAGATTTTCTTTTTTCTTTCTAAGACTTACAATTATCAGAACAATAATTGTCGCAACATACGGCGTTATCTTGAAAAGCTCCTGACCGCCGCGGCTCATATTTGTTATTCCTCCGATAACAGTATCGAGAAATTTATTATTTTTATCGTAATCAACCGCTCTGAGGATAACAGGGATATATGTGCTGAGCCAATAAAGTGCGCCGAAGAAATATGCGCCCCAAATAGCGTTAATAGGCTTCCATGAAGTAAAGATTACAAGGGCAACCGCAAGCCAGCCCAGAGCTTCAATATCGCCGCCGTTGCTCCATGTACCCTTAGTATAGTCCATAACAAAGAATACACCGCCAAGTCCCGAAATGCCTGCTCCGATACAAGTTGCAAGGTATTTATAGCGTGTGACATTAACGCCTGCCGCATCTGCGGTTGCAGGGTTTTCACCGACAGCACGAAGATTTAAGCCGATACGGGTCTTATTAAAGAAAAGCTGCATGAGAACTGCAATAATTACAGCCAGGTAAACCATGAAGCCGTAATAGAATAAAATTCTTCCTACTGCGCCGAGATTGGCAAGGAACGGAATATTTGCGCGGAAAGCTTCACTTGTTGCATCAACGCGAATCTGTCCGACACCGCCTGCCGATTTATTGAGCAAGCCGCCGAAGAAGTTTGCAACACCTGTGCCGAATATTGTTATAGCCAAGCCGGTAACATTTTGGTTTGCTCTGAGTGAAATCGTAAGGAAGCTGTAAATCAAACCGCCGAACATTCCGCCGAAGAAGCCGCAAAGCAACGCGATAATAACACAAAGCAGCTTATTGGGGGTATCAACGACATTCTCATAGAAGAAAACACCTGCAAGGCTTGATATACCGCCCAAATACATAATACCGGGAACGCCGAGGTTAAGATTTCCGGATTTTTCCGTAAGTATCTCACCCAAAGCACCGAGCATAAGCACTGTACCAAAAATAACTGCCGCCTGAATATATGTTATGATTGCATCCATTAGCTTATGCCACCTCCTTTTCCTTATGTCTGAACACAAGACGGTATCTGATGAAAAATTCACAGCCAAGTATGAAGAACAGAATAATGCCTGTTATCATGTCGGAGATATATTCGTTCATATTAAAACGCGATGCGATTTCACAAGCGCCCATGTCAAGGAATACGATGAGGAATGAAACGGCTATCATTACAAAGGTATTGAACTTTGCCATCCACGCAACAATAATCGCGGTAAAGCCTCTGCCTCCGGCAGTTGTTGTGGAAATAGTGTGACCGACACCGCCGACGGCAATAAAGCCTGCAAAGCCACAAATTGCGCCGGAAATAAGCATTGTTCTGACAATTACCTTTTTTACATTGATTCCTGCATACCTTGCGGTATTTTCCGATTCACCGACTATGGCTATTTCATAGCCCTGCTTGGTTTTCTTGAGATAGAAGAAAACCAGCACTGCCAACGCAATTACAAGTATGACATTCAGCATGTATTTCTGACCGAATATTTCGGGGAACCAACCCTCTCTCCCCTGCAAATTTATAACGCCTACGGAGTTTGAGTTTTTCGGATTTTCCCAAAGTGTTACGAAATACGCCGCAAATCGAATTGCTATGTAATTCATCATCAGAGTAAACAGGGTTTCGTTAGTGCCCCACTTTGCCTTAAACACAGCAGGAAGCAAGCCCCAAAGTGCGCCGATAATAAGGCTGGACAAGCCCATGATAATAAGCAGCAGCGTTTGATTGAGGTCTTTAAAATAAATCATCATAGCCGCCGAAGCTATCGCGCCAACCAGAATCTGACCCTCTGCACCGATATTCCAAAAGCGCATTTTGAAAGCAGGTGCAAGTCCGATACCTACACACAATAACAGCATGGTATCACGAACTGTATTCCAAAGGAGATAATCTGTTCCGAATGCGCCCTCAAACATGGCGGCATAAACAAGGAACGGATTCATTTTGGTAAGAGCCATTATAAGCAAACCGGATACAACAAGGGACGCTCCGATAGCCGCAAGCCTTATTAAAAGCGATTTTTTGAATGGCATTTCCTCACGGGCGACCATTCTGACAAAAGGCTCATAAACAGGCTGTGTGCGAACAGTAGCTTCTTCTTTGACCTCGGTTTCCTGTTCGATGTTTTTATCTAAATCTGTCATTGCGCCTGTGCCTCCTCTTTGAGATTTGTCATCAGCAGACCGACTTCTTCTTTTGTTGCCGTTCTTCCGTCAACAATGCCGTTAAGTCTGCCGCCGCAAAGCACCGCGATTCTGTCGCAAAGCTGAAGCAGTACGTCAAGGTCTTCGCCTACGTAAATAACCGCAACGCCGTTTTTCTTCTGCTCGTTAAGCAAATGATATATGGTGTAGGAAGTGTTAATGTCAAGTCCTCTTACAGCATAAGCTGTCATGAGTACAGTCGGTGACGAGGCTATTTCACGTCCTACAAGTACCTTTTGAACGTTACCGCCGGAAAGTCTGCGAACAGGGGTATTTATGCCCGGCGTAACAACTCCCAGCTCGTCCATTATCTTTATAGCAAGTCGTCTGGGGTCTTTGGTATGTACAAAGGGCAGTTTACCCTCGTTATAGCTTTTGAGCATCATGTTTTCCGTCATGCCCATTGAGCCGACCAGACCCATGCCTAATCTGTCTTCGGGAACAAAGGACATTACAACACCGTATTCCTTAATCTGCTTCGGGCTTTTGCCGATAAGCTGTCTGCAAAGAGCAGTCTCCGGCTCGTAATATTCAACACTTCCGGTTTCGACCTTTTGCAGTCCTGCAATTGCTTCAAGTAGCTCTTTCTGACCACAGCCGGAAATACCTGCAATTCCCAAAATTTCGCCGCCGTAGGCTGTAAAGGAAACGTCCTTTAATACGTCCATTCCCTCAACATTCTTTACGGTAAGGTCACGGACAACCAGCCTTTCCTCCCTGTTTTCGGGTTCGGGACGTTCGATGTCAAGCTCCACCTTTTCACCGACCATCATTTCGGTCAGTGAAAGCTCCGTTGCTTCACTTGTAGGAACTGTTCCCACATACTCACCCTTGCGAAGCACCGCTACACGGTCGGAAATTTCCAAAACCTCATGGAGCTTATGGGTGATGATTATAACAGACTTGCCGTAATCACGCATATTCTTGATTACCTTAAACAGCTTTTTAACCTCCTGGGGAGTTAAAACTGCCGTCGGCTCGTCCAATATGAGAATATCCGCTCCGCGATACAGCACCTTGACTATTTCAAGGGTCTGCTTCTGAGAAACGGTCATATCGTAGACCTTCTGGTCGGAATCTATATCAAATCCGTATCTTTCACAGATAGTTTTTACTTTCTTATTTATGGTTTTGCGGTCAAGCTTCCATCCGTCCTCATCAAGTCCGAGAACGATATTTTCCGCAGCGGTAAACACGTCAATCAATTTAAAATGCTGATGTATCATACCGATACCCAAATCCAGTGCATCTTTGGGTGAGCGAATAGTTACGGGCTTACCGTAAAGAGAAATCTCGCCCTCGTCGGGAAAGTATATTCCGGAAAGCATGTTCATCAAGGTTGTCTTGCCGCTTCCGTTTTCACCCAGCAGTGCAAGTATCTCGCCTCTGCGCACGTCAAGATTGACCTTATTATTTGCTTTAATGGAACCAAAGCTCTTTGTAACATTTTTCATGCTTATAGCAATCGGCTGTTCCACACGCATTCTCCTTTTCATTTTGCTTTTGTACCTGAGCCGCAAACTTCGCGGCAATAAAAGAAAATAATCCGCAAGAAGCGGATATATGCTCATTCACAGGAGAATACCGTGGAAGTATTCTCCTGTGAATCCGGGATTAAAAATTAGTTGTTGTTAAGCTCAACAATACCGTCAATGCGGATTTCAAATGCGGGAGCTGCACGAAGCTCACTCTCGTGGAAGTAACCGTCGGAAATCATCTCGTTGCCCTCAAAGCCCCATACGGTGTCATAGCTTTCGAGAGTTGCGCCGTTTACAGTCCAGTTAGCGCAGTCGAAAACATGGAGGTCGCCGCTCTTGATTGCCGCAACAGCAGCATCAACAGCTTCCTGAGTGCCGGGTGCGCAGGAAGCACCGAGAGTTGTGATTGCAACTGCATCAGTCTCATAACCCTCTGCCCAGTTGGTAGCGATTGCTTCGCCGTCCATGTGTGCCTTAAATGCATACTCATAGTATACAGACCAGTTGTTGGTTGCGGAAGTAAGAGCAGCATCGGGAGCAACATTGAGCATGTCAATATTGTAGCCTATGGAATAGCAAACTGTGCCTTCTTCAAGCTTTGCCTGAACAGCGGAGGGCGCACCGGTGGAGTCGGCGTGCTGACCGATGATGACGCAACCGTCTGCTACGAGGAGGTTTGCAGCCTCACCCTCGCCGGTAAGGTCAAACCAGGAGTTGGTGTACTGAACTTCCATGGAAACATCGGCATAGACAGACTTGATGCCGAGGAAGAAAGCGGTGTAGCCGGAAACAACTTCTGCATAAGGATAAGCGCCGACATAACCGACCTTAACATTGCCGTCCTTGTCGTAGTTAGCTTCGGTAAGTTTGCCGTCGGCAACAAGCTCGGCAATCTTCATACCTGCAACAACGCCGGAAACGTAACGGGATTCAAAAACCTTGGTAAATGCGTTGGAGAAATTGGAAAGGCCGCTTGCAGCAGCGGTATCACCGGTCATTGCAACGAAAGAAACTTCGGGATACTCGGCAGCAATCTGCTGCATATAGGTCTGGTGACCGTAGCTGTTGGAAACAACCAGTGTGCAGCCCTTGTTAACAAGGTCAGCAGCTGCATCGTAGCAAGCCTGATCCTCACCGATGCTGTACTTCCAGAGAATCTGGCTGTCCTTAATGCCGAGATTCTTTGCAGCGGTCTTAATGCCGGTGATGTGAGCTTCGGTATAGCCCTCATTCTCGTCACCGACGAGAATAACACCAATCTTGATGCCGTCAGCATCGTTGCCGGAGCAGCCTGCGAATGCAACGGTCATTGTCAGTACCATTACAACTACAAGTGCCATTGATAAGAACTTCTTGAACATTTTTACTCCTCCTGAAATTTTGTATATATAAAAAGCTGTTCGCTTTTTATCCAACACAAAAAGGCGCAATCACACGCTGCTCAGCAGAAAGTGATTCCGTCTTTTTCATTCATTGCTTTTATTCTTGCCAGAGATTCCACACGTACACCTTTTCCGCGTATAATATCTCCGCCGTTCTGGAACGCTTTTTCTACGGCTATTCCGGCTCCGACCACAGTTGCACCTGCGTCCTCAACCAGCTTGATAAGACCGCAAAGAGCCGCACCTTTTGCAAGAAAATCATCAATAATAAGTACCCTGTCGTCTTTTGAGAGAAAATCCTTTGAAACGATTATATCATAGGTTGTACCATGTGTAAAGGATTCTACCTTTGCAGTGTACACGTCTCCGCTGATATTCTTTGTTTTGTTTTTCTTTGCAAAAAGGACGGGAACATTGAAATACTGCGCGGCTATTGAAGCTATGGCTATTCCGGAAGCTTCGATAGTGAGTATTTTAGTAACGCCGCAATCACCGAACAGACGGAAAAATTCCTTGCCGATTTCATTCAGGAGAGCGACATCTATCTGATGATTAAGAAAACTGTCTACTTTCAGTACATCGCCGTTCTTAACCTTACCGTCAGAGAGTATCTTCTGCTCCATCAACTGCATATCAATTCCTCCGCTCAAGAATATAATTGCGTTACGTTTCGACAATATATTACCACACTAATTTCATTTATGCAAGAGTATGAATAATGGTATTTGTTCACCTTTGGTTAACTTTTTTGTAACATTATTAACAAATGTCGCACTAACGTGTTAAAGTTTTAATACGTCAGTGCGACAGAATATATCAACTATTGTTCTGTATTTTTTGTTACAAATTCAAGGATTTTTTCATAAACCTCCTCCCTGTCAAGCTCATTGAGTATTTCATGCCGGTCATTTTCAAAAAGTTTGATTTCAATGTCGGTCATACCGACCTTTCCGAACATATTATAAACCTGCTCAACACCCTTGCCCTGTGCGCCGACAGGGTCGTCCTTTCCGGCGGCGAAAAGCACGGGCAATTCCTCACTCATTTTTTTGAGATTTTTCTTTTTCCTTATAAATTTTAAACCGGTTGCCAAATCCCTGTAGCCGCTGCACGTGAAAATAAAACCGCATCTGCCGTCTGCAACGTACTTGTTGACCTCGTTTTCATCTCTTGTCAGCCAGTCATAGGGTGTTTGCGCAGGCTTGAAATACTTGTTATATCCCCCGAAAGACAGGCTGTTTATAAGCTTGCTGCGATGCTTTTTTCCGCAGAAAAAGCCAATAAATGACGACATACCACCCAGCATACCGGCTACTCCGCCTGAAACATTGCCTGTTCCCGACAGAATTACGCCCTTTAGCCCATTTGTGTACTCGGTACACATATATGTTCTTGTCAAAAATGAGCCCATTGAGTGTCCCAAAATAAAATACGGCAGTTCGGGATACCTCTGCTCAAGCTCCTTTCTCACCGAATCCATATCGTCAACAAGGTGCTTCCAGCCGTTTTTCGAAGCGAAATATCCCAGCTCCTTTTCGTCATTTACCGTGTTTCCGTGACCTAAATGGCTGTTTCCGACAACAATAATATTTCGCTCATTCAACCACCTTGCGAAACGGTCATAGCGCATGATATGCTCCGCCATGCCGTGGGATATTTGCAGTACAGCTTTCGGCTCATCACATTCCCAGATTACCGTGTGAAGGCTGTGCTTTCCGTCACATGAGGGTATTTCCGCTATTTTAACCGTTGTCATAAATATCTCTCCCAATTTAAATTATAACAAATTTATACTGCTCCTATTTTACACGCAATCTCAAAATTTTTCAAGTAAAATATCCGGGAGCACTTGCACAAAATGCCCCCGGATATTTTATTATTTTTTCTTTTCTTTTTTCTTTTTGAAAATCTCAACATCAACCGTCTCAGGCGGTGATTCAAGCTTTTCGGGGTGTTTGAGCATCTCTCTCATGGTCTTAAATGCAAGGGCATATTCATGACCGGAAGCAATGCGCTCGTCCATTACAAGACCTATTGGCATCTGACGCTCAAGCTCGATTTCTCCGTCCTTCCCCTTGATGGGCAGGTATTCGGAATTTCCCATAGTCATAAGCATACTCGTAGTACCGAATTCATAAATATGATGATGAATGTAATTTGTTCTTATGCTCGCGAGGTTTGAAATAGTCATCGTAACATGGAACGGACTTGCGTTGATTATAGATTTCGGCAGCCAGCCGCGCTTGTCAAGCCACTTAAACAAACCCACTCCCACATTGCACAGACCGGGAATCGAAAGCAGCATTTTCATAAGCTTATCGGTAGAATTTGAGCCGACCGCTTCCCTGTTTTCCGAGATCATTTTCAGCATTTTTTCATTGACATCGAAAATAGTGTCGGTAGGCTCAAAGCGTACCTTAGTCATGGTCGATTCGGTTTCGCCCGGTCGCATGATAACCATGCCAATCCAGATACCGTCACGCGCGTAAATTTTCTTATTGACAACAAAACGGTTAAGCACACAGTTTTGTGAAACTGTTCTGACAAACGCCGCGATAACAAGGGAAAGATGACTTATATCAACTCCGTCCCTGTGTTTCTTTTTGATATACGCCTGCATGGGTTCATACGGAAATCGCACTGTTATTGAATTCATAGCATCGTATCTCTTATCCATAATGTAAGGCACAATCTGATACATCATGCTACAGTTTTTAACCTTTTTGCCGTCTTTTCTGCCCAACGTTAAACACTCCACTCTACGAATAATAATATGCTTTATTAAATATTATAAAGATTCTTAATTGTTTTTCAATAGTTTTTTATAATTTCATCAAAAAAAATCAGGGGCACCGCATGTTCGATGACCCTGACCGGATTTTATTAAATTAAATTACTCGGTGACAGCCTCATCAGCAGGAGCTTCCTCGGCGGTATCTGCTTCGGCAGCCTCAGCCTCAAGGAGCTGACGGATTGAAAGGCTTACTCTCTTGCGCTCAAAATCAACATCGGTAATGACAGCCTTAACGGTATCACCGACATTTACAACATCAGTGGGAGCGTTTACCCTCTGAGTAGAAAGCTGAGAAATATGTACAAGACCGTCAATGCCGGGGAGAATGTTAACGAATGCACCGAATGCAGGTGTTCCTACAACCTTTGATTCGATAACTGTACCCACGGGATACTTAACCTTCATAATCTCCCAGGGATTGTCCTCCATCTTTCTATAGCCGAGAGAGATTTTCTTCTTCTCCTCGTCAATCTTCTTGACATAGACCTCAACAACATCGCCTACGCTGAGTACCTCGGAGGGGTCGCTGATTCTCTGCCAGGAAAGCTCGGTAATATGAACCAGTCCGTCTACTCCGCCGATGTCAACAAATGCACCGTACTTAACAAGAGAGCGTACTGTACCGGTGTAAACCTTGCCTACCTCAACCTCAGACCAGAATTTCTTCTCTGCTGCGACACGCTCACGGCGTGATACCTTGTTGATAGAGCCGACCGCACGCTTGCGGCTGGGGGTTACTTCAAGAAGCTGGAACTGAACTTTTTTCTTGAGCAGGTCTTCCATGGAATCGTTACGGGAAACGGTTGCCTGAGAAGCGGGCACGAAAACGCGAACGCCCTTATAGGAAACAACTACGCCGCCCTTATTGACCTCGGTAACAACACCCTCAAAGGTAACAGGCTCTTTTTCTTCTTCCTTAACTTCCTCAACAGCTTCCTCTGGAGCATTTTCCTGCTCTGCTGCCTCAAGAGTATCCTCGTCATCAAAACGACGTCTCTTTTTCTCGACAATCTTCGGTGCTGCTGCCTTGATTTCTTCCCATGCTTTTGCGGAATCAAGAAGTCTCTTGGAGAGGTAGATATAACCCTCCTGGTCGTTGGTGCGCATAATCATAAGCTCAAGCTCATCACCGACCTTTACAACGTCACTCGTTGTAAGGTTGGGATCGTCTGTAAGATCCTCAAGCATAACGATACCGGACTGCTTTCTTCCAACATCGACATAAATCTCGTTGGGTGCAATACGTACAACGGTTCCGTTGACTACCTTTCCATTAGTATTCGACTGCTTAAAGGATTCCTCCAGCATAGCCTCAAAGTTTTCTGTCATGACTTCGCTCACGGTTAAAACTACCTCCTTAATTACGTCCGCCGGAGTCGATGCTCCCGCCGTTATTCCTATCCTTTCGGCTTTAAGCACCTCCGGAACGGGAATTTCATCTGCGGTTTCAACAGCATAGCTGCTGCAAAACTCGGAACAGATTTTATACAGCTTTTGGGTATTGGAGCTGTTTTTTCCTCCGATAATGAGCATAAGGTCACTCTCTTTGGACAGCTCCATCGCCTCTTGCTGACGGCTTAGCGTTGCACTGCATATAGTATCATAAATTTCGGCGTTTGTACATACCTTTTTTAAAATTTCAATGCAATTTTGCCAAATTTGTGTATTATATGTGGTTTGAGCCACAACACAAACATTTTCTTTTGCCAAATTCGTGCGCAAAGACAGCAAACTTTTCAGCTCATTTTCATCTCCGAACACGTAAACCTCGCCGGTACAGTGACCTTTTATACCCAATACCTCCGGGTGCTGAGAGTCGCCTGCTATAAGCACCGGCTTTCCGCACTCGGCCGCATTTGCCACTATCTTATGAATTTTCGCTACAAAAGGACAGGTTGCGTCCATAAATCTGAGCCCGTTTTTTCGGATTTCGTCATAGACAGACAGCGGTACCCCGTGAGAACGGATTACAAGAACGCCGTCGTCCTGCATCTCTCCCGGTTCGGATATTGACTTCACGCCCGAATTTTCCAGCCGTTTAACTACCTGTGCGTTGTGAATTATCGGTCCGAGCGTGTAAACCCGTTCGCCTTTACGGACAAGCTTTTCAACAGATTCAACAGCTCTGTTAACTCCAAAACAGAAGCCTGCGGTTTTTGCCAGCTTAATTACTCCGCTCATCACTTGCCTACTTTGTCGGTTATTGTCTTAACAACCGCGTCAATCGACTGTTCGATAGTAAGCTCGGTTGTGTCGATAAGCACGGCGCCGGGAGCTTGCTTCAGCGGCGCAATAGCTCTGTGAGAATCGTTATAGTCACGGATTTTTATATCCTCAAGTATTTCTTCATATATAACTTTTTTGCCCTGCTCCGTAAGCTCGTTGTAACGTCTTGTGGCTCTTTCCTCCGCAGAGGCGGTAAGGAAAATTTTAACCTGAGCCTTTGGCAAAACGACAGTTCCTATGTCACGACCGTCCATAATTACGTTATTGTTTGCGGCAGTCTCCTGCTGTAATTTGAAAAGCAATTCACGGACTTTCGGATAAGCCGAAACCGTTGACGCCGCCATTGAAACCTCCGGTGTTCTTATCACCCGTGATACATTTTCACCGCAGAGGTATACCCTCTGTTCTCCGTTAACATATTTCAGCTCAACCTCTATCATCGGCAGAACGGAAACCACCTTAGTACCGTCGTCAGGGTCGATGTGCCTCTGCAAAACGTACAGTGCAACGGCTCTGTAAAGCGCGCCGGTATCGACGTAAATATATCCCAGCCGTTTAGCGGCTTCTTTTGCTATGGTGCTTTTACCTGCTCCGGCAGGTCCGTCAATTGCTACATTGATTACCATGTTCCAAAAACTCCCTTACTGAATTTTTTCCGGCTGATGCACCGGTCGAAAAGGCGATTTGCAAATTAAAGCCGCCTGTGTACGCATCGACATCAATAATTTCTCCGGCAAAATAAAGCCCCTTGACAAGCTTTGACTGCATGGTTTTCGGGTCGATTTCCTTTACCGAAATCCCTCCGGAGGTTATTATCGCTTCATTTATATCACGAAAATCCACCGCTGTAAACTCAAATCTTTTAAGCAGCGAAATTATTTTTCTCCTTTGCAACTGCGTAATTGAATTTGCCTTTGTATCAGATGAAATGCCGCTTCTGTCAATAAAAACTCCGATAAGCTCACGCGGCATAAGTCCGCGTAAAATATCGCCCAGCTTTTTGTTGGAATCCTTTGCAAAATCACGCAAAAGCCTTGCATCAAGCTGTTTTTCATCAAGAGCAGGTTTTAAATCGACAGCAAAAATATATTTGCCGCATTTCTGAAAATCCAGGTGACAGCTTGCGCTGAGAACAGTCGCACCGGTCAATCCGTACGGTGCAAAGGTAAGCTCCCCGAAATCCGAATATATAAGCTTGCCTTTTTCGTTTTCCACTTTCAGCGAAACATTCTTGAGCATAAGACCGTTCATTCGTTCACAATCACTGCCCTCACAGACAACGGGAACAAGGGACGGCTTAGGCGGAACCAGGGTATGTCCCAAATCGCAGGCAAGCTTATACCCCTTGCCGTCCGAGCCGGTTGCCCTGTAAGAACAGCCGCCTGTCGCAAGTATGCAGGCATCGCAGAAAAGCTTTGTGCCGTTTGCGGAAACATACCGCACCTTTCCGTTTTCCGCACATATACCATTAACATTGCCTTTTAAAAATTTGACATTTTTATTTTTACACGCACCTATAAGAGCGTTGTTTATGTCCGAAGATTTATCCGAAACAGGGAAAACTCTTTTTCCCCTCTCGGTTTTCAACGGCACACCCTCGCTTTCAAAAAAGCTGATTGTATCGGCAGTCGAAAACGAGGAAAAGGCACTGTACAAAAATCTTCCGTTTTTTGCGGTGTTACGTACCAACTCATCGTTATCGCAGTTATTTGTCACATTACATCTGCCTTTTCCGGTGAGCAGCAGCTTTCTTCCCGGTCGGTCATTCTTTTCGATTACGGTAACATTTGCGCCGTTTGATGCGGCAAAATATGCGGACATCATACCGGCAGGTCCTGCTCCGATAACTATTATTTCAGGTTTCATTTTTACCTCAACAATAAAAGGCGGCATACACCACCTTTTAGCTAACGAATTTTAAACAGCCTGTGAAATCTGTCGGCATATTTTACATCGTACAAATATGCGAATTTATAAAGTGCAAGGTCATACAGCAAAAACACCGCACCGCCTATGACAAGCATTACGATAATTATCCACATTCCCTCACCGTCTTCGAGAAACGGCAATGAAAATATCACCCAGGAAAGCCAGACGGCAAGTATTGCGGCAACGTTAAAGTACAAAAGCTTCGCAAGTATCCTGACGACTTTCGGCTTGATTTTTTCAAAAGAAAACTGCAAAAGCGGATAAAGTCCGAAAAGGAAAAGATACATAAGAGCCGCATCTTTTGCCACCATAGGTAACATCAGAGACAGAAAAAACACCGACGCATAAATGGGAATGGATTTTTTCGCTCCGAACTCAGCCACCGGAACGATAAGCATACCGCCTGCCACCATGGGAATGGCGTAGCTCAGCGACGGAAACAGGCTTCCTATCATAATCACAACGGACAATGCGGCTGTCATTCCCGATATTGCCGCATAAGCACTTTTTGAATACTTCATTTTATCAGCAACACTCAATCAAATCGCCGCCACAGCACTCACAGCAGGAATCGGCGCAAAACATTCCGCAGCAAAGTGACAGCGGATTACAGCCCCGTTCCGCACGGTCGGTATCGTAGGCGTAGCCGCCTCTGCGACCGGAACGCTGAGACTGCACAACATTATATGCCGAACGAAATTCCGCATTTGACGGCTCAAGCTGAACTGCCTGTGAAAAATGCTCATATGCCTGCTCGACCCAGCCCCTGTGGTAAAGAACGGTTCCTCTGAGAAAATACCATTCCGCATTTCTTCTGGTCATGGGAACGCCGTCCAAAAGCTCCTCGGCTTCATTGTAACGCTTGTTATTTATCATCTGACGAACATCGGAAAAGCTTGTGGTATTGGCAGAGCTGCCGTAGTGACTATGTGTTCCGGAAGTGCCTGCACTGCTTTGACTTGAATAATTGCCGCCGCTTTGACTGCTCGATGTACTGCTTGCGGACGAGTAATCAGTTGTCCTGTCCGTTCCGTTTCTTCTGTTGGTGACAATTGTGTCATAGGCTTCGTTAATCTCTTTCATCTTTTCCTCAAAAAGCTCCGAAGCGGTAGGGTTTGAGCTGTTCGCCACATTATCAGGATGATACTTACGTGCCAGGTCACGATATGCGGATTTTACCTCGTCATCAGTTGCATTTCTCGAAATTCCGAGAACGTCATAAGGGTCTTTCATATATTCATTCTCCTTTGTTCGCTACATCTTCAAGATGCATTGCGCTCTTTTGCGAATAGCTCATGCCCATAAAAGTGATATTATCAAGTACGCCCTTGAAATAATCCGGCTCAAGCACATCATAATAATCAAGCATTGCCGACATAGTCATATTCATCGTTTCATTTGCGTAAATATGCGCATTTTTCAACGCTTCGGATTTGTTTTTTACGTCCTTTGCACAGAGTGAAAACTTTAATGCAAATGGATTGAACCGTTTCTTTTTAATATCTTCTTCCATGTCATCCTGTGCATCAATAAGGTATATCCACCGTCCCAAATAATAGCCGAACTTTGAAAGAATCGGCTTTACGGTTACATCACCGGTGAGCATAGATGCCAATGAAGCTATAAGCACCGCCGACGGCTCTGCCGCCGAATCCACCGAAGCATTATCGCTGCTTTCCGCCGCCTGCTGCCTGTCAATGTATTCGGAAACAATGCTGTCAAGCTCCGGGAATTTTTTGCGGGCTTTTTTCCTCATGGGTGATGCGAAAAGCTTCATCGCCCTCCACCCTATTCTGCCGAGAAAACGGGAATCGTTTATATTGTCTCTGAGCTTGTGATAAAACATTATTGCGGTCAGGGCGGCAGTCAGCTCAAAGGCTTTTGTTTCGGCTACACACTTCGGGCAGCGGTACAGCGGATTAAAGGTACATCTTCCCTTGCCGCAGGATATATCGGTGTGTTCAAGCTCCAGCATAAGCATTGCCACAAAGGTGTAATCATAGCTTAACAGAAACTTTGCGAAAATGCCATAGCTTTTACCCATTTGTTTGCAAAGTGTGCAATACACCGATTTATACCGCTCATATTCATAAAACCTCAGATAAGGCTTATATATCCTGATATAGCCGAACAAACTACACAACTCCAATATACACGATAAGATAATAATACAATAAGATTATCGGCTATTCGTGAATAATATGTTAAATTTAGGTGTTTTGCAGTATTTTACGCAGATATTGTCCGGTGTATGAGCTGTCAACCCTTGCCACTTCTTCGGGTGTACCTTTTGCTACCACCAGTCCGCCTCCGTCACCGCCCTCAGGTCCCAGGTCTATAATGTAATCGCAGCTTTTAATTACATCAAGGTTGTGTTCGATTATCAGTACGGTATTTCCGTTTTCGGTAAGCTTATTAAGAACGTCAAGCAATCTGTGAACATCTGCCGTATGCAGACCTGTAGTAGGCTCGTCAAGGACAAAAATTGTCTTTCCCGTTGCTCTTTTCGACAGCTCCGTTGCAAGCTTTACCCTCTGCGCTTCACCGCCCGAAAGAGTAGTCGCAGGCTGACCTATTTTCACATAGCCCAAACCGACATCATAAAGGGTTTGCAGTTTTTTTGCAATTTTCGGCTGGTTGGCGAAGAAGTTCAGCCCCTCCTCAATTGTCATATCCAGAACATCGGCAATACTCTTGCCCTTATATTTTACTTCCAGAGTTTCCCTGTTGTATCGTGTTCCCTTGCACACCTCACAGGGAACGTAAATATCCGGCAGAAAGTGCATTTCGATTTTCAGTATTCCGTCACCCTCGCAGGCTTCGCAACGACCGCCCTTTACATTAAAGGAAAATCTTCCCGGTCCGAAGCCGCGCATTTTCGCTTCCTGAGTTGACGCGTAAAGCTCGCGAATATCCGTGAAAACACCTGTGTAAGTTGCCGGATTGGAACGCGGTGTTCTTCCTATCGGTGCCTGGTCGATTGCTATTATTTTATCAAGATGCTCTATGCCCTCAATATCTTTGTGCGCACCCCAATTGGGCTTTGCGCCGTTAAGCTCGGCGTGAAGCCTGTTGTAGAGTATTTCGTTGACAAGGGAGCTTTTTCCCGACCCCGAAACGCCGGTAACACAGGTCATCGTGCCCAGAGGAATTTCAACGTCAATATTTTGCAGATTATTTTCAGCCGCGCCGATTATTTTAAGCGTCTTACCGTTTCCGGTTCGCCGCTGTGCCGGCACTTCGATTTTCCTTGTTCCGTTAAGATACTGCCCCGTAATGGAATTTTTGCATTTGAGCAGCTTATCCACCGTTCCGGAAAACACCACTTCACCGCCGTGGATTCCCGCTCCGGGACCTATATCCACAACATAATCGGCGGCACGTATGGTATCTTCGTCATGCTCGACAACAATAAGTGTATTTCCCAAATCTCTCAGCCTTTGAAGTGTGGCAAGAAGCTTGTCGTTGTCTCGCTGATGCAGTCCTATGCTCGGTTCGTCAAGAATATAAAGAACACCCATAAGACTTGAGCCTATCTGAGTTGCCAGGCGTATACGCTGGCTTTCTCCGCCTGACAGCGTACCTGCCGAACGCGAAAGAGTAAGATAGCCAAGACCGACACTTTGCAGGAAGCTCAGACGTTCCAGAATTTCCTTTATAACCTGGTCGCCTATCATATGTTCTTTTTCGTTCAACTCAAGATTTTTATAAAAATCTATAAGCTCTTTAATGGATTTATCCGTTGCCTCGGCAATATTTATTCCGCCGACTGTTACCGCCAGAGACTCCTCTTTAAGCCGCTTTCCGTGGCAATGCTCGCAGAGTACCGGACTCATGAGAATCTCAATATCCGCCTTGCTCCATGCACTTGTAGTCTCTCTGTATCTTCGCTCAAGATTGCCTATAACGCCCTCAAAAGTATTTTCAAAAGACCTTGTTCCATAGCTGTCACGTCTTACAAATGTTATCTTCCTTGAGCCGCTTCCGTAAAGCAGTACATTCACCTGCTCTTTCGTCAGCCTTTCTATAGGCATATCAACTGTAAAGCCATATGCCTTTGCAATGCCCTCAAAGAACATCATCGCCATGGAATTTTCTTCGGCTTTCCAGCCTGTACCCTTTATCGCGCCTTTTCTTATGGAAAGCTTTCTGTTGGGAATTACAAGGTCGGGGTCAACGCGCATAAATACGCCCAAGCCCGTACATTTCGGGCAAGCTCCGAAAGGATTATTAAAAGAAAACATACGCGGTGAAAGCTCCTCAACGCTTACGCCATGCTCCGGACAGGCGTAGCTTTGAGAGTAGGTAATTTCCTCACCGCCTACTACGGAGGCTACAATTATTCCGCCGGTCAACGAAGACGCCGTTTCTATTGAATCGGCAACACGTCCTCTGATTTCGGGCTTTACAACCAGTCTGTCAACTACGATTTCAACCGTATGTCTTATATTTTTATCAAGGGTAATTTCCTCGGAAAGGTCATAAATATTTCCGTCCACACGGACTCTTGAAAATCCGCTTTTTCTCGCCGCGTCAAGCTCCTTTTGCTGAGTACCCTTTTTGCCGCGTACCACAGGGGCTAGAAGCATAAGCTTTGAGCTTTCGGGCAGTGATAAAATGCTGTCAACAATCTGGTCAACGGTCTGCTGCTTAATCTCCCTGCCGCACACCGGGCAGTGAGGTATGCCTATACGTGCATAAAGCAAACGCATATAATCGTATATTTCCGTAACCGTTCCGACTGTTGAGCGCGGATTTTTGGAAGTTGTTTTCTGGTCGATTGATATTGCCGGTGAAAGACCGTCAATCAAATCCACGTCCGGCTTTTCCATTTGTCCCAAAAACATTCTCGCATATGACGAAAGGGATTCAACATAACGTCTTTGACCCTCTGCATATATGGTTTCAAATGCAAGTGAGCTTTTCCCCGACCCGGACAGACCGGTGAAAACGACCAGCTTATCTCTGGGAATTTCAACATCAATATTTTTAAGATTATTGGCTCTTGCACCCTTAATTACGATTTTTTGATTTGACACTTAATTTCCTCCTGCTCAAAGCTTTGGCGTTGTCTGCTTTTCAAGCAGCTTTATCTGGTCGCGAAGCTGTGCCGCCAGCTCAAAATCAAGCAGCTTTGCCGCCTGCTTCATCTGCTTTGTAAGCTCCTTTACGAGTATTTCACGCTCCGACTTCGTCATACGCTTCTTTGTCTTTTTTCCCGACGGCTCGTCATAGCCGTGCATTGATATTTCAATAATATCGGCAACTTTCTTTTCTATGGTTTTCGGCTTGATTCCGTGCTTTTCGTTGTATTCAGACTGTGCCTTACGCCGCCTTTCCGTCTCGGTCAGGGCATACTCCATTGACGGCGTTACACTGTCGGCATACATTATAACTTTTCCTTCGCAGTTTCTTGCGGCTCTGCCTATGGTCTGAATAAGAGAAGTGGAGCTTCGCAAAAAACCCTCCTTATCGGCATCGAGAATCGCAACCAATGTTACCTCCGGTATATCCAGTCCCTCTCTCAACAGGTTTATACCGACAAGCACATCAAATTCGCCCAATCTGAGGTCACGGATTATTTCCATTCGTTCAACCGTGTCAATGTCATGGTGAAGATAACGCACTCGTATGCCGAGACTTTCCATATATGCCGTTAAATCCTCAGCCATTTTCTTTGTGAGAGTTGTGACAAGTGTTCTCTGTTTTTTCTCGGCTCTGATATTTATTTCCGAAATAAGGTCGTCAATCTGCCCGTCGGTGGGCTTTACAATTACCTCCGGGTCAAGCAGTCCCGTAGGTCTTATGACCTGCTCCACGATTTGACTGCTGTTATTCTTTTCAAAATCCGACGGTGTTGCACTGACATAAACCACCTGATTTATATGGTCGTAAAACTCATCAAAGCCCAGTGGTCTGTTGTCATACGCCGACGGAAGTCTGAAGCCGTAGTCTATAAGATTTTTCTTTCTTGCTCTGTCTCCGTTGAGCATCGCCCTCACCTGGGGTACTGTAACATGAGATTCATCAATGAACATAAGAAAATCATCGGGGAAATAGTCAAGCAGTGTAAACGGCTTGCTTCCCGGCTCTCTGCCGGACAGCACACGGGAATAGTTTTCAATTCCCGAACAAAATCCGATTTCATTGAGCATTTCCATATCGTAGGTTGTGCGCTGCCGTATTCGCTGTGCTTCAACCAGCATATCATGTTCCTTAAACCACGCCTCTCTTTCCTCCATTTCACGTTCTATTTCCGAAATGGCATGAATCATTTTATCCCTCGGCACAATATAATGAGAAGCAGGATATATGGCAACATGAGAACGCAGTCCTTTTACTTCCCCTGTCACCACATTTATTTCGCTTATTCTTTCAATCTCGTCTCCCCAAAAATCTATCCTTATTGCGGTATCCGTGGAATATGAGGGGTAAATCTCCACCACGTCACCACGTACCCGGAATTTATTTCTCGAAAAGTCAATATCACCGCGCTCATACTGAATCTCGGTCAGCTTTCTCAGCACATCGTCGCGGCTTTTTTCCATTCCGACCCTCAGCGACAATATCATATTTCGGTAATCAATAGGGTCGCCGAGAGTATATATACAAGAAACACTGGCAACAATTATTACATCTCTGCGTTCTGAAAGTGCGGAGGTTGCCGAATGTCTGAGCTTGTCAATTTCATCATTGACGCTGCTGTCTTTTTCTATATAAGTATCCGTTGTCGGAACATAGGATTCAGGCTGGTAATAGTCATAATAGGAAACGAAAAATTCCACGGCGTTGTTTGGGAAAAATTCCCGAAACTCATTGCAGAGCTGAGCCGCAAGCACTTTGTTGTGGGCAAGCACAAGCGTCGGTTTGTTGACCTTTTCGATGATATTTGCCATCGTAAAGGTCTTTCCCGAACCTGTAACACCCAATAATGTCTGCTCTCTCATTCCGCTTTTTATGCCCTCGGTAAGCTTTTCAATCGCCTCCGGCTGGTCACCTGTGGGCTTGTATGATGATACCAGTTCAAATCTGTCCATTAAAGCCTTTCCTTTCCCGGCAATCGTAATTTCCGTTGGAAATGATGCAGTGAGCTTCTTCGCACAAACTTTCTTTTCCAATGAAATTATCATATATTCTGCTCCGTTTGTCAAGTAATATAACGCACATTTTCAAACATATGTTTTATTTTTTATTTAAAAGCAGACCTCGCAGTCGGCACGCCGCTTTGCGAAGTCTGTTTTTCATTTTCGTAAATATTCAATTAAAAAATCAAATTCATCAGAACATCATTCTGCTCACTGCTCAGCATCTCGTGCAGGTCAATATAGCCGCTGCCCAAATAAGGCTGATACTCGGTTATAAAAGAAAATCGGCAATTATTTTCAATTGATATTTCCACAAAAAGTGCCGTACTATAATCATAACTTTCGGTAGCCGCCAAAAGCCAGCCCGGTGTTCCCTGCACAGAATTATCCGATGTATACGGTTTTAGCTGTGTGAAAATATTGTATATTGAATTTTTTCCGTCCGCATCGTCAATTACAACATTTTTTACAGTTTCACCGACAATATTTCTCACATTGAAGCTTACCGAGCTAATATCATCACCTGAGTTTATTCCCAATATCGTTAAAGCTTCTTTTATGCTGTGCCCCTCACAGCTAAATCCGCGAAAAACAAACACACTGCAATGCCCGTTGCCCTTTACGATAATCGCAGCTTCACAATTTGCCGGAGCATAGTAATACACCTCGCAGTTTGCCAAACCGGGTTCCTGTGAACAGGGGGTACCGACAGCTTCCGACCAGGAGGCTATTTCCGTTATTATACCCAGGCTCTCTCCGAAATCGCTTTCACTCAGTTCGGTTCCTATTCCGCACTTTTCATATTCGGATTCATCCAGTTGGGTATAAATCCTGTTTTCATCAATAATTACCTCAATATGTTCAAGCTCGTCAGCTCCGAAGCTATCGGTATCCGAATCGGGCAAAGATGCTTCAAAGCTTGAAACAGGTATTCCGTATTTACCGTTCTCTCCTTGCCGATTTTCCTTTAAAGCTTTATCCTGTCCTGTCAAAAAGCAGACAAACGCAATCAGGCACACACCGCCTAAGCAAATTGTCAGTCGCAACATTGCGGTTTTTTTCCTTTTTTTCTCCAGCTCGTAACACTCCCTGCGCTCAAGCAGATTGCTTACCATTTCTTCACAGCTCTTCATAAATAAAATCCTCCTTTTCAAGCTTGTTCTTTAACGACTGTTTTGCTCTGTAAAGCAGATTCCTTATCTGTCGTTCATTCTTTTTCAGAATTGCCGCCGTTTCTTTATTGGAAAACCCCTCAAAATACGTTAGCCAAAGCACACTTCTGTAATCTTCGCAAAGCATTGAAACAGCCTTATGAACAAGTATTTTCCGTTCGTCTCTTATGTACGCATTTTCAAGGCTTTCAACCTCCGATGTGTATTTTTCCAAATTCTCAATCGGTGTGCTTGCAAGTCTTGAAGTACGCCTGATGAAGTCAACTGCCGTGTTTCTACCTATGGCGTACAACCACGATTTAAAAGAGCTTTTTCCGAAAAACGGCGGTTTTTTCGTTATAAGTCTGAAAAACGTGTCTTCCGTCAACTCCTCCGCTACGTAAATATTTCTCGCATAACTGTTTAAATACAAAATCAGACCGTCCTTAAATTCACTTACGATTTCGGCAATGCCGCCGATATCTCCGGCAAGAAATCGCCTGTAGCTTTCCGCACCGTTATCCATAACTTCACCCCCTTTCACCTATTAGTCGCATAAAATAAAAAAATGTCTCATTACAATTTAACATCTTTTAAATGCAATAGCTACCGCTGAGCTTTCTCAAATTAAAATTTCATTTACATTCTGAATTTAAGCGGATATAATATGCATAATAAAGGAAGTGAAAGCATGGAGCGTATAGATAAAGTAATCGCCTCACAAAGCAGAATGAGCAGAAAGGACGTACACCGTCTCATCTGGGCAGGCAGAGTTTGCGTCAACGGCAAGCAGGTCTGCAAAATCGACCTGAAAATCGACCCCGGAAAGGTCGAAATCACCATTGACGGCGCGGTTTTAAATTATAAAGAGCGCGTTTATATTATGCTGAATAAACCAAAGGGCTGTGTATCCGCAAGCACGGACAGCACACAGAAAACCGTCATCGACCTTGTACCGGCGGCACTTCAAAGGGACTGCCTGTCCCCTGTCGGCAGACTTGACAAGGACACCACCGGTCTGCTTATCATTACAGACGACGGAGAGTTTTCCCACCGTGT
The DNA here is from genome assembly GCA_964500965.1 of uncultured Eubacteriales bacterium. GTDB lineage: Bacteria > Bacillota > Clostridia > Oscillospirales > Acutalibacteraceae > JAISGQ01. Next base: position 916 of record CAZCQZ010000028.1, on the reverse strand, counting down.
TACCTCCCCGAAAAAAGAGCTTTACAAAAAATATGTTGCAATGCTTGATGCCAGCCCTACGGAAGCCGAGCTTGACATACTCAGAAACGGCGTGGTCATTGACGGCGGCGAAGAATGCCGCCCATGCTTCGCACGTCTTACAGACCCGGAAAATCACATTGTCGAAATCAGTATTTGCGAGGGAAAATATCACCAGGTAAAACGCATGGCGGCGGCTATAGGCAAAAAGGTCTTAGCTCTGAAAAGAATTTCAATCGGCAGTCTTGAGCTTGACGGCACTCTTTCCGAGGGTGAGTGCCGTGAGCTTACCGATGATGAAGTCGGGCTTTTCACTCTCAAATAGTCTGTGATGTTTCTGTTAAGAAGCACTAAATATGGTGCGATTTAAGCGCAAATTACCAATAATTTGTTCATCTTTAACAATATTGTGAGCTGAAATTTATACTATTGGTCACTTGCTTATGTTAAGCGATTCTGCTATTATAATTAAGGCAGAAGCCATGGGCTGTACAAAGATTTGACAGTCCGAGAAATGATTAGGAGGCAAAAAATTATGGCAAGCGTAACCTTGAAAAACATTTACAAGCGTTACCCCGGCGGCGTTGAGGCCGTTAGCGACTTCAATCTTGAGATTCAGGATAAGGAGTTCATTATTCTCGTAGGACCTTCCGGCTGCGGTAAGTCCACCACCCTTCGTATGATTGCAGGTCTTGAGGAAATCTCCGACGGCGAGCTTTACATCGGTGACACTCTCGTTAACGATGTCGCTCCTAAGGACAGAGATATTGCAATGGTTTTCCAGAACTATGCTCTTTATCCTCACATGACCGTTTTCGACAACATGGCGTTCGGTCTTAAGCTCAGAAAGTATCCGAAAGACGAAATCAAGCGCCGCGTTGAAGAAGCTGCTCAGATT
>CAZCQZ010000027.1:0-30269 GCA_964500965.1 uncultured Eubacteriales bacterium | reverse complement strand
AGTCCCCCTTGTGTAAAAGCGTGAACTTTTTCAACAAACCCAAGTCCCCCTTGTGTAAAGGGGGGATATTGAATCCTGCGGATTCAATTGGGGGATTGCCAGATTTACCGGTAAGCTAAATTTCAACCAAAATGATAAATCCAAGTCATAGGCAATCCCTCAGTCACTCCGTGACAGCTCCCTTTACACAAGGGAGCCGTAGAAAAAACAATCCCTCAATCAAAACCGCAGGTTTTGATATTAAACCGCAGGTTTTGATAATCAAAGCTTCGCTTTGATAGACTCCCCATTTACACAAGGGAGCCATGGTAATTTGTTAAATTTCAGCCAAAATGATAAGACCAAGCCCCGAAACGGGAGACGGGCGAGCGGTCTTTTCTAATACTAATTTCAAATTAGAAAGTCAATAAAAAATCAATAAAAAATCCCAGCGGAAAGTCTTGCTTTTTGACTGACGCGAAGGATTTTTATTCCATATGTCTTATTTGAAATCAGTATAACATCGTTTTTCAAACAGGAGGAATATTATGTCCGTAATACTTACATCGGGATTCTGGAAAGAAAAAGCCGAGCTTGTGCGTACTGAGGTCATACCCTACCAGTGGAACGCCCTTAATGACCTTGTTGCCGGCGCACAGCCCAGCTACTGCATGAGAAATTATAAAACCGCAGGGGCGTTGCTCCGTGGCGAAATTTCACAGATTATTAAAAAAGAACCTGTTTTTCAGGTTCTTCCCTCAGGTGAGCCGGAGGACACCTTTTACGGCTTTGCTTTTCAGGACAGCGACTTTTCAAAATGGATTGAAGCGGTTGCCTATTCCCTTGTTCAGCACCCGGACAGCGAGCTTGAACGCACCGCCGACGAAGCGATTGATATTGTGTGCGATGCTCAGCGTGAGGACGGCTATCTCGATACATACTTTATTTTGCGAAACCCCGACGGAATTTTTACCAACCTGCGCGACTACCACGAGCTTTACTGCTTCGGACATCTTGCGGAGGGTGCAGTGGCGTATTATCACGCGACAGGGAAGGATAAGCTTCTTCACTGCGCGGAACGTTTTGCCCGATTTATTGCGCAAAAAATCGGACCCGGCGAGGGTCAGATACACGGCTATCCCGGTCACGAGGAAGCGGAGCTTGCCCTGATTCGTCTTTACGAAGCAACCGGTAAAACGGAATACCTTGAGCTTGCTTCCTATTTTGTGGACGAGCGCGGCAAAAAGCCCTGCTTTTTCGATACCGAACACCCCGAAAGCGTGCCGTCAAAGAGCGCGGAGGTTTCGGAAATAGACTTTGCCGGAGATGATTCCGAAAGTGACGAACGGTATCAGTACCAGCAGGCTCACAAACCGGTCAGGGAGCAGGACGAAGCGGTAGGTCACGCCGTTCGAGGTGTGTACCTGTACTCTGCCATGGCTGACCTTGCACGGCTTAAGGGTGACGAATCGTTACTTGACGCCTGCAAAAAGCTGTGGAACAACATAGTTAACCGCAAGATGTATATAACCGGCTCAATAGGCGGCACTCACATGGGTGAAGCGTTCAGCCACGATTACGACCTGCCCTCCGACACCGCCTACGCCGAAACCTGTGCCGCAATCGGGCTGGTGTTTTTTGCCGGGAGAATGCTCAGGCTGGAGCAGGACAGCCGCTACGCCGATGTTATGGAGCGTGCGCTGTACAACGGCGTTCTGTCCGGCATTGCCCTTGACGGCAAGAGCTTTTTCTATGTAAATCCTCTGGAATGCGTGCCGGAGGACTGCCGTAAAGACGAGCGCAAGCACCACGTCAAGCCCATACGTCAAAAGTGGTTCGGCTGTGCCTGCTGTCCTCCGAACATTGCCCGTATGCTCGGCTCTGTAGGGGATTACGCCGTAATGAGCATCGGCGGCGTTGAATATATAAATATGCTTCTGAGCGCGGAAACCGACAGCCTTGTAATTGAATCTCAAATGCCCGATACCGCCAATGGCAGTATTTATGCGAAAAAGGATATTTCCGTTGCGCTGAGGATTCCCGACTGGGCAGGAGAATATACCGTCAATGCCGATAACCGCACCGTCAAAAAGGGGTATATTTATTTCGATATGACAGCAGGAAGCAAAATTGATTTCAGCTTTGACATGCCTGTGAGAGTAATCCGCGCAAGCTCAAAGGTGCGCGAAACGGCAGGGCAGGCGGCGGTTATGCGCGGTCCGCTGGTTTACTGTCTTGAGGAAGCCGACAACGGCAAATCGCTTCACAGCCTGATATTGTGCGGAAGCCCGAAACCGGCATTGTCACAGCAGGATATATGCGGTCATCGGGTAACTGCCGTCACCGTCAGCGGCAAAAAAGAGCTGTCGTACAGCGATTCGCTGTACTTTGCCGCAACGCCGGATTACGAGCCGTGCCCCCTGCATTTTGTCCCCTATTACGCATGGGCAAATCGCGGCGAAAACGAAATGCGCGTGTGGGTGAGGACAGAGAGCTAATCGGCAATCATTCGCCGCTCAGCAGTGCTATAAAGCTTTTTGCCGCCGCGGAAAGGGGAATATTTTCTCTGTAGCACACGGCGACACTGCGGCGCGGAACAGGCGGCGTCAGCCGCACTTCAAACATTTCGCTGTCGGAATAGCGCACAAACTCCCTTGTAACACAGGCGATTCCAAGTCCTATACGGGTGTAGTCCGTGAGCAAATCATGTGCGCCCACTTCGATTTCCGGGCGGAGCACAACGCCGTTATTCAGAAAATGACGGTCAACCATGCGCCGTGAATTTGAAGCCTGTTCAAGCATTATCAGCGGATAATCGGCAAGCTCAAAGGGAGATACCTCTCTGCCGCGCAAAAAGGAAAACGGCTCGCCGGCAATAAAAACATCGTGTATCGCAAGGCATTCCTCGAAAACAAAGCCCTTTTCGCTTATGGGCATGTTAACAATGCCTATATCCGCCGCACCGTTGCGAAGCAGTTCCATTGTGCCGTCGGTGGTGCGGTTTGTTATGCTGATTTTCACCTCCGGGTAAAGGGTGTGGTACTTGCCGATAAAGGGAGAAAGATACCATTTTGAAACGGTGTCCCCTGCGCCTATGCGAAGCTCTCCTGCCGAAAGGGAGCGCAGCTTTAACAGCTTTTCCTCCCCGGCTTCTATAAGTCCCATTGCCGAGTTTACGTACCCTGCCAGAAGCTCACCCTCCCGTGTAAGTGTGATGCCCTTTGAGGAGCGGTTGAACAGCTTTACGTCAAGAGCGGCTTCCAGCCGCTGCACCGCCTGACTGACCGCCGGCTGGCTTATTCCCAGAAGCTTTGATGCGCCGGAAAACGTCCCTGCGGCGGCAACCGATGAAAAAATTCTGTACAGCTCCGTGCTGATATTCATGAAACCATTCCTTTTTGAAAGTCTGTTATAACAACAGCTTATATATAATATAATAAACTATCTATTTACTTATATCAAGTCTTATGTTAAAATAACCTTGCAATCTTGAGGTGCTTTTGCGCCGAAATGAAAGGTTTGATTTTAACATGAGAACAGTGGGCGTTATTTCACGTGGAGTTCGTACTCCTGTCATCCGTCAGGGCGACGACCTTGTTTCTATCGTTGCCGAAAGCGTTGTAAACGCTTCAAAGGCAGAGGGCTTTGAGTTTAACGACAGAGACATTGTTGCCGTTACCGAGTCCGTTGTCGCACGTTCCATGGGCAACTATGCTTCTGTCGATGCTATTGCCAAGGACGTTGCAGGCAAGTTCGGCACAGACACTATCGGTGTTATTTTCCCCATTCTTTCAAGAAACCGCTTTGCAATCTGCCTGCGCGGTATTGCAAAGGGTATGAAGAAGATTTATCTCATGCTTTCATATCCCTCCGACGAGGTGGGCAATCATCTTTTCGACCCCGACCTGCTTGACGAAAAGGGCATCGACCCCTATGCGGACGTTCTCAACGAGGCTCAGTACAGAGAGGCTTTCGGCTATACTCTCCACCCCTTTACAGGCGTTGATTATGTTGAGTATTACTGCAATCTTATCCGTGAGTGCGGCTGTGAGGTTGAGGTCATTTTCTCAAACCGTCCCCAGGCTATTCTCGAATACACCGACAGCGTTCTTACCTGCGATATTCACACCAGATTCAGAAGCGTTCGCCGTCTGATGAAAGCAGGCGCGAAGAAAGTTCTCACCCTTGCGGACATTCTCAACGAAAGCGTTGACGGCAGCGGCTACAATGAGGCTTACGGTCTGCTGGGTTCAAACAAGGCAACCGAAGACAGCATTAAGCTGTTCCCCCGTGACTGCCAGACCTTTGTTGATGCTCTCGCAAAGAAGCTCAACGAGATGACCGGCAAAAATATCGAAGCCATGATTTACGGCGACGGCGCGTTTAAAGACCCCGTAGGCAAAATCTGGGAGCTTGCAGACCCCGTGGTTTCTCCTGCCTGCACAGAGGGCTTAAAGGGCAAGCCCAACGAGCTGAAGCTCAAATATCTTGCAGACAACGATTTTGCAAATCTCAGCGGTGCGGAGCTTGCCGAGGCTATTAAAAATTCAATCAAGGCAAAGGAAGCGGACCTTGTGGGCAACATGGCTTCCGAGGGTACTACCCCCAGACAGCTCACCGACCTCATCGGTTCTCTCTGTGACCTGACCAGCGGCAGCGGCGATAAGGGCACGCCCGTTGTATTTATTCAGGGCTATTTCGATACCTACGCCAAAGAGGATTGATTTTAATTGAATGATTTTCGGGCAGTAAAAAACTTGCGTTTTTACTGCCCGTTTTCGTATAAAAGGAAAAAAGACGCGGAACGGACAGACCGAGCCCGAAAGCGTACAGGGGTACGTTAATCGGTAAATTCTGACTTACCGATAAAGTCAAGAGTCCCCCTTGTGTAAATGGAGTGAACTTTTTCAACCAGCCCAAGTCCTCATTGTGCAATAGAGTGAATTTTTTCAACAAACCCAAGTCCCCCTTGTGTAACAGAGTGAATTTTTTCAACAGACCAAAGTCCCCCTTGTGTAAAGGGGGAAAGAAGATTGCGTGATTTATCCGCAATCTTCAAGGGGGATTGTCAGATTAACCGATAAGCTAAGTTGTAACCTGCATTGTGAGTTAAAGTCATAGACAATCCCTCAGTCACTTCGTGACAGCTCCCTTTACACAAGGGAGCCAGTGATTCGATAAATTTCAACCAAAATGATAAATCTGAGCTGTAGGCAATCCCTCAATCAAAACCGTAGGTTTTGATATTCAAAGCGTATCTTTGATATGCTCCCATTTACACAAGGGAGCCGGTAATTGATAATTTTCAGCTAATAGCACAAATCCAAGCCATAGAAAAAGCAATTCCTCAGTCAAGCTTAAAATTATTCAACAACCCAAGTCCCCCTTGTGTAAAGGGGGAAAGAAGATTGCGTGATTTATCCGCAATCTTCAAGGGGGATTGTCAGATTAACCGATAAGCTAAGTTGTAACCTGCATTGTGAGTTAAAGTCATAGACAATCCCTCAGTCACTTCGTGACAGCTCCCTTTACACAAGGGAGCCAGTGATTCGATAAATTTCAACCAAAATGATAAATCTGAGCTGTAGGCAATCCCTCAATCAAAACCGCAGGTTTTGATATTCAAAGCGTATCTTTGATACACTCCCTCATTTACACAAGGGAGCCAATGATTGCTAAATTTTCAGCCAACCGCAAATTTCAGTTTACCATTTCCCCGTTTCAACTATATCTATAACGCAACTTCTATCTTAACAGCAAAGCTTTATCTAAATAGCGCCTCATCGTCAGAGAGAAGCGGTTAAAATTTCCATCGGTTGTCCTTTGAAAAATCGCAAAAACTCTCAAAAAACTCTTGATAGTGCAATGAGCATGTGATAAAATTTCAAATGATTAAAACACAGCTCAATCGGCGCATTTGGAGATAGACTGCATTCCGGGTGGGAAACATTGGAAAGAGCCATACTTCCGCCGAAAATTCAGGGAGGTTTCTTATGAAAAAAAGATTTTTAAGCCTGTTGCTGACGCTGGTGCTTATATTCGGCATATTGCCGGTATCAAGCCTGAATGCCTACGCGGCAACGGAAGCGAGAACACTGCCGATTAACAGTTATATTTCATATACAAACAATGTTGCACAGTTCGGCACATACGACGATTATCTTTAAAAGATAACGTATACAAACTTTAACGACCAGGTAAGTTATGTGAAAGTAGGCGTAAACTATAGAAATCTTCATTTGTATGTCAACAACAGCGACATAACTTATATGTCTTTGTCAACCGCAGCAGGTAAAAACGATTCACCGAAATTAAGCGGTCTGCCTAAAACACCGGGAAGCAAATGGTCGCTTTATCCTGTCAGAGGTTTGAACAGCAGAATGTATGTTTCCGACTTATCAAGTCCCGTTGTTATATTTGAATGTCTTGAAATGAACGAACCGACATGGACATGGAGCGGAACAAGCGCAACAGCAGTATTTACCGCAAAAGACGCGTCGGCAAGCGGTGTTTGCGTAACAAGAAGCGCATCTGTCACCTCCAGTGCCGTTAATGCGACAAAATGTACGGAAAAGTCAACTGTCACCTACACTGCCTCGGTTACATTCGCCGGCAAAACATATACGACCACCAAAACCGATACCGGCGAAGCAGGACCTCACAGCTACAGCTATTCCGCTTCGGGCAATGTCATCACCGAAACCTGCAAAAACGGCTGCGGTCATAGCGAAACGGCAACATTGTCCTTAGACACTTCCGCTTCTCTTGCCTATAGCGGCGATGCGATTACGCCGTTAAAAGTAACCTATTCAAATGGCTGGCAGGGCGAAACCTTGACTGTTTCATACAGCAATAACATCAATCCGGGCACCGCAAAAGGCAGCATTACAATCGGCGGTGCGACTGCAACCGAGACTTTTGAAATTTCCAATGGCACTCTGACCGGCATTACAGCGAACGGCTATTCCGGCGAATATGACGGGGAATACCACTACATTACCGTAAATGCCCCCGACGGCACAACGGTCACTTACAGCACCGACGGAATAACCTATACAAGCACCAACCCCGGCTACGCCGAAAAGGGCTCGTATACGGTATACTACAAGGTGGAAAAGAATAATTATAATACCGTTACAGGCTATTCGTGTGTTGACATTTCACAGGCGGCGAACAGTTGGAAAACCGAGCCGAGTATTGAAAACCGGACTTACGGACAGGCGGCAGGTACCCCGAACACAGGCACGCCTGAGTTTGGCAGTGTTACTAAGGTGGAATACAAATCCGCCACGGCAAACGACAGCGAATACAGCACCGACGTTCCCACCCAGGCAGGCGATTACAAGGTTCGTTTTACCGTAGTTGGCACTGATAATTACGCAGGTCTGGAAAAAGTGGTTGAATTTAAAATCGAAAAGGTAAAGCTTACCGTTAAAGCCAAAGACAACAGCAAAACCTACGGCGAAAATGACCCTGATTTGACATGGGAAATAACAAACGGCGCATTGGTCAACTCGGAGAAGCTGACCTGCATTTCCATCACCCGTGAATCCGGAGAAAACGCAAAAACATACGCCATTACGGTAAGTCAAAATGTCGGCGCAAACTCGAACTATGACATTACCTTTGTCGGCGGCACATTCACGATTAACAAAAAGACAATCGGCATTGATTGGAGCAATACCTCCTTTACTTATGACGGCGGCACAAAAATCCCCACAGCCACACCTACCGGCGTGGCTGACGGCGACAGCATCGAGCTGACTGTTGGGGGTGAGCAAACTCATGCAGGCACAGATTACACCGCAACGGTTACGGGAATTACGGGAGCGCAGGCAGGCAACTATAAGCTGCCCGAAAATGTTACAACAAAGTTCAGCATTGCAAAAGCCAACAGATTGCCCACAACAAGTATACAGGGCAAGGCGGAAACCATTTACGGAAAGAACGACGGCGAAATCATCGGCGTTAGCGATTTGATGGAGTACCGCAAGAGCGACGAGAACACCTATTCCGATGTTGGCGGCAGCACAATTAAAAACCTTGCAGCCGGAACATATTATGTCCGTTATAAAGCGACTGATGATTACAACGAATCCTCACCTGACGAGGTTGTGATTGAGCCGGGTCAAAAGCTCACTGTAACCATTCCGACAAAGCAGACCGGTTACACTCTTACCGTTGACAAAACGAAGCTTGAATGGGAAGATGATGTTAAGCTCACCTTTACTCTTGCAGAGGGATATTCAAAGCTTGACAGCTTTGCGGTCAAAGTAAACGGAAGCAAGGTAACACTTAACGGAAACGGCGAGTACACCGTAAGCAAAGCGCAGAAGAATGTCAATATTACCGTTGAGGGTGTTGCGGACATCACCGCTCCCACCGCCGAAGTTAAAATCGGCAATAACGTATGGAACGGAATCTGGAGCAATCTCACTTCCGGACAGTTCTACAAAGATGCTCAAAAGGTAGAAATAACCGCAGAGGACAATGGCAGCGGAGTGGACAGAATTTATTACTATCTTGCCGCAAAGGAGCTTTCAACGGCACAGGTTGAAGCACTTTCGGACAGCGACTGGACAACGTACACTGCCGCCTTTAATATCAATCCCGAAGCCGAGTATGTTGTTTATGCAAAAGTAACCGACAAAGCCAACAACATTGCGTATTTCAACAGTGACGGTATTATACTTGACAGCATTGCGCCTGTCATTTCCGATGTTGTTGACGGCGAAACCTACTACGGCAACACGACATTTACCGTAACCGACGAGCATATTGATGTTGTTAAGGTGGACGGAGAACCCGTGACGCTTACTGCCGGCGGCAAATATACCATTACGGCAGACGGCAACGAACACACTGTTGTTGCTGCGGATAAATCCGGTAACAGCAGCAGGGAGATTAAGATTACCGTAATCACAATTGCTTCGCTTGATGACGAAATTGAGGGCATTGACGAAAGCAACGTAACATCGGAAAATAAGGAAGACATTCAGGAAGTGCTTGACTTTGTGAATGAGCTTATCGACAGCGGCAAGGACTTCACCGAAAGCGAGAAAGAACAGCTTAAGGCAATTAAGGACAATGCTAAAAAATTGCTTGATAAGCTTGATGAGGTAGACAAAGCGGTGAATACCGACAGCGTTGTCAAAACCGGGGATATTACATCCGATAATGTAACTACCGATGATAAATCCGACCTCGAAACCGCAAAGAGCGACCTTAAAAAAGCATTGGAGAATTACAGGAATAATCTGACCGATGATGAAATTAAGGATATTGAAGATGCAATTAAACGCATTGACAATGCTCTTGAGGTGATTGAAAGGGTAAAAAACGTTGAGGAAATTATCAACAATCTGCCCGACAAAATCACAAAGGACGACGCTTCTGCCGTTAAAGGAGCAAAAGCTGCTTACAATGGGCTTTCGGAGTACGAGCAGTCAATTTTGGATAAAGACGCAAAGAAGAAACTGGATAAAGCCAATGCAATGCTTGACGCACTGAACAAGGCAAGCTCTGCTCCCAAAACCGGAGATGTCAGTTCCTTGCCGTGGCTTGCAGTGTTCTTTGTCAGCGGCGGCGTGTTGGCAGTTATGGCAGCCTTCGAGAGAAAGAAAAAGCAGTCCGAGGCTGAATGATGTTATTTGAGCGGCGGCGTTTGGACAGCGTGACTTCAATAACGTGAATTGAATAACGCAAATTGAATAACGTAAACCAGCACCTCTCCCGACAGGCGTTAAAGCCTGACAGGAGGGGTGCTTTTTGCCGACAAAGCTAAGCCGAGAGAAACGAGCCTTGTCAGTTGAAACGCACTTTGTTGTAAAAAATCCAAGTTCACCTGTAACCGCCGATTACGGGACGCAGAGGGCGTTGTTGCCTGCTATGACGCTTCATTTTAAACTGTACAGTCGAAATCGCAAGCAATACTGATTTCCAACGGAAATATATATGGCATGAGACATTGGCAAGAGGCTTGCAACATCGTAAGGCTTTTTAAACAAGCAAGCAGATAATGGCTTTAGACAAAACAGGGCTGTAAAACCTTTCGGTTTTACAGCCCTGTTGATTTTCAAATACGCAGTTTGCCGCAATGTATCAGACCATATCTTTCTGTTCGACCTTTTTCTTCTTTCTTCTGACCTTTTTGATTCTGAGCAGAAGTCTGCCGAGAAGAATGTATACAAACACCGCCAGAAACAGCAGCAGGATATATACAATCAAGCCCTCGGTGTACTCGGAAAGATTTGCCTGATATATTTCGGTAAGACCGGTTTTAATATCGGTATTTATTCCGATGGATTCAACGATGAGAGTCATCTTATCGAAAATCGCGCGGATAATGGCGAGAATAGCCACACAGCAGGCAACAAACAGCACCATTATGCCGGTTTTAATCCAGGTGGTATTGTCCGACTGAACGACATAATATGCCGCTCTTGTTATGGGACGCAGTCCCTTGAGGTCCTTTTCGATTGCCTTGCGAGTGCCGACGGCTATGCTCTGAGCCGTATTTGACTGACTGCGCATTGTACCGCCGTTTTTCTTATCGTAGATAGGATAGCCGTCCGGGTCTTTTTCCACGCTGTCATCGGCGGCGGACGCCTTTGCCGTTTCCTCGTCGAGAGCCAGCGGAGCACCGCAGGCATAGCAAAACACATCGTCATTATCGTTATCGGTTTTGCAGTTTGGACACTTAATCATGACAACACCTCCGCTGTGCTGGTTATTTGGTCGGCTTTTTTACTCAGTTGCCCTGCTTTTTTGCCTTTCTGTTGCCGGAAACGCGCTTGCCGAAAAGGGCAATGCCGCTTACACCGATGAGAGCCGCAACACCGTTGGAAGCAACGCTTACAAGCACATTGCCGCTGATGTCATCGGTGGCGTTGGTCTTAACGGTATCATCGGTGGACTGACCGAGATTGATTTCCTCATTGTCGGTATCCACAAGACCGCTCTGGTCGGAGGAGGATACTGCGGAATCTGTCTTACTGCCGTCAATAAGAGCGGAAAGTTTGCCCAAACCGCCGAAAGCATAAAGCCCGATAAATGCCGCAACGGAAATAAGAATAATGATAACGGGCAGCTTCAGGGATTTTTTCTTGTAGGTCTTTTCCTTTTTGGGAGCCTCGGCTTCGGGGCTTGAGAGAGCCGGTACGGTTTCGACAGGCTCTGCCTTTGCAACGACTTCTTCATCTGCGCTTTTTCCGCAGATAGGACAGATTTTAGCGTCATCGGGGATAAAGTTGTTACAGAACTTGCAATTCATTTTTCATTTCTCCTTTATACGTTTGCGCCGGCTTTGCCGGTCGGTTACTTTTTTCAGGCGGCGGCTTCGGCTTTGCGCCTTATTGTTTCCGCCAGCGTATCAAGATTTGAAAGGGTATCTTTCGAGACTATCCCACGCACTTCAAGATATTGAATAATAGAGCGCAGCTCCGATTCCGATGTGGCTTTTCTGTAATTTTCATAGCACCAGTCGGCGTATGCCCTGTAGGTTTTGGCTTTGTCGGTATAGCGGAAAGAGTAAAGACCGCCGTGCTCTGCCATGTATTCATAACGTTTCGCGTAATATTCGCAGAACCATGTGTAATAGCCGGCAGAAACGAAATAAAGCTCCTCAGGGGTTTTATCATCGTCTTCGTTAAAGAGAGCGTTGAATCTTTCCTCATACTGCTCGCGGAAATTCTGACCGGCGGCATCGCCTTTATCTTCTACTATCTGCTTCATAATATCGTCGCCCAGCTTTGCTCCGCGGACGTGCTCAATCATTTCGATGCAGGATTCGTAGACATCATTGTCAATTTCCACAAAGGGATTCTGACCTGCCGATGTGGTTGCCAGAACAGCAACGGCAATTGCAATCATGCACACTGCGACGGTGGCAACCGTTGCCAGCAGAAGCCGCAGCATTCTGCCGATTCTTTTATGTATCGGAAGCTTTTCCACAGGCGCAAGAGCAATAAACGGAACGTCCGAAACGGCGGTGTAGTCTATGGAAGGAGAAAATCCGCACTTTGTGCAAAATTCCGCTCCGCTGCGAAGCGGCTCGCCGCAATTTTGACAGTGAGTAGTTTTGTCAGCCATAATGTTACCACGCTTTCATCAAAGTATATCGCTGCGGCAGTGCGCAGTGTCAAGCGTATTTCTGCCGAATATTACTGTACACTGTAATTATTGCATAAAAAGCCCCAAAGGTCAACAGCCCCGGCAAAATTTATTGCACGGGTTTTGCTTTTCCATGGGATATCCTCACAGAAACAACATTGCAGAGAGGAGAATTTTGTGGTAAAATAGCATTAAAGCTTTTTATCAAGTAGAATAACAACCACCGGGAAAGGGCGATTTGATAACATGAATGCCGAAAACAAAAGCGGTATGAAACAGAAGAACCGCAAAAGACTGATTATTAAGGTTATTTTGTGGCTTATAACAACGGTACTGCTGGTTATCGGCGTACTGCTGTACGAAAAGGGAACGGTTTCCGTTGTGTTCCTTGCCGGTGCTGTTGTTACCGGAATTTTTACCGTTGTAATAACCTTTTGGTGGGACGGCGATATTTATAAGCACGAACAGCGTAAAGACGAATAGCAAAAACCGTCCTGTAAGGATTGTCGCTTACAGGACGGTTTTGTTATTTTATTTACTGCGCGTTAAGCTTGACGGAGGAAATAACGTCCGCGAAGCATTCGGCGGCATCAAGTCCGTTCAGTCCGGGGTCGGAAGCAAAGGTTGCAATATAAATATCCTTGCCCTCTGCAATATAAAGCTGGCAGAAGCTCAGCTCACGGGAAAAATCAAGCTCGCCGTAATCAACGGTCAGCACAAATTCAAAGCATACCCCTGCGCCGTCCAAAGCGGTTTCGTGATTTTTATATGTATACACGACGTCGGCACTGTCGCCCAGGGCGGCTTTTAAAGCGTCGGCAGAGCTTTCCCCGATTTTGTCAAGGTCGGTTTTGCTCAGCTCGGACACAACCATATCAACCGCAGGAGACTTTGAAACGGTGAAATATGCGCCGGACTTGTCCGTTGACACTTCGACCATATCGGCATCGGAAACATTCGCCGCATAGGTGTCGGGATAGCGGAAGCTGAGATTTCCGACAGTGCAGTTTCTATAGCCGTCGGAGGCGGAGATTTCAGCCGCCGTATCATCGGGCACATCGGTTACGGAGACGTCTGCTGCGGAAACATCGGCGGTCGATACATCGGTTGCGGAAGCATCGGCATCGGAAACGCTGTCGGTGTTTTCAGCCGGTGTCGAGCCGCAGCCGGAAACAACCAGCAGAGCGGCAATAACAAGTGCAATGAGAAATTTTTTCATCAATGTCCAACCTCTTTAAAATCATATATTTTATGCCCGACTATTATATAGTACAGGAACATTTAAGTCAAGTGAGAATCAAGCGAGAGCCTTTCAAGTGCCGAATGAGCGGCAATGTTGCCCTCCCCTACTGCCTTTGCAAGCTGATACGGTCTGCCGGTGCAGTCTCCTGCCCCATAACAGCCCTCTATGCTTGTGTTCATTCCCCGGTCAACGGATATGTGACCGTCGGTTGTTTCAAGTCCGCGCAAAAGAGCGTCCGGCGGCAGACATTTTTTCAGCAGAAATACCCCGTCAACCTCAATTTCGCTTCCGTCGGTCAGGGTTACGGAACGCACGCGCATGTCACCGTTTATGCCCTTGAACCCGGAGGTAACGTATTCGATATTAGCCCCCTGCGCTTTCGGATTTTTAAACAGGGGTCTGTAGTACACCTTTTCGGCAATATTCGACAGATAATCAACCTCGTGTTCAAGCTCCTCGCTGTCGCACAAAACGGCAATCCTTTTTCCTTTATAAAGCATACCGTCACAGGTCGCACAGTAGGAAACTCCGCTGCCCAGCAGCTTTGCTTCGCCCTCAATCTGCCGTCCTGCCTGAACGCCTGTAGCGATAATAACACATTTTGCCTCGTATTGCCGTTCCTTGCCGAGCAGATAAAATTTTCCGTCCATGCTGTAAATTGCGGTAATCATATCCTCCGTTACGGATATGTCCATGGAATCGAGGTGAGATTGCAGGGCGGCGGCAAAATCGCGCCCGGAAATATCCGGCAGACCGGGATAATTATTTATGCGTTCACTGCGCAGCACCTTTCCGCTCATTCCCGTTCCGAACAGCAGAAAATCCGTATAACGTGATTTCAGATTTATTGCGGCGGATATGCCGGCAGGTCCCGAACCTATTATTGCAACGTCCGTTTTCATATTAAGTTACCTCTGTTTTTTTATTTAAATCGGAGCAAGGCGTGACAAGCCCGCTTAGTCACGCGGCGACTTTGTTATTATAATACAATTGCCGCGGTTTACGCAACAGCCTTGAAAATTATTGCAAAAATATCAAAAAAATGATTGTCATAGAGCAAATTTAATGCTATTATAAACAAAAGACAGAGTGACGGCGGAATTTATCGCTCTGAAAGTGAGGCCATAGAATGAAAGTTTTGAAGATAATATGCGCGGTTTTGCTGTCGATTTCCATGTTCGCGTACATGATGCTGGCAGGAAGTCTGTTTGCCATAGACCTCAGCCTTGACGAAAATTATATCGGTGATGTGCTCTCATCTTCCGATGCGCTGGCGGAGCTGGTGCGTTCAGCCGAGCTTGCGATATACGATGAGCTTGAGGACAACAGCGACGATATTGTCGAAGGTCTGGGCGGCAATCCCGATGAGCTTGATATTTACAGAATTCCCGAAGCAAACGCCCTGTTTGCCGATATTTTCACCGGCTGTACCCGTTTTATTCTCTACGGTGAGGATTACGAGGGGGTCAACAGGGAGCTGGTCAGCGATTATCTGTGTGCCGTTGCCGATTACGGCAAAGGTCACGCCGCTTCCGAAAAAGAAACCGAGGACTATCTTGCGGTAAGGCTTGATTCCTGCGTCGAAAGCTTTAACAGCTCCGTCTCCGGCATTATTACTTCTCTTGAAAGCGAAACGGAAATGCTCGATGTTGTCCGCTTTGTTTTCAGAGACGTTAAAATTATCGCCATTGCCGTTTCCGTGTTGCACATGCTGATACTTATTCTGCTTATACGCGGTAAAATCGGCTACTATTCAAACGCGGCGGTGTTCGGAGCGTCCGGTATAGCACTGTTTGTCGGCGGAGGAACACTGAAAAAATCCATGCCGGAGCTGCTCGGTTCCAATTCCTATTCGCAAATTCTCGCGGAAATATTCAAAGGACGTTTCCAGCTCATGGGCGCGGTGTTTTTCGTGATATGCACCGTTTTGATTGTCCTCGCCCTGGTCAACTCAATGAAGAAAACACGGCTGAAAAACGAAAAACAGTCGGCTTAAAAGAAATTAAGACAGGCGGCAGATTCGGAGGAAAGCTCCCGATCTGCCGCCTTGTTATTTCAAAATATATTGTTTAATCCCACCGGGACGCCGGGGACGTCGCCCCTACGGTTGGAAATTAAAAGCAGTCGTAAATTTCTTAATTTCCATTACTACCCCTGTCGGTGGGAGCATATCAAAGCATTGATTTATGGGTAGTCGATTGCCTGGATTTACGTTACAGGCTGCAACTTAGCTTACCGGTTAATCTGACAATCCCCCCTTTGCACAAGGGGGGATTGGGCTTATTGATAAATCAAAAATTATTTTTTACCCTGCTTTGAAAGCGGTTCGGCGTGCCAGATGCCGTTGGCGTAATCCCTTATAGCGCGGTCTGCGGCAAAAATGCCTGCGTTTGCGATGTTCATAAGGCTCATGCGATTCCACTTCTCGCGGTTTTCGTACAGAGCGGCGGCGTCGTTCTGAGCGCGGCAGTAATCGGCAAAATCAGCCATTACCATGTATGGGTCGTTGGTGAGCAGGTTGTTTGAAATGTCACCGAAGGATACTCCGCCGAAACCGTGAGAAAGGGCGTCTATGGCATTTCTCAGCATTGCGTTGTTGTTGTAGTAGCTTCCGGGGTTGTATATTCTCTTGAGAGCGATTGCTTCCGGTGTGCTCATGCCGAATATGATAATGTTATCATCGCCTACAGCCTCGTGTATCTCAACGTTTGCACCGTCATCCGTTCCGAGGGTTACGGCACCGTTTATCATGAACTTCATGTTGCTTGTGCCGGAGGCTTCCGTACCTGCAAGTGAAATCTGCTCACTGATTTCGGAAGCCGGGAACAGCATTTCGGCAACGGTTACGCGGTAGTTTTCAAGGAACACTACTTTCAGCTTATCCTTAACTCTGGGGTCGTTGTTAATGGTGTCGGCAAGGTTGCAGATAAAGCGGATTATCTGCTTTGCCATAAAGTAGCCGCTTGCCGCCTTTGCACCGAAAATATATGTTTTGGGCACAAAGTGAGCGTTGGGATTGTCGATAAGCCACTGATACTCGGAGAGGATATGGAGCGCATTAAGATGCTGTCTCTTATACTCGTGAAGACGTTTTACCTGCACGTCGAACACGGAATCGGGGTCAACGATTATGCCGTTGTTCTTCTTGATATAGTCAGCCAGTACGCACTTGTTTTCTCTCTTAATCTTTTCAAGACGTTCAAGCACGGATTTATCGTCCTTAAAAGCTTCCAGCTTTTTAAGCTCGGAGGCATCGGTAACAAAGCCCTTTCCGATAAGCTCGGTGAGCATACCGTTAAGACCGGGGTTGGACTGGCACAGCCAGCGGCGGTGTGCGATGCCGTTGGTTACGTTGGTGAACTTTTCGGGATATACGCGGTAGAAATCGGCGAAAACGTCGTTCTTGATAATTTCACTGTGGAGCGCGGAAACGCCGTTTACATGGTGACACGCCGCAACACAGAGGTTTGCCATTTTAACATACCCGTCATGGACAATGGAAACACGGTCAACAAGGGGCTGATCGCCGGTTTTTGCGAGAACCTCGGCACAGAAGCGGCGGTTGATTTCGCACACAATCTGGTAAATTCTGGGAAGTCTGCCGCTGAACAGGTCAACGCTCCAGCATTCGAGAGCTTCTTTCATAACGGTGTGGTTGGTGTACGCCATGACCTTTGTGGTCATATCCCATGCGTCGTCCCAGCCGAAGCCGCACTCGTCCATCAGTATTCTCATAAATTCGGGAATAGCCAGTGCCGGGTGAGTATCGTTGATGTGGATTGCGGTAAGCTCCGCGAAGTTTTCCATTGTGCGGTGCTTGCGCAGGTGACGCTTGATAATATCCTGAATGGAGGAGGAAACAAGGAAATACTGCTGAGAAAGGCGCAGGCTCTTGCCCTCAAGGTGGTTATCGCCGGGATAGAGCACCTTTGTGAGCATTTCCGCCATTGCGTTCTGCTCAATGGAGCGCATGTAATTTCCGTCGTTGAAGCTCTTCATATCGAACTCCGGGCACTCCGCCGCCCACAGGCGCAGAGTTGAAACGCCCTTGCCGCCGACGCCGGCACACATGAGGTCGTAGGGTACGGCTTTTATGGAATCGTAGCCCACGTGATTTGCGTGATGATAGCTTCCGTCCCAGCATTCTTCGATATGACCGCCGAAATGAATGTCAAGAGAATCCTCACGGTGAGGAATCATCCATGTCTCACCGCCGGGCAGCCAGAAATCGGGAAGCTCGGTCTGCCAGCCGTCAACAATCTTCTGGGAGAAAATGCCGAACTCGTAGCGGAGAGAATAGCCCATGCCGAGATAACCCTCGGTAGCCATTCCGTCAAGGAAGCAGGCGGCAAGACGACCTAAACCGCCGTTGCCGAGCCCTGCATCCGGCTCAAAATCGTAAATTTTGGAAAGAGTGGTGTGGTACTGGGGAAGAACTCTTTCCACAGCCTTTTCGATGCCGAGATTATACAGATTGTTTTTCAGGGAACGACCCATGAGAAATTCCATGCAGAGATAGTAAATTCGCTTGCCGTTCTTTTTATCGGTTTCGTTGGAGAACTTTTTACGTGCTTCGTAGAGCATATCGCGAACTACGAGTATAACAGCTTTATATACGTGCTCCTCGTCCGCTTCCTCCGCGGAAAGACCGAAGTTATGAGAAAGCTTCTGGTCAATGAGAGCCTTGAGCTGTGCTGTGGACAATGTTGCCATTAGAATACCTCCGAATGTGGCTTTCATATTTTCTTACTGCGGCATTATAGCACAATACCAAAGAAAAGGCAATAGCAATGAACGAAATCGGCAACTTGACCAAAAAGGCAAAATGCCTTTTTATTAAGCCGTTTTTTTCTCAATTCCGTACCGTTTCATTACAGCCGAAAAAGGTCTGAAATTTGTGCATAATGCACAATAATTTTTAAAATGCCTTTGAGCCGTGTCCCCACGGTCGCGCTGTTGATTTTCGTCGCGACATGTTGTATAATTCCCATTAAGCAAATAATACAAAATTACCCTTTGATATATTTGCGGTGTCACATGAAATTTCACCAGTCAGGAAGTGAATGCTTTGGAGCTTACAGTTAAGGGTCTGTGCAAGGCGTTTTCTCTGCCGGACGGCAGTAAGAAGCAGGCGTTACAGGACGTTTCATTTTCCGCCCACAGCGGCTCTCCCCTCGGTCTGCTCGGAAGAAACGGCGCAGGCAAGACCACCGTTATGCGTATAATCATGGGGGTTTTTCCGCCCGACGGCGGTGAGATACTTGTAGACGGCGTACCTCTTTCGAGAGAACGCACCTCATTCGGCTATCTGCCTGAGGAACGCGGTCTTTACCGCAAGCTGACGGTTGAGGAGCAGATGATATATTTCGGACGGCTCAGAGGAATGTCAAAAGCCTATGCCAAAAATTCCGCCGCTGAGCTTATAGAGCGGCTCGGCATGAACGAATACGCAAAAAGCAGGCTTGAAACCCTTTCAAAGGGCAATCAGCAGAAAATACAGTTGGGCGTTGCTCTTATGGGAAAGCCGGACGTGATAATTCTGGACGAGCCTTTTTCCGGGCTTGACCCCGTTAACGCGGTGCAGTTAAAGCAGGTTATCGCGGAGCAGTCTCAGCGCGGCGCTCTGGTTATTTTTTCCTCTCACCAGATGGCGGCGGTTGAGGATTTCTGCGAAAGTATAGTTATGCTCAATAAGGGACGGTCGGTTTTAAACGGTCAGCTTTCCGAAATCAAGCGCGGCTATCCTCAAAACAGAGTGCGTATAATGCTTGACGATATAGCCGGTGACGGCAGTATATACAAAAACGCCAAATTTGTTGAGGCGGCAGGCTCATCGGGCACGGTGGAGATAACCAAAAAGGGTGCGGTGATTACTCTCGGCAACGGTATCTCCCCCACTCAGGCGATGTGCAGGGTGCTGTATACGGGGCTTCCGGTGCTTGACGCGCAGATTGTCGAGCCGACCCTTGAGGATATTTTTGTCGAAAAGGCAGGATATGAGGAGGCGGTACAGTGAACAGATTCGGAACTGTTTTCGCACATGAATTTGTGCAGACGTTAAAGAGCAAATCCTTTAAAATTATTACCGTTATCCTTGCGATTTTGCTTGCGGTGACGGTGTTCCTCGTGGCGTTGCTGGCGTTCGGAGATACCGGCGCGGACGGCTCGAATGTCGGGCTGACATCGGAAATCGACACCGATTTTGACCCGTCGGAAAGCAGTATTGCCGTCATAAGCCTTACCGGTGACGATTCCGGCGAAAGACTGGCGGCTCTTATCGGCGGAGCTTTTCTTGACGATGCGGAAGCGGAAAGCTGCGATTCGCTGGTGGAAAGCGGTGAATACGATTCCGTTGCCCTGCTCAGTCGCAGTGCAAACGGCGGCTTTGATGTTGAGCTTTACGAAAAATCCACGCTTTATAACGAAACCGTAAGCGGCATTATTTCCGAAAATCTTCTTACTCTGCGCCGTCTGGAGCTTCTTGCCGAGCTGGGCGTTGACGAAAGCGAAGCGGCAATAATTCTTGCAACCGAGGACGTTACCGTAAATGTAAATTCCGTCGGTGAAATGGCATTTGCAAAGTATATCGTAAGCTTTACAATCATGATAATGATGTTCATTTGCATAACCCTTTACGGTCAGCTTGTTGCAACAAACGTTGCTACGGAAAAGAGCACCCGTACAATGGAGTTGCTTGTTACCAGCGCGTCCCCCGGCTCTCTGCTGGTGGGCAAGGTGCTTGGAACAGGTGCGGCCGTAGGTATTCAAAT
This sequence comes from uncultured Eubacteriales bacterium, assembly GCA_964500965.1. Taxonomy (GTDB): domain Bacteria; phylum Bacillota; class Clostridia; order Oscillospirales; family Acutalibacteraceae; genus JAISGQ01. The sequence continues at coordinate 10,166 of CAZCQZ010000027.1, read as the reverse complement.
GAGTGCTTTTGCAGGTTGCGTTGCCGCAGCGGTTGCCGCAGGAGCGGCGTTTTCGCCGGCTATCGGCGCGGTGCTTGATATGGTGCTCACTGTCAGTGCCCTTGATGCTTTTTATATGGTGATGTTCTTTATTCTCGGCTTCCTGCTTATTGCCTTTGTGTACGGTGCACTGGGCTCTCTTGTAAATCAGATTGAGGACCTTTCCGTTCTCACCGGACTGCCTACCGCCGTGTTTACAATCGGTTATGTTATTGCCGTGATGATTTCATCTTCCGAGTATGTAGGTTCATTTGCAAGGGTCTGCTCCTTTATTCCTTTCTGGTCGCCAATGGTGATGATAGTGCGAATGGCGGCGGAAGATGTTCCCGACATTCAGGTTATTCTGTCCCTTTCGATACAGGGTGCGGCATGTGTTGCGGTTGCACTGCTTTCAGCAAAAATCTACCGAATGGGCACACTGCTTTACGGAAAAACTCCGAAGCTTTCCGAAATATCGAAGCTCCTGAAACACAGGTCGTAGGATTTGTTGCTTTTTTGATATTTATATGATAGAATCAATAGGAATTAACCGAAAGGAGAAGCGTTATGCTTAAAAAAATTCTCAATAACAAGCTTTATCTTTGTATAGCAATTGCCGTTCTTTTTGTTGCGTCGATTGCAGTTATCATTGTCTGCACAGGGTGCGGCGGCGCAACGGCAACAGATAAAAATCCCTCTCAGGACAGTGTGAACACACCGCTGTTCGGATTTGAGGAGGTTTACGATTCAAAGGACGATACTTATCCCGTTACTTATATATCCGCTACCGATTTTAACGAGCGGCTCAATGAGGACAGATGCTTTTCCGTGGGCGAGCGGTTTGAAGAAGAATTTAAAGCCTGCAACGCCACGCTTCACCATGTAATAGAGCTGAATATATCGTCGGGAAGTGACACTCTGACACCCAGCGACAGCAACGCGGTGTACATCAGCGGCAGCAGCGGCATGTATCTTGAAAAGGGCAATAATGTTTATTATATTAACTACACCGACTGCCAGTTCTTCAGCTTCGACATTAACGGCGACGGTGTGACGGAAACGATTTTCTACACCTGCGAGGTCGGACTGGATAAGACGAATCAGGTGTGCACGTACTTCGTTCTCGGTGAGAATGACGATGACATTTTCTGGTGTCGCTACAATCGTGCGTGGGCTGTCGGCTCAAGCACAACCGCCCTTTCCGGTACAGACGCCGATGTATCGCAGATTCAGTCCGCCGCCGATAACGGTGAGATATTTGTTGTTTCGCTTATGATTCCCGGTGTTGACAATGAGGTCTACGGTCAGCTTGTGTGCGACAATTCCGGCGAGAAGCCTTATTATTACATAGATGCCGGCGAATATACCGAGCTGCTCCAGCGTATTGACGGACTGGATAAATAAATTCGAGCTTGTTAAAAGCACCGCGGATAGCCTTTCCTCGGTGCTTTTTCGGTGTTAAAGATGTTGTTAAGCAGTAGTGTCGGGCGTTTGAGAAAGCGGAGAATAAACGGTTGACATCATAACGGTACGCCGAGGACGTCGTACCGGCGGTGACTTAACCGATAAATTCCGATTTGTCAGCCGGTCTAAGCCCCTTGTCAATGGAGTGAATTTTATCAATAAGCCAAGTCCCCCTTGTGTAAATGGGGGATATTGAAGCCATTCGGCTTCAATCGGGGGATTGTCAGATTAACCGGCAAGCTAAATTTCAACCAAAATGATAAAGCTAAGCAATTAACAATCCCTCAGTCAAAACCGCAGGTTTTGATATTTAACCGCAGGTTTTGATAATCAAAGCGTAGCTTTGATACACTCCCTATTTACACAAGGGAGCCGGTTTGAAAATCTCCCCCTGTCAACCGAGTTGTAAATAACCCGGTTGACAGGGGGAGTTATGTAATTTATAAATTTCGGAATACTGCCGATTACCAGCCTATCCAGTCACCGAAATAATCGTAAAGCTCTCCGGCGATGTCCTCCCAGTCGTCGACGTAGTACCAGTCATCGTAGCCGTAATCGTAAGTGCCGTAGGAATCGTTGTAGCCGTAGCTGTCGTATCCGTAGCTCCAGGAGTCCCAGCCGAAGAAGTCGTTGCCCCAGGAATCCCAGTAATCATAGTTGCTCCAGTTGTAGCCGGGGTCGTAGGAATCCCAGCCGCCGAAGGAGTAGTCGCCCCAGTCGTAGTAGTTGCCGGAGGAACCGCTTGTGGCAAATTTTTCAAGGAATTTGACATACGTACTGTCAAATCCGCAGCCGGTAAGGATACTGCTCAGCTCCTTATAGGTGGAGGTGCTTCCGTAAGGCAGTGTGACCGAAAGACCGGTCATGTCCCTGTCACCGGAGGTGGAATTCATGTAAACAATGGCGTAGCTCAGCGCGTCCGACAGTGCCGCCGCTTCCTCGGTATTCATGGCGGAGGCGGTAGCCATAATGTCAACGGCGTAATACTGACTAAGCTCGGAAACAGAGCCTCTGTTTTCTCTGCCGATGCGGTTATAGGGGGTCATTTCGTAGCTGTAGTTGCTGTTTAACAGCTCGTCCTCGGAGGCGTATGCAAAGCTTGTCCATGCGGAATAGAGCAGCTTCATGTACGCAAGGTCGATGAGGGCAAGAATGCCGTCACTGTCCGCACCCTTTGATTCCGTGACGAAATCATCGCAGATAATCTTTGCAAGGTCGGGGGTGGGAATGGAGGAATTTTGCCCAAGGGCGGACAGCCAGCGCGTATACTCCCAGCCGTCGGAGGATTCAAAGTCCTCGGAGGCTATGAGATAATCGGAAAAATCGTAAAGAGCACAGGCGGTTTCAAGTCCGCCCATGATGCAGGCGTCAAAGCCGATGAAATCGAAATAAACGCCGGCTTCGGAAAGTGCCTGCTGAATTTCGTCAACATTCAGGCTGTCATCGGAAAAATAGCTTGAATCGTCATAGCCGTAGCCGTAGATTATTCCGCCGCCGTGATTCCAGAGAATCAGCATATTGCGGTTTGCAGGGTAGTTTTTGTTACAATAAGACACGAAGTCACGGAGCGTATCGCTGTCACCGACTTTCAAATCTCCCAGATTGTTTTCGATTCTGGTCAGCTTTCCGTCCGTAACAAGGTATCGCTGTGAGGTGGAGCTTGAAATGCCGTCCACCTGCCATTTCTTAGTGCCCACGGTCTGAATTACAATATTGATATTGTCCGAAAGGTCGGCGGCAAGTATTTCTTTCAGGTCTGCGGTGGCACAGCCGTAATCCGTTTCGAGATTCGAGCCGTTGAGCAGTATCATAACGGTAACGCTGTCCCGATTGTCACCGATAATTTTCGTGCCCTTTTCGCGTACCACGGTGTCGGAAAACATGGAGGTTATCGCGTCGGCGGTTTCGTTGGTTTCCACCGTGCCGATATTGCCGACAGCGGCGTTGGCTTCGTAACTGCTGTCATCGCCGTAGTCAAAGGCTATGTAATCATCGGTGCTGTAGCCGCCGTAGCTGTAGTCATAGTCATCATAATAGCCGCCGTAGAAATCGTTGTAATCGTCGAAGTCTTCAAACACGAAGTCCGAGAGAAGCTCGGAACAGCCGGAAAGGGACAGAATGGCAAACAACATTGCCGCGACAAGAACAGCCGATGTGAGCCGTCTGAAAATTGAGTGCTTCATTTGAAATATCACCCCGATTTAAAATTTGAATGAAATAAATAATTTGCCTGTATTTTACAATATTTTTTCGGAAATTACAACCGTATTGCGGAAACGGCGCGTTTTCTGCGGAGAGATTCGCTGAGCTTCAGGCTGATTACCGAGCCTTTCCGCAGCATTTTTTGTACTTTTTACCCGAACCGCAGGGGCAAAGGTCGTTACGACCGACATTTTTTTCGGCAGCGGACGGAGCGTTAACGGAGGAAAGTATTTCTTTTAAAAGGAGGCGTTTAAGCTCATCGGGATAATCAATATCGGCAAAAGCATCAACGATGTCGATGGCGTTTAATTCCCCACTGCGAAGCTGCTCGCGGAGGTCGGGAGGTAAGGAAATGCTTTTCGGAATTTCCGACTTATATACCTCCGACGGCGCGAAGCCCCTGTTTGCCGGAATATGGGTGCTGTTGTTCAGGTCACTGTACAAACGGGCAAATTTATTAAAATGTTCTTCGCTTGAGAATAAAAGTTTTCTCGATTCGAGGATTTCGATGATGTTGTCAAAACGGTCATCGACAGACTTAATGTTCCATATCATGTCGTCCAACAGGACGCGAATTTCGGAGGACGAAAGCTTAAGTTCGGATTTGATAAAGCTCGTAACAGCGCGTGTCTGCGGTGTTTCTTCGATATACGAGTCGTCGCGGTACTTAAGCAGCTCCGCTTTTTCCGGAATGTAAAGCTTCTTGCCGGCTTGCAGTTCACTGAGCCTGTAATAATCGTAGATGTCGATGTCCAGAAGATGTTTGACGATAATTTCTCTGTCTATGGGAGCGGATTCGGGCTCACGGGTATAAAGCGATTCACTGCCCAGAATCCAATAGACGTGTTCTTCGTGACGTGCGATTTCGGAAAAGGCGATAAACTGTTCCTCGGTGACAAGATTTTTGTTTTGCCTTTCAATAATTTTAAAAGCGTCTTTAAGCGGCAGTATGTAATAAAAATTGGCAAAGGCATGAAAATAATCATGAAGCAGACCGACCGCTTCTTCAGGCAGTCCGAGCTTGCCGTACATTCTTTTAAGAGTGCTTTCCGCGAACATTCTGGGAAATTTGCTCATTTTTTACTCTCTCCCCTGTTTGATGTATATTTTAACTATATCATACCGAAAACATTTTTTCAATGGGGCTTTAAAATCGACCCGAAACCGCATATTTTAAGAAAAAGGGACAGGGCATTTTAAAGGGTTTTACGCAAAATCTCTCTGCAAATTTCCCAATTTCCGCGGCTGAATTTAATATTCTTCTTGACAAATGTACATAATTTGAGCTATCATATATGGTGGAGTGAATTATAAGCGGCTGTTTGTTGCGTACTTCGTCAGCGCGGCAGCGAAAGCGCGAAAAAGCTCCGCTCAAAGGACGTAACGCACCCTTTGAAAATGATATTTTTCACAAGTTATTTTATATTTAAAAGAATTTTAAAAGGAGGAATACTGACCCTTGGAATGGTATTGGGTGCTTTTGATATGCCTTGCAGTGGCGGCGGTTGCCGGTGTTGTCGGGTTTTATCTTGGTATAGAGCAGAGAAAAAGAACCGCCGAGCGACTTACGGGCTCTGCGGAGGAAGAAGCGAAAAGAATCGTGAACGAGGCGTATAAAACCGCCGAGGCACGTAAAAAGGAAGCTATCCTTGAGGGCAAGGACGAAATTCACAGACTGCGTAACGAGAGCGATAAGGAGCTTTCGGAACGGAGAAAAGAGGTACAGCGGCAGGAACGCCGCGTAACGCAGAAAGAGGAATCTCTTGACAAAAAGCTTGAAAACTTCGAGAAAAAGGAACAGGCTTTGGCGGACAAGATTGCTCAGGCAGAGGCAAAGCTGGCGGAAGCCGAGGATTACAAGAGACTGCAAAAGGAATATGCCGAGCGCATTTCCGGGTTTACCGAGGAGCAGGCAAAGGCTCACCTGCTCAGCGTTCTTGACAGTGAGCTGACCCACGAAAAGGCTGTCAGGATTCAGGATTTCGAGCAGAAAACAAAGGACGAATGCGATGTTAAGGCAAGAGAAATTATTTCTCAGGCTATACAGCGTTGTGCCGCAGACCATGTTGTTGAGGCTACTGTTTCCGTAGTAGCACTGCCCAATGACGAAATGAAGGGCAGAATCATCGGTCGTGAGGGCAGAAATATCCGCACTATTGAGACACTTACGGGGGTTGACCTGATAATTGACGATACCCCTGAGGCAATTACCCTTTCCTGCTATGACCCCGTGCGCCGCGAAATCGCACGTCAGGCACTTGAAAGGCTTATCAATGACGGTCGTATTCACCCGTCCAGAATCGAAGAAACCATTGAAAAAGCACGCAGAGATGTGGAAGCAACCATGAAAGCCGAGGGTGAACGCGCCGTTCTCGAATCCGGCGTTATCGGACTGCACCCGGAGCTTGTAAAGCTGATTGGTCGGCTGCGTTACCGCACCAGTTACGGGCAGAATGTTCTTGTTCATTCACTTGAGGTTTCATATCTTGCCGGTCTTATGGCTTCCGAGCTGGGACTTAATCCGGCACAGGCACGCAGAGCGGGTCTGCTGCACGATATAGGCAAGGGACTTGACCACGAGATGGAGGGCACACACGTAAGTCTCGGCGTTGAGTACGCTAAGAAGTACAAGGAATCCGACGCTATCGTTCATGCAATTCAGGCTCACCACAATGACGTTGAGCCTACAAGCATACTTGATATACTCGTTCAGGCGGCTGATGCCATTTCCGCCGCAAGACCCGGCGCACGTCGCGAAAACCTTGAAAATTACATACGCAGACTTCAGAAGCTTGAGGAAATCGCAAGCAGCTTTGAGGGCGTTGAACGCAGCTTTGCTATTCAGGCAGGCAGAGAGGTGCGAGTAATGGTCAAGCCGGAGATTATCAAGGACGAAAGCATGGCGCTTGTTGCCAGGGAGATTTGTCAGAAGATTGAAAACGAGCTTGACTATCCCGGACAGATAAAGGTGAATATTATCCGCGAAAGCAGGTCAATCGACTACGCAAAATAATTTTATAGCGTTGTGAATAGCCGGAGGGCTGTAAAAACGAAAGTTTTTACAGCCCTTTGTTGTGCTTTGATTAAAGATTTATGCCGTCGAGGTATCAGGTTGTCTTTTGCCGGCAGAGGGAGATTTTTAATAGCCAAAGCCTATTGTTCAAAAGCTCAAACACTTATTATGAAAAAAGGAATATCGAATCCCACGATTGAATCTGCGGGATTCGATATTCCGTATAATTTGAACATTGCAACAATGTTAAGTTTAAAATAAGACAAGGCGCTGTTTCGTTTCAATCAAAAATCGGTATCGGAGATGTCGGTCATTGCATCGGCGTCACTGCCTGAAACACTGCTGCTGTATTCCTGCTCCGAAAGACTGCCGGAAATATTATCGGCGGTCTTTTCCTCCTTTTCGGGGAAAAGCTCGTTCCACCACGACCAGTCTGCGGAGTGCTTCTTCTGACCGGACAAAGTGTACTTTGCGGTCACGGTAATAATCAAATGGTCTTCGGTTTTCTCGGTAACGGCGGCATCGGTTGAGGAAACGTCCGTTGCGGAAATATCCGTTGCGGAAACGGTTACGGTACGCGGCTCGGTGGAATAGCTGAGAGTGTATGTATAATCGCCGTCAGCCAGTACGTAATTGCCCTCGGAATCGTAGTATGCCCTGCCCGATGCGACAAAAATATCACAGGCGGCGGTAAGGCAATCGTCCTCGGTGTTGAGATTGTCGTTAAGAGGATTCGTCATCATCGCCATGTACGCCAGCACGCGCATGGTGCTGTCCTCAAAAGCTCCGGGAGAATAAACAAAGGAATCGCCTGCGTAATCTTTGCCGAAATAATGACCGAACAGCTCGTGATAGTCAAATTTAAGGGTGGCACTTGCAAAATCACCTTTAAGGGTTTCGATTGAAAGGGTTGCCAAGTCATCGAAAAGCCTGACTTCCTTGCCCTTTTTAAGTGCCTTAACGTCATTATCGGTAAGATAAACGTGGTCGGTATCGGAAATCATCATGGTTTTCAAATCGGCGGTTAAGCTGTAGGTTGAATAGAATGAATAGTTGCAGGAATCGGAGAAAGAAATCGCGTTCCAATCCTCAGCCCAATCATCAACGCTTTTGCCGGAGGTGTAAACCGCGCCGCTGTACAGAGAAAATACAAGCACTGCGGCAACAATCGCAACCAGCGCCACACTGCCGAGAATAACGGCGGCTTTTTTAACGGGAACCTTTTTTGTCACAATATCGGTGACAGGCTGAAGCTTTTCGGCAACATTTTTCTTAATAGCCGCAATTTTTTCGCGGAACGATACCGAGGGAACTTCTTCATATACTTCTTTATATAAAGAGTCTATCTCGGCTTCGGCGTCGGTTTTTGTTTCTTCGCGGAAAACCTCATTTTCGGGTTCGGCGGCTTCTTCTGCCCCGTTGTCGGAATCAAGCCCCATAAAAGCCAGAGGGTCTTCAATATCTACAAACTTTTTTTCTTTATTTTTGCTCATTTGTAATACCCCTTTACAGACGTAAATTATTAGCTTACCTGACTATTTTCTCACATTAGATTAAAAAAGGCAAGTGTTTTTCATCAATAACACATAAAGTTCAGTGGGTATTCACTGCCGGGAAAGATGCTGTAGCATTTTACACAAAAGGAACGCGACAAAATCGGTCATTTTTCTGTGCGGACACTTTAGCCCAATGCATTGACAGAACCGCCGTTTTACAGATATAATTAAATTTAATATATCAAGTTAAAAAACAGCTGACCGCAGCGAACGAATAGAAAAGGAGCGTGCAATATGCTTATTACAGACCCCTCAAAGAAATTCGTAATGGAAGGTCTGACCTTCGACGATGTGCTGGTAATCCCCGCTTACAGTGAGGTATTGCCCGGCTCGGCAAAGCTCGAAACAAAGCTTACCAACAAAATTACTCTTAACATCCCCCTCATGACCTCCGCGATGGACACCGTTACGGAGACGGAAATGGCAATTGCCATAGCCAGAGAGGGCGGCATCGGTATTATCCACAAGAACATGACCATCGAACAGCAGGTGGATATGGTTGACCGTGTAAAGCGTTCCGAAAACGGCGTTATTCAGAATCCGTTCTATCTTTCTCCCGACCACCTCGTAGGCGATGCAAACGCTCTTATGGGCAAGTATCGCATTTCAGGCGTGCCTATCTGCGATGAAAACGGCGTTTTGGTGGGAATTATCACCAACCGTGACCTCCGTTTCATGGAGGAATCCGATTTTGCCCAGCCCATTAAGGACGTTATGACAAAGGACAACCTTGTTACCGCACCTGTGGGAACAACCCTTGACGAGGCACGTGAAATCCTCCGCAGACACAGAATCGAAAAGCTGCCCATTGTTGACGGTGAGGGCAAGCTCAAGGGACTTATTACAATTAAGGATATAAAGAAAGCCGCCAAGTACCCCAATTCCGCAAGAGATGCCGCAGGCAGACTGCTTTGCGGTGCGGCTATCGGAAGCACCACCGATGTGCTTGAGCGTGCAGGCGCACTGCTTGCCGCAGGCGTTGATGTTCTGGCACTTGATTCCGCTCACGGTCAGAGCCACAACATTATCAAGTGCGTTCGCATGATTAAGGAAGCCTTCCCCGATGCACAGCTTATCGCAGGTAACGTTGCCACCGCACAGGGCGCACGTGACCTTATCGAAGCCGGCGCAGACTGCATAAAGGTCGGTATCGGCCCCGGCTCTATCTGTACCACCCGTGTTGTCGCAGGTATCGGCGTTCCGCAGATTTCCGCCGTTTATGAGGCGTCAAAGGTTGCCGCAGAGTACGGTATCCCCGTTATTGCCGACGGCGGTATCAAGTATTCCGGTGACATCGTTAAGGCTCTCGTTGCAGGTGCAAACGTTGTTATGGTCGGTTCTCTTGTGGCAGGCTGTGACGAAGCTCCCGGCGAAACCGAGCTTTACCAGGGCAGACAGTTTAAGGTTTACCGCGGTATGGGCTCTCTTGCGGCTATGAGCAAGGGCAGCTCGGACAGATACTTCCAGGCTGAGGCAAAGAAGTATGTGCCTGAGGGCGTTGAGGGTCGTGTGCCTTACAAGGGTGCGCTTTCCGAAACCATTTACCAGATGGTCGGCGGCATTCGCTCCGGTATGGGCTACTGCGGCTGTAAGGATATTCCCGAACTCCACAGCAAGGCTCAGTTTGTGCGCATCACAAACGCAGGTCTGCGTGAAAGCCACCCCCACGATATTCAGATTACCAAGGAAGCACCTAACTATTCTTCCAACTGATTTTGATATTGTAATGAAACCCACCGGGCTTTGCCCGGTGGGTTTCTGTCAATCGTGTTGTTTACAATTCGGTTGACAGGAGAGGTATTCCGAAGCCCGATTTATCGGTTAGCTGAAAGTTTAATAATTATTGGCTCCCTTGTGCAAATGGGGAGCATATCAAAGCTTCGCTTTGATTATCAAAATCTACGATTTTGACT
>CAZCQZ010000026.1:28133-30682 GCA_964500965.1 uncultured Eubacteriales bacterium | reverse complement strand
GTTGCTTATCATTATTTAGGGGATTTTCGACTGCACTTTTCTTGACAATTCCAAACATTGCGAAAAAGGTGTATTTTTACCTCGTAATGGGACTTGCGACAAAGGCGATAATCTTTGCTCTGTTTTTTGTCCGGAAATATCTGTTCGGAACGGAAGCAAACCTCAGCTTCTTTTACGAAGATGGAACGCCGTGGTTCATGTATGCAATGGCAGCGTTCATTCTGGTAGCCTATTTGCTGAGAACGGTTGATGTGCGCGTCCTGTTCGGGATAGGTATTGTTGTAGGTTGCCTTGCCGGGTACGACAGCTCTCTGGGAGATTACCTGATATTGTCAAGATTTTTCGTCTTTTTCCCTTTTTATCTTCTGGGAATAATCGTCAAAAGCTATGTCGATGTCGGAAAGCTCAGACAGAGCGGAAAGCTGAAAGCCCTGTCTGCGGCGGTGATTGCAGGCTGGCTGATTATTACCGTGGCACTTCCGAAATACGTGCTTCCGCTGAGAAAACTGTTTACCGGCAGACACCCCTACTGGAACGATACCGTATATCAATACGGCTTTGCGCTCAGACTGTTCTGTTATGCGCTGTCCGCCGTACTGTGCTTTGCGTACATGCTGGTTGCGTCCGACAGGGAAAGTCTGTTAACAACGGTGGGAAAACGTTCGTTGCAGATATATTTCCTGCACCGTCCGATTTTATATGCGTTTTCGCTTTTGGAAATGTACCGGTTTTTCGGCAATGCACCGTGGAATGTTTTACCGTGTGTGCTGACCGCAACGGTTCTCGGTCTTGTGCTGTCGCTGAAAGTGTTTTCCTATCCCACGGATATATTAAGGAAGCTGTGTTTTATGACTTCACCTGAAAAGAAAGAGGTATCGCAATGAAAAAATATGAAGAAATGATGTGGCAGGCAACGGTAAAAGGCAGCGGCGAAGACTTTCTGAAAGTCGTAAGCCCCGATGCGGTAATGGTCTGCGGCGGTTATCGCTGTTCGGGCAGGGAATATTCGGGCTTTATTTCCGATTTTTCAATATCCGCCTACGAGATAACGGATTTTGAGGAAATATTCCGCACGGAAACTCTTGTGCAGGTTTGCTATAATGTGCGTACCGAGGTGGAAAACGAGGAGGATTCCGACGTTGCCGGACTGTTCTGCGTTACATCGACCTGGCAGAAGCAAGACGGCGAATGGAAGCTGATTTTCAACATGGATACGCTGCTTGAGGAATCCGAAGAATAATTCGGAAGCCCTGAGAGAATGTGACTGTTATCGAATTTCAGTACATAAGAATGAAAAAACATGAAGAAACAAAACAAAGTGACATTTTTATAAAACCCTGTAAACAGGCGATTTTTGCCGCCTGTGAAAAATCACAAAGGGCTTAAATTGTCAATTGTTACAATAATTGTAATCTAATTTTTAGCAGTTTGCCGGGTTGCAAATCCGAATAAATGTGTTATAGTATTAAATGTGCAAACTGACTTTGTGAAAAAGTCAGCACAAGAAATAAAGGGAGGAAAAACTATGAAAACAAACTCTAAGCTGTATAAGCGCGTGCTTGCGATAGCTCTCGCAGTATGTATGCTTTGCAGCGTGCTCGTTGCCGGAATCGGCACCGGCGTTACTGCTAAGGCAGCCGACGGATTCTCCGTTAAGCTGAATTACATGGAAACCGGTTCATGGGCAAGCGGCGATGCTACCGGTACTTTCGGAACAGCCGGCGGCACAGTAACTCTTGAAATTAAGACATCGAAATCCAACAGCGGCGATATTAACCTCTATGCCGAGGTTGCGGACGTCTATGACGTCCTCGTTGAAAAAGGATATTCTTTGGACGATGTAACCGCTTCCGCTACCGTTTATTTTGACGGCGTGGAAGACACTCACACCGGCTTTGCTCTTGAGAGCGACGGCAAGCTTCAGTTCGGTCTTTACAACCCCTGGAACAACGTTATGGGTACTACCAACAGAACCTTTAACGAATCCATCAAGGTTGTTCTCACCATGGAGTGGCCTGAGCTTGGCGGAGACGAGCCTGCTGTAGAGAACAATGCAAAGTTCTATTACACCGATACAGGTTCATGGAAGAACATTGAAAAGGGCTTCGTTTACGGCGGTTCAGGCACCTACAAGTTCACCGTTGCTCCCGATGCTGTCGGCGGTTCTCCCGCTGTCGGTCCTAATAACTACATCCAGTTCCCCGACATCGCTGCGGCACTTACCGAGGCAGGTTATACCACTGCTGATGCGAATGTTACCATCACCGTAAAGATGGACGGCACAACTGTTGAGACAAACGCAGTTTTCGATTTTGACGACAACCAGGCTAAGATATTCAACCCCTGGGGCGGCGTTGGTACTATCGAAACCAATTGGACTGAGAAGTACGAAGTTATCGTTGAGATTCAGCTCCCTGAGGAGCTTGGCACAGGTAGCTGCGATGTAACAATCGGTACTGCTCCTGCTGAAGAACCCAAAGATGACGATAATAAGGAAGAATACAAAGAGACTACCGGCACCAAGAAAGAGGGCGGCTATGTTCATGACA
>CAZCQZ010000026.1:0-28033 GCA_964500965.1 uncultured Eubacteriales bacterium | reverse complement strand
GAAGAATACAAAGAGACTACCGGCACCAAGAAAGAGGGCGGCTATGTTCATGACAAGGGCGCTATCTTCGTATACACCGGTTCTAAGGACATTCATGACTTCACCATCGCTTCCGGTTGGGTATTCGGTAAGGTTCACGAAATCAACGGCAAGTGGGGCGACAGCTTCTTTGGTGATGGCGGTCTGGCAGGCGTTGGCACAGGCGACGGCACCAAGGTTAAGGGCAACGGCATTTACATCAAGTACTGGGATGATTACAGAGGAATCGGCTATCCCGCTATCCAGCTTTCCTGGGATACCGACAGAATCTTCTACATCGGTGACATCACTGTTTTCTCCAGCGATTGGTCTACCCAGGCTGTATTCAGCGTAGGCGACGGCTTCTATCGCGGACCTGAGGAAAGATATGCCGGCACAGGCGAGGCTCTCCTCGACGGTTCTAACAGATGGTATTACTTCGGTGAGGGCTCCTACACCGCAGCAACAACTCCTGCTGAGGACAAGACCGAGACTGTTGACACCTCCAACTTCACCAACGGCGCAATCGAGTGCGGCGACGGCGAGGCAGCAGCTTACATCATGTATGCTGACGAGAGCTGGACAAACCAGTATTGGTATGACGGCAGTGTTTACACTCTGAATCCTGAGAACGCTAAGATTACCGGCGAGGGCGACTATGTTGTAGGTCTTTCCGGTAGCGCAACCGGTCTTGCATTTACCGCTCTCGGTATCGACAACGGCGAGGCAACATTCCCCGAATACTGCTTCACCATCACCGCTATGACCGTTAACGGCAAGCTTATTAACTTCGGTAAGCCCTATACATCTTCCGATGACCAGAAGACAACCCGTTCCAACATCTACAATGCATGGGTTGATGCACTTCCCGATGATGCACGTTGCGCATATGGCAATCTTAACGATTGCACACCTACTGCTGTTTCAGTAGAGGATTTTGCAAGCGTTAACGAGTTTAAGGTATACTTCACCGTTACCGCTCCCGGCACTGAGCTTGATTACAACGCTAAGGTTGTTGAGACTCTCAACGGTCTTGTAGCTGACGGCACTCTTGCTCAGGCAGACGTTGACCAGTATCTTGCTGATGCAGGTATCAACGCATAATTGTTGACAGTTTCATACTGCGCGATAATTAAATAATTCCGGCACCCATGCCTCATCGAGGTATGGGTGCTTTCATATTCGTTGAGCTAAAACCATACAATCATACTTGCGCTTTATCAATAGCCATAGCTCCCTTTGTCGTATGATTTATCAATGCAAACGGTTTTGATTTAGGGGCAGTCAATCGTCTGGATTTATATATAGTTTACAGGCAAAATTTAAATTGTCGGTCAGTCCCGACAATCCCGACAGTCTACGCCGCAAATGTTAAAACGAAGAAAAGCATCGGCACAATTCACAAACTCGACACGTTTTTTATGCACATATTTCACAATGAATAATGTTGACATTACAAGTCCTGTGTGATAAACTATCAATAGTTAAACGGCTAACTGTTAGCCGACTAAGCGTTGAGGAGGTGACGCTTTGCCAATTAACAAGTGTGATATTTTCGGCAAAATAACGCAGATAAAGCTACTCAAGCGGCTGGCGACCCAAAGGGAGGAAATCGGCGTTTACTACAGCCAGTTTCCGGTGATTGATTCCATTTGCAGAAATGACGGCTGTACTCAAAAGGAGCTTGCGGATATGCTCATGGTCAGTCCGGCATCAATTGCGGTGTCGGCAAAAAGGCTTGAAAAATCAGGGCTTATCACAAGAAAAACCGATGAAGCAAATGCGCGGTGCAATCGTCTGTCCATAACAAAAAGCGGTATGGAAATAAGCGAAAAGTGCCGCGAAGCGTTTGAAAAAATTGATTCAAAGTCTTTTGACGGCTTTTCCGATGAGGAGCTTGACGATTTTGTTTCTTATCTCGACCGCATTATTGTCAATCTGGGCGGCGATTCGGAACGGAACGGACCGTGCGTTATTGCCGCGCTTGCAGGCGAAGTTGCGGACAACGAAAGAAAAATAGCAAAACAACAGGAGGGTGATACCGACAATGATTAAAAAGCTTGCTTCCTATGTGGGAGAATACAAGAAAAATGCCATTATCACGCCGATTCTCATGATTGGTGAGGTGGGAATGGAAATTGTCATTCCGTTCATCATTTCACTGATAGTCGATAACGGCATCAACAACAAGGACGGACTTTTAAAATCCGAGGGCGAACAGATTGGATATGTTGCGCTTATGGGCGGCATAATGATACTCTGTGCGCTGTTTTCCATGTTCTGTGGCGCAATGGCAGGCAGAAATGCGGCTGTTGCAGGTGCAGGTTTTGCAAAGAATCTGAGACAGGGTCTTTTCTATAAGGTGCAGGATTTTTCCTTTGCCAACACCGACCATTTCTCCACCGCATCGCTTGTTACAAGGCTGACCACAGACGTTACAAACACGCAGAATGTTTTCATGATGCTTTTGCGTATGGCGGTGCGTTCGCCGCTGATGATGATTGGCGGACTTGTAATGGCGACGAAAATCAGCGGCAGTCTTTCCATGGTTTTCGTTGTTATCATGCCTTTGATGATTGTTGTTCTCGGCGCGCTTATGGTGGTTTCCTACCCCAAATTCAAGGCGATGCTTGCAAAGGTTGACGGCATCAACAGCACCGTCCAGGAAAACCTTATAGGAATCCGCGTTGTAAAGGCCTTTGTCCGCGGTGATTACGAGGACAAAAAGTTCAAAAAGGCTGCCGATGACCTGAGAGACATGCAGGTCAGAGCCGAGCGTATTATGGTTTACGGTATGCCCTTTATGTCCTTTTGCATGTACGGTTGCACTGTTTGTGTGCTTCTTTTCGGCGGCTCAATGGTTATTAACGGCTCTGTTGAGAGCGGCACGAAAACCTATCTGCTGGGCGGCACTATGACAAGCGGTCAGCTCATCAGCTTTATTTCCTATATTTCGCAGGTGCTTATGAGCCTGCTGATGCTGGGCATGATTCTCATTAATATCGTGCTTTCAAGGGCTTCTCTTTCAAGAATTTCCGAGGTGCTTGACGAAGAACTCGACATTCCCGATGTTGAATCCGACCTCAAGGTTGCAAACGGAAGTATTGATTTTGAAAATGTGGATTTCAGCTATTCCAAAAACCCCGAAAATCTTACTCTTTCCAACATCGACCTGCACATTAAATCCGGTGAAACTATCGGCATTATCGGCGGTACAGGCTCGGCAAAGACAACCCTTGTACAGCTTATTCCCCGTCTTTATGACGTAACCGACGGCGCGGTTAAGGTCGGCGGCAGAAATGTAAAGGATTACTCCCTTGACGAGCTGCGCAACAGCGTTGCAATGGTGTTACAGAAAAACGTTCTGTTCTCCGGCACTATTGCGGAAAATCTCCGCTGGGGCAACGAAAACGCAACCGACGAGGAACTTGTTGAAGCCTGTAAAGCCGCATGTGCTCACGATTTCATCGAAAGCTTCCCGGACGGCTATAACACCGAGCTGGGCCAGGGCGGCGTAAATGTTTCCGGCGGTCAGAAGCAGCGTCTTTGCATTGCCCGTGCGCTGCTGAAAAAGCCTAAGATAATCATTCTCGATGACAGTACCAGTGCGGTTGATACCGCAACAGACGCGGCTATTCGCGAGGCTTTGAGTACCGAGCTTTCGGAAACAACAACGCTGATAATCGCACAGCGCATATCCTCCGTTGCCGATGCGGACAGAATAATCGTTATGGACAACGGCGAAATTAACGCAATAGGAACACACGATGAGCTTATTGCCGAAAACGAAATTTACCGCGAGGTTTACGAATCTCAGCAGAAAGGGGAGCAGGACTGATGGCAGGACCTAAAATGGGCGGCAGAAAGGGCGGTCGTCCCGGAGCAAAGCCGAAAAACGCGGCAAAAACCTTTAAACGTGTGCTCTCCTATATGCTTGAATACAAAGTCAGCTTTATAGCGGTAATTGTGCTTGTAATTCTCACTTCCGTTGCCGAGGTTGCGGCAACCTATCTTCTCCAGCCGCTTATCGACACAATAAGCGATGTTACCGTAGGCTCTGCCGATGAACGCTTCTCAAAGCTTGTGGGCACAACGATTGTAATTGCGGCAATATATGTCTGCGCCATAGCATTCAACGTTATTTCAAGCAGACTTATGCTGAGAGTTTCAACAAGAACCCTTTACAAAGTCAGAACGGAAATGTTCTCAAGTATGCAAAAGCTGCCCGTGAAATTTTTCGACACTCACACTCACGGCGAGCTTATGAGCCGCTACACCAACGATACCGATGCACTGCGCGACTTTATGAGCAATACCATAACCAATTTCGTAAGCTCCATGCTTACGGTGGTTTCCGTGTTCGTCATGATGTGCGTGCTGAGCTGGCAGCTCACAATTCTTGTTGTTCTGATGCTGTTCCTTATCATGTTCCTTATAAGCTTTATCGGAAAGAGAAGCGGCAAGTATTTCATGGAGCAGCAGAAAAATATAGGCAAGGTTAACGGACACATTGAGGAAATGATTGACGGACAGAAAGTTGTCAAGGTGTTCTGTCATGAGGACAAGGTTAAGGAGGAGTTTGACGAGCTTAACGAGGAACTTGCGAATGCTTCTACCAACGCCCACACCTTTGCGAATATTCTTCACCCCATAATGGGCAATCTTTCCCATGCGCACTACGCAATAACCGCACTCGTAGGTGCTGTCATTGCAATCACCACAGGCTCTATATCCATAGGCACCCTTGCGGCGTTCCTTACCTATACACGTACTTTCTCACGTCCTATAACCATGATGAGCCAGCAGATGAACTCAATTCTTACGGCACTTGCAGGCGCGGAAAGAATATTTGAAATAATTGATGCCGAGCCGGAGGTTGATGACGGCTATGTAATGCTGGTCAACGCAAAGGTGGACGAAAAGGGCAATATCACCGAAAGTGAGACACGTACAGGCGTGTGGGCGTGGAAGCACCCCCACGGTGACGGCACTCTTACCTACACTCTGCTCAAGGGCGAGGTGGAGTTTGAGGACGTTGTTTTCGGCTATGAAGAAAATAAAACAGTCCTCAACGGTATTTCTCTTTACGCAAACGAGGGTCAGAAGATTGCATTCGTCGGCTCTACCGGTGCGGGAAAAACCACTATCACAAATCTTATCAACCGTTTCTATGATGTGCCCGACGGCAAGATACGCTATGACGGCATTAATATCAATAAGATTAAGAAAGACGATTTGAGACGTTCTCTTGCCATGGTTTTGCAGGACACCCACCTGTTTACCGGTACGGTTATGGAAAACATCAGATACGGTAAGCTTGATGCAACAGACGAGGAATGTAAAGCGGCGGCAAAGGTGGCAAATGCTCACTGGTTTATCGAGCATCTGCCGGAGGGCTACGATACCATGCTCACCGCAGACGGCGCGAATCTTTCACAGGGACAGCGCCAGCTTATAGCTATAGCCCGTGCCGCAGTTGCAGACCCCCCGGTTCTTATTCTTGATGAAGCTACAAGCTCTATTGATACCCGAACCGAGCGGCTTATTGAAAAGGGCATGGATAAGCTTATGGAGGGCAGAACGGTTTTCGTTATCGCCCACAGACTGTCCACCGTCCGCAATTCCGATGCAATCATGGTGCTTGAACACGGCGAAATAATCGAACGCGGCAACCACGATACGCTTATTGCGGAAAAAGGCAAGTATTATCAGCTCTACACCGGTATGTTTGAGTTGAGCTGAAAATAAAAAAGTTGAAAAGGGCTGTAAAAACCTGTGTTTTACAGCCCTTTTGATTTGTGAATGTTGTCATGAAAGCGGTCTAAAATCTGTTGAAAATCACAATGGAAAAGGCGATTACGGCGTGGTAAAATAATGTTACACTGGTTTGTGTTATAACATTTTAAATGTAAAAAACGGAGGAAAAATTATGTCAAAAAGAATGTATGTTGTAATGCTTTTTGCCCTGATATTGCTGGTGTTTACAGGGTGCTCGGATAATTCGGAGGTATCGAACGATGACGAAAATTCGGTCATATCAAACAGCACGCTTGATTATTCCGATGTTAACTGGCAGGAATTATCCACCGAGGGGTATGAAGACAACCGCTTTTTTCAAGACGGCATGGCTCGTGGAACAATAGGTGAATCAAACCGGGGTATCTATTGGCTGAACTGGGACACTCATAAAATAGAATACTTTGAGTCATCCGTGGGACCGAGAACGGTGCTTTGCGGCAAGCCAAATTGCTATCATTATGATGACAGTTGCAATGCTTATGTCAGTGGAGTAGAGCTTTTGGGAATGTATAATGAGAGACTGTATTACAAAGATTTCTCAAAAATCGGCAGCTTGAAGCTTGACGGAACAGACCACAGGACGGAACTGTTTCTTCCGACGGAGCTGTTAAAGTACAGCGACGGATTTACAGCCGGGTTGGATAATGGATACCTTTACTGTGCGGACATATCTTTTGAGGAGGATAAGACAGCCTTTTTAAGAATCAGCCTTGAAGATGAATCGGTTGAATATGTTGTTTCGGAGGATTTTTATATTACGGGGTACTTGGATTGCCACCCCTACAAAGACAAGCTATATATTGATACCGTTGAAACAATAGACGGCGAGCGCGTTGATACAGATTATGTATATTCCTTTGACGATAAAGAGCTTGTAAATTTGAGCGAAAAGGTTGTCGGCAATCTGATAGCCGTTACCGATTCCACGCTTTATACATCGACAGGTCAGAATGTCTGGACGCACGATATAGCAACCGGCAAAAATGAGCTGCTTTTTGAGGTTGACAGCACATTGATGTGCAATAAGTGCTTTGACGGAAAGTATTTTTATATTGAAGAATGGTCAACCACGGCAGTCGATGAGCCGAGGAATCTGTTTGTTTATGACACCGACGGCAATTTAATTTGCAAGGGTGCTGTTGATTTTGAGGGGAGCAGTAAAACTCTGCCGAATCTTTATGCCATTACAAAGGACGCGGTTATTTTTACTCTGGGCGGAGAATCTCTGAGCTATGCTGTTCTGAAATCCGATATTGAAAAAGGCGAATTGAATTTTATAGACATTTCAAACAACTAACCTTTTGCAGTGCATAATTAAAGCTTTTTAATAACGAAGCATGAAAGATTATAACTCCCACTGAACCCACGAGGAGAAATGTGAATTTTTTCAACCGCAGGAGTTTAATCGTAGGATTAACCGATAAATTTTGAGCATTTCATAAGCGCGGCAATTAAAATTTCTCTCCTTCGTCAGAGAAAACAACCTAATACTGCGGCAACATAAATCTTTAACAAAAACACAACACAAGGCAGTAAAAGCTTTCGTTTTTACTGCCTTGTGTTTTTAATGATATTTATTTTACAAGCTTTGCACGAACAGCATACAAGGCTCTGCCTATAGCCGTACCCAGCAGTGCGCATACGATTGCTTCCACAAGTCCCTGAATGCCGACAAAGGCAAGGCAGAATTTAATAACATTCAAACCGCCTGCCAGCTCCTGAATGTAATCCGTGTGCCAGAAGCACAGAATAAGAGAAGCCATGAAGAAAAGAGTGTTGAGCAAAGCCCCGGCAAGGGAGGGGAGGATAAAACCGTAGGTTTTGGTTTTATCGCGCTTTATCAGAACCGTTGCCATAAGACCGGTGAGCATTCCCATGAGCACACGCGGCACTATGCACACAAACGCCGTTAAGAAAGGATTTATTCCAAGCAGCGTTGCGCCGAAAATGCTTGAGCCGAAGCACTGAATAAAGCTGGTTATTCCGAACATGGCACCCAGAAGTGCGCCTGCTTTCCAGCCGTAGAGAAGTGCGCCGATGATAACGGGAATTTGCAGAAATGTAATCTCAATAATTCCGAGCTTGATATAGCCTATTGGCGTGAAGCCCAGCAGAAAGATTACGGCGGTGAGCATAGCCATGACGGTAAGCATCAGGGTGTTGCTCTTTTGCGGTGTTTTTGCTTTTGACATATTAAATTACCTCCAAGCTGCTGTTCTCATCAGAGATACAACGCCTATATTTCCACCCCGATTTCCTGTAAACGGTCATCGGGATTACGGACGGTTTACGAAAACATTTTAATATGTTTTGACATCGAAGTCAAGAGCGCATAGTTTTGCGGCGGTGCTTTGCCGCTAAAATCGTAGTTGATGTGACGGCTGTTACAACGCAAAGTAAAATAACAATTGGTAATATTTTGCCGTAATATTCCGAAACGGAGACATCGGAAGAAGAAATTTCAATTGAAGTCGGCGTTACGACAGGATATTTTTTCAAAATAACCGTGGGATTTTCGTTTAGAACATCGCCTTTTTCATCGACTTCAAACCAGCCGCACACACCGTTCCATTCACCGAATCGCACAAGCACGGCTACGGCATCGGGCTGTGCTTTATATCGGTATATCAGAGGTGAAATGTCGGAAGCCGAGAGGGTTTCATAGGACAATATGCCATCAACGGAGCGGTCGGAAAAAATCGCAAGCCGTGAAATCGGCAGAACAATCGCGCCTGTTTCGTCGGCAATATACCAGCCGTCGCTGTCGCTGACCGTGCCGTACCGCACCTCCCGACGTTCACCGCTGACGGGGTTTGTGTAAATATAAAGCCTTTTGATTTCCGGGGATTTTGAAAAATCGGCGGTTACGGCAGAATCGGGAATCGGGATATTTACAATACGGGGAGTAATATTTTCAAAAAAATCATTACATTTGGTATCATTGCCTACGGTCGTGTGGTAAAGCCCGAATTTACTGCAATTGTTATTGCCGCTCATACGCACCCGAAAGCCGGTGCTCCATTGACTGGTGTGCTGTTTGAATGCTTTCTGCGCCGTTTCAAGGGAGCTTTTTTCTCCTACGCTCAGCTTGTCCCATTGCATAACCACCTTGTTTTTTCCGTACAGATGCAGATAGCATTTAGGAACGCTGTACGTATCAAGAGACGGAAGCATTTCGGACATATATTCCGAATCGGCGGCGTTTCCGATTGCGTTTTTAACACATTTAACAGTCAGCATATGCTGACCGTGACCGTATTCGCCGTTTTCGTCGTGGGTGACAATCACCTGCGGCTTGTATGTTGCGATAAGCTCTGTGAGATTTTGTGACACGGCATCTTCGTTCCAATAACGCTTCGCGCCGGAAACGGAGGTACAATACTCGTCGGGATAGCACAGGAAGACCGGATTCTGCCTGTGTCCGCACACCCACAGCCCCTCAAGTGCCTCGTGAAGTCTCAACCCGTTGTCGTATGCCATATAAACCACAACGGTGTCAAGCCCCGATTCGCAGCTGTAATAGGGAATCGTTCCGCCGAAGAAAAGCAGCTCATCGTCCTGATGAGTGGAAACCACCATAAGCTCGGCTGTGCTCGGCGTTGGCTGCCATTTGTGAACGCTGCCGGGAAGCCTGCCGCTGCCGTAGATGTAAAGGTCGAGTATTTCTATCGGATATTTTGACGCATCGTTTGTGGCTATGCGAACCTTTACTGCACCCTCCGGCAGCTCCGCGTACTCCTGCACAAGATTATACTGTCCGCACTGCACAGGCTCACCGAAGCCGTCACCGGTATCGACGGAAAGAAGCCAGCTTGAGCAGGGCTTTTTCCACTTGATGTAAAGGCACTGAGCGGTGTTGCCGTTAAGGTCGATTTCAATATACTGCTTTCCGCTTTTTTCGCAGGAGTACAGCGTTGAAAGATTGCCGTCAATAAGCTTTGATTTTTTCGATGAGTTGGAGGAAAATGTATATTTACAGCTTTTGGCTATGTTTTCCGCGGTGCTGTTGTTTGCGGCGGCGGAGACGGAAAAAGTGCCCCGAAGCATCATTGCCGCGAATATGACGGCGAAACAAATGAGAAAACGTTTAATGTTCACTGCTTTTCACCTCTGTATTTTTGCCTGCGAATACCCAGATGCGCTGAATCTGATAGCTGACAACGAACAGAACGGTGTCAACAACGCACTTGAATACCGTTGACATCGCAGTGCTGTCGGAATGAAAAAGCCTTATGGCGACTGTTACGAGCACAGAAGAAGCAAGCATTTGCATTACGCACAGACAATAGTATCTGAGCATGGCGCGCCCGGTATTGCTGCTTTGCCGAAACACAATCCGACGGTTGACGAAAAAGTTGTACAGCGAGCTTATCAGTCTTGCACCCACGGTGGCAATAAGTACGTTGAGCATGGCTATCCCCAGAACATCAATATCCGCAAAAGAATCGGGGAGTAGCAGCGAAATTATCGAAAACACGGCAATATCAATAACAAAGCTTGAAAGAGATGACAAAATATAAAGCAGCGGTTTTCTTAAAATAAGCGAATATATTCTTATGGAATCGCGGACAGGGCGGAAATGAGAGCTTGCATTATCGTCAATATAAATGGTTTCTATGGGAACTTCCTTTATCGGTATTTTTCTGTCGGCACATTCTATAAGCATATTCATTTCATACTCGTAACGACTGCCTTTAATTTCCAGCATGTCGGCTGTAAGGCTTTTGGGAATGCCGCGCAAGCCTGTCTGAGTGTCGGAAAGATACACGCCGTGAGTAAGCTTGAAAACCACGGAGGTGGTTTTGTTCCCGAAACGGCTTCGTGCAGGTATGGCTTCATCGGTAAAATCCCGAACGCCGATTATCAGGCAGTCCTGCTCCTTATTCATAAGGTCGGCAATGGCAACGGCGTCCTCGGCTCTGTGCTGACCGTCCGCATCGGCGGTAATAATGCCGCTCATATCCGGACAGTTTTCAATAAACCAGCTTATACCGGTTTTCAGAGCACAGCCTTTGCCCCTGTTGACCTCATGGGTCAGAACGGTGCATTCGGCATGAGAGCCGACCCTTTCAAAAATGTCTGCACAGTTCTCACTGCTGCCGTCATTTATTACAATAATACGCTCAAAGCCGCACTTAATAAGCCTTTCCGCATAATCCGTCAGCTTTTCGTCCGGCTGATACGCCGGAATCAGCACAGCGGCATTAAATTTATCGCCCATTTTAAACACTTCCCAAAACTTGCTTCTTGAAATAAGAATAGCATTCATCGGTTAATCTGTCAATTATTACAAAAATAAAACTTGACACAAAACAGGCGTTAAACTATGATGAAATCAGGAAAAATATCGGAAAGGACACCTGATAAAATGGACTCGGAACGAAATAATCGTACCATGCGAATTATAAAATCCGTGACGGTTTTTCTGTTTGCGGCGGCATTTGTCGCCTCTTGCATAACAGCGGTGGTGAAGCTGGCTCCGCTGACGGAGGGTGAACCGAGGACACTATCCCGAATGCCGGACCCGAAGCTTACCGTGACGGCGTTTTTCGATGCGGTGGAAAGCAACGATTTTGACCTTGCGGCGTCTTATACATCGAATTATTCTTCTCTGGGCTTTGAGACGGTCAGCGGCGGTGATGCGGTTTATTCGCGGCTTTATTCCCTTCTTACGGCAAGCTATGGCTACAGCCTTGACGGTGAATGCTCCGTTGAATCGAAAACGGCGATTCAGACGGTAAATTTTACCTTCTTCAGCATCGAAAAAATAACTCCGAAGCTTGCGGAGTATTCTCAGGACATTGCGTACAGCATGTCCTATGCCGGCGAAACGGTGGACGAGGAGGCGGCACTGCAAATTCTTGATGAAGCGTTTGCCTCTATAGGCGAGGATATTTCGGAATATCTTGTGACAAAAAGCTTTGAAATCAATCTTGAATTTGACGGAGAAAAGTGGCGTATAGAGCTTCCTGCGGAGCTGCTGAAAGCAATCGCCGGAATTGATTGATAAACGGGGTCTGTAAAAATGAAAGCTGAGCTGAAAAGAGTAAAAGACACACAAAGCGGAATTTTGCCTGTCGTAAAAATACTGCTTAACGTTTTCGCCATGCTTGCGGTAGCGGCAGAGCTGGTGCTGTGCGTTTATTTGCTGTCATCGCCCGCAAAGCTGAACGGCGCGGAGCAGACAACGAAAATCGACGGCAACGGCGGCGCGCAGTTTGAAGCGGCGGTTTCGAGAATCGAGAGCGATGCTCTTGACGGTATATTCAATATGCCCAAGGTATATGTGCTGCCCATATCCGATGAGAGCGCACCGAAGCCGAACGGTGACTGCTTCGGCACTATGGAGGACGATGGCAGAGGAACCTACAAAAGCTCAAAAATAAGCGTATATGAAGACGAAACTATCAAAGCTGAGGTGTGGAAAGAATACCACGATGAATCGGTGTATAACTTTGCCGAGGTAACTGTAGCGCACCCGTCACAGTTGCGCCATGCTTTTGCCGATGATGATTTCTATTCTTCAAACAGATATAAGCCTCTGACTATTGCCAAAAGCAAAAATGCCGTTGTGGCAATGACGGCGGATTTCTGCAAATACAGAAATTACGGCGTTGTTATCCACAACAGAAAGCTATACCGCAACAAGGCGAGATTCCTTGACATTTTGCTGGTGGATTCCGACGGCAATTTCCATACGATAAAGGGCAAGGATTCAAACGAAAATATTCTCAAGGAAAGCGGAATACTTGATGAATATGATATAGTTTTCTCCCTTTCTTTCGGACCGACAGTTGTTAAAAACGGGAAGGCTCTCACTCAAAAAGAAATAGGCTACTACGGACTTGGCGAGCCGTGGACTATTGAGCCGAGAGCGGCTATCGGTCAGATAGGTGAGCTTCATTATCTTATGTGTACCGTTGACGGTCGTTCGGGCGAATCAAAGGGCATAACCATTATCGAGCTTGGCGAGCAAATGGCGGCAAAGGGCTGTGAAACAGCATATATACTTGACGGCGGACAGACCGCCACTCTGATGTTTAATGACAAGGTGTACAACAAGGTAGCTTACGGCGGTATGCGTGAGGTCAGCGATATTATATATTTTGCAACCGCTGTCCCGGACGGTGAGGAGTGAAAGCTTTATGGATAAGGTGGCTGTTTTTAACGGCACGGAGCAGATATACTGGTATGCCGTTGTGATGGTTGGCGCAATTGCCGCGGCAGTGTTTGTGTTTTTTCTGCTGCGCACGTTTCAAAAATGCAATTATACCGGCGCGGCATGGGTTGCAGCTCTCTCCATACCCATGGGAGTGCTGAGCGCACGTGCGGTCTACTGGTTTTTTCGCCAGGAGCAGTACGATTCTGCGGCGGATATTGTAAAAAAGGCTTCGGACGGCGGATACTGTCTTTACGGCGCGGCGGTGGGAGTGATTACCGCTATTGTTATTGTCAATGCGGTCGGTCGATTTAAAAGTCTGCCGGAAATGCTTGACGCCGCCGCACCTGCGGCAGCTCTGGGAATATGCATTGGCAGACTTGCGGCGTGGTTTTCTTCGCAGGACAGAGGTAAGGTCGTGGAAAACAGCCGATTCCTGAAATTCCCCTTTGCCGTTTACGACAGTGCTCAGGGGCAGTGGTGTATGGCAGTGTTCTTTTTTGAAGCGGTCGTTGCCGGTTTGATATTTGTTTTTTTGACAATGCTGTTTGTGAGGGCATATATTCTTGACGGGAGCGGCAGGCTTCACCGGGGCGATATAGCCCTGCTGCTTGCGCTTATGTACGGCTGCGCCCAATGCGTGCTGGAAAGTCTGAGGGTGGATTCGCTGTATTTTATATCGTTGGGCTTTGTGCGTGTTTCTCAGGTGGTCAGCGCCGTGTTGGTGGCGGCAGTGCTGACGGTGTTCAGCGTACGAGCGGTGAAAAAATTCGGATTCAGGAAAATTATGGCGGCGTTGTGGGCGTTGTGCCTTGCACTTTTCGGGGTAGCGTTCTATATGGAGCTGCGGTTGACAAGTGAAATTTACGTCCGCAATTATACCGTCATGAGTATATGCATGCTTCTGCTTTGCATAGTGGGCGTTTCGCTGTACTTTGCAACAGGCAAGAAGCCGGAAACGGAGGTGCGGTATGAACAACAGGATTAAGACATTGACATGGGATTCGGTAGTTACGTTGATTATATGCGCGGTCATTGCCGTTGTCGCAATTGTCGCAGGCACATCATGGCTGGGTAAGTCGGAATATTTAAGTGAGCCTGTGGTTCGGGAAGCCGTGTCGCAGGGCGATTCGGACAACACCGATTTGCCGGACGTTTTGCCGCCGGAGATAACGGAAACAGATGCACAGCCGTCTGACGCTCCGACGGACGATACCGTTTATCCGTCAAAGGAAGATGTACGGAAGCAGTACGTTGTAGTTACCGTGAAATCCGCCGTAATAAGAAGCTCAAACAGTGCCGATTCCGATATGGTAGCCTATGTCTCAAAGGGCAAAAAGCTTGAGGTTGTCGATAAAATCGGGAAATGGTACAGCGTTATGTATATGGGCAAGGTGCGCTGGATTCATCAAAAATGTGTCGAGCCGTGCGAAGAATAGGCGGACAGCCTTAATTTGCTTTTATCGTTTGAAATTCAGGTCGGCTGTAAATAATACTTGATTTTATCCGAGTGTTGAGTTATAATAACTTACACTTGAATATTTGCCGGTGTGTCGGAATTGGCAGACGACCGCGACTCAAAATCGTGTGGAGAAATCCGTGTGGGTTCGAGTCCCACCACCGGCACCAGAAAAGCGCGATGGTTTTGATACAATACCATCGTGCTTTTTGTTTGAAAATAAGCATAATCATCTGATATAGTCAACTTGATAAATCAAAATTTATCGGTTAGTTGAAAATTATCAGTTATCAAGGCTCCCTTGTGTAAATTGGGAGCATATCAAAACCTGCGGTTTTGACTGAGGGATTGCCTTTCCTATAACTTAGCTTTATCATTTTGGCTTAGCTTATTGATAAATTCTGACAATCCCCCTTGAAGATTGCGGATAAATCACGCAATCTTCTTCCCCCTTTACACAAGGGGGACTTTGGTTTGTTGTAAAAATTTACTCTATTACACAAGAGGACTTAGGCTTGTCGATAAATCAGAATTTATCGTTCAACTGAAAATTTTCAAACCGGCTCCCTTGTGTAAATTGGGAGCATATCAAAAGCAAAGCTTTGATTATCAAAACCTACGGTTTTGACTGAGGGATTGTTTTCCCTATAGCTTAGATTTATCATTTTGGATTAACCTATTGATAAATCGGAATTTGAAAATCAAAATATATCCGTGCTTCTTTTCGGTTTACCCTTATCCGTTTATGACGTTGTTTTTTGCTATTGACAAAGCTGCATATTTGTAGTATAATCCCACTGTTGTAAAGACGATTTACTTTACACAAGGGAGTGAAAAAAGGAATGGCGGTCAATCCCGATATAACCATTTTAATGGATTTTTACGGCGAAATGCTTACCGAAAAGGAAATGGATGCGCTGGATTATTATTATAATGACGATTTGTCACTGGGTGAGATTGCCGAAAATATCGCGCAGTCACGCAGATTCAGCCGCGAATACGGCGAAGCTTCCGAAAAGCGCGATACTATCACTCGTCAGGGCGTGCGCGACACTATTAAACGAGCCGAAAACAAGCTGCTCAACATGGAAGAAAAGCTGGGGCTTGTGGCGCGTTTTAAGGCTCTGAAGCAGGGGCTTGAAGAAATTTCCGCTTCTGCCGCCGCCATTGCCGATATTAACAGGCGTTCCTTTATGTCACGCGAAATTTCGGCACACACCGATGCCATTATCGGCACGGCAAACAAACTCAAAGAGGATTCCTGAGGTGAAATAAATGGCTTTTGAAGGATTGAGCGAAAAGCTCGGCAACGCATTTAAAAAGCTACGTGCCAAGGGCAAGCTTACCGAAAGTGATGTCAAGGAAGCGATGAGAGAAGTGCGAATGGCACTTCTTGAAGCTGATGTTAACTATAAGGTCGCAAAGGAATTTACCGCTTCAGTCAGCGAAAAATGCGTTGGTGCGGAGGTTCTCGAATCCCTCACGCCGGTTCAGCACGTTATTAAGATAGTTAACGAGGAGCTTACGGCTCTCATGGGCGGCTCTACCGCCCGTCTCAACCAGCCCAACCGTCCGCCCATGATTATTATGATGTGCGGCTTGCAGGGTGCAGGTAAAACCACTCATTCCGGCAAGCTGGGACTTATGCTCAAGGGTCAGGGTCACAGACCGTTGCTCGTCGCCTGTGACGTTTACCGTCCGGCGGCTATTGAGCAGTTAAAAGTAGTGGGCAGTAAAGCCAACGTGCCCGTTTTTGAAATGGGTCAGGGCGACCCGGTTAAAATTGCCGAGGCTGCTGTGGCTCACGCCAAAACCTACGGTAATGATGTGGTTATTCTCGATACGGCCGGTCGTCTGCATATTGACGAAACGCTGATGGATGAGCTTAAAAACATCAAGGCAAAGGTCATGCCCCACGAAATCATGCTTGTTATCGACTCCATGACCGGTCAGGACGCGGTCAACGTCGCTCAGAGCTTTAACGATGCACTCGGAATTGACAGCGTTATGCTGACAAAGCTTGACGGCGATACCCGTGGCGGTGCGGCTCTTTCCGTGCGCCATGTTACCGGCAAGCCCATAAAATTCGTCGGTACAGGTGAAAAGCTGGGCGATATTGAGCCGTTTCACCCGGATCGTATGGCAAGCCGTATTCTCGGCATGGGCGACGTTCTCAGTCTTATTGAGCGCGCCGAACAGCAGATTGACGAGAAAGCCGCTGCCGAGCTTGAAGAAAAGCTCAGAAAAAATACTTTCAATTTCAACGACCTGCTTTCTCAGTTTGAGCAGGTGCGTAAAATGGGACCGATGAAGCAGATTCTGGGAATGCTTCCCGGCATGGAAAAGAAGCTTGAGGGCGTTGATATTGATGACCGTCAGCTTGACAGAACCATGGCTCTTATAAAGTCCATGACTCCCCGTGAACGCGAAAAGCCGGAGCTTTTAAACGCCAGCAGAAAACGCCGTATTGCGGCAGGTGCAGGGCAGGAGGTTTCCGAGCTTAACAAGCTCATCAAGCAGCTTGAAATGATGCAGAAAATGATGCGTCAGTTCGGCGGCGGAAAAAATGACAAGCGCGCCATGAGAAATGCCGCGAAAATGATGCGCCAGATGGGAGTAGATGACCCGTCTCTGCTTTCACAGTTTAAGGATTAGTTTTCAACGGAGTTATTAAAGCGCAAAACGCGCTCCGAAGAAATATATTGTATTCTGTTATCGGAGGTGAAATAACTATGGCAGTAAAAATCAGACTGCGCCGCATGGGTGCAAAGAAGGCTCCCTTCTACCGTGTTGTTGTTGCAGATTCCAGATACCCCAGAGACGGTCGTTTTATTGAGGAAATCGGTACCTACAATCCCCTCAAGCAGCCCTCTGAGGTCAAGATTGATGCAGACAAGGCGAAGGCATGGATAGCTAACGGAGCTCAGCCTACCGATACCGTCAAGGCTCTGCTCAAGAAGGAAGGCATCCTTTAATCGCTTGCAGAAAGGATTCTCAAAGACATGAAAGATTTGCTTATTGCTGTCGCACAGAAGCTGGTATCAAAGCCTGAGGCTGTCGTTGTCGAGGAGGCAGAGCCTACCGAGGACGGTACTATCGTTCTCACTCTCACCGTAGATGCCGAGGATAAGGGTCGAGTTATCGGCAAGCAGGGTCGAATTGCCAAAGCAATCCGCACCGTTATGCGCTCCGCCGCGACAAAGCAGAACAAAAAGGTCAACGTTGAAATACTCTGACCTATAAGCAAGGGAGTTGCTGTTTTAATGTCTGTTCCATGTTTTTTTGGAATTGGCATTCATGCAACTCCCCTTTTTACTCGTGAAAAGTCATGAAATTGCAGGAAATATCATGCAATTAAATGCTGAAAATATATGAAGATTTATCAAAAACTATGAAATCGGAGGCGATTTTATGCTCAATTGGCTTAAAGGCTGGAAAGGAATCGCGGTAGGAGCGGCTTTTATTGTTCTTTCCCTGATTTACAACTCGGTTTTTAAAACTCAGATAGCAAACAGTGTTCTGCTCCAAATTCCGGGATATTTTTTAATCGGCGTAGGCAGTATGCTGGTCTTGTATGCGGCGCTTGCAGCTCCGGAAAATAAGGACGATGAGGGTGACGGGGCGTCCTCAGAAGAAACCGTTGAATCGGAGGAGGAGCGGCAGTGAAGCAGTTTTTGGAAATAGGAAAAATTGTCGGAACACACGGAATTAAAGGTGAGATGAGGGTTGAGCCGTGGGCGGACAGTCCTCGGTTTTTGACAAAATTTAAAACGTTGTATCTTGACGGCGGAAAGACCGCAATCAAAGTGAAAGCTTCCCGTGTGCACAAAAATATAACCCTCGTAACCCTTGAGGGCGTTGACACCATAGAAGCCGCCGAGCTTATGCGAGGGAAAATTCTCTGGATGAACCGCGATGACGCCAATCTCCCGGAAGATACGTTTTTTATTCAGGATTTGATAGGCTTAAAGGTTATCGACAACGAAAGCGGCGAGGAATACGGAGAAATATGTGATGTCACGAGCGCACCGGCAAATGACATATGGCATGTTGCACACAAGGACGGAAACGAGTATCTTATTCCTTGTATCGACCCTGTTGTGCGCCGTGTTTTGCCGAAAGAGGGCGTAGTTTACATTACCGTGATGAAAGGTCTGTTCGGCGATGCGGATTGACATTTTGACACTTTTTCCGGAAATGTGCGAGAGCGTTCTGGACATGAGCATTATCGGCAGAGCGCGGAAAAACGGCATGGTTGAGGTGTTCGCACACAATATTCGGGATTACTGTGAAAACAAGCACCGCCGTGTGGACGATTATCCTTACGGCGGCGGACTGGGAATGCTCATGAGTGCCGAACCGATTGCCGCCTGTTTTGAAGCGGTTTGCCGCCGCACATCATCGCGCCCGGTTTTTATTTATATGAGCCCGAAAGGAAAGGTTTTTGACCAGCAAACTGCTCTTAAACTCAGCAAATGTGAGAATATTTGCCTGCTTTGTGGGCATTATGAGGGTATCGACGAGCGTTTGCTGGAGGAGCTTGTGGATATGGAAATTTCGGTGGGAGATTACGTTTTGACAGGCGGAGAGCTTCCTGCGCTTATTGTAACCGATGCGGTGGCTCGTCTGCTTCCCGGAGTGCTCAGCGAAAAGGGGTGTTACGAGGACGAAAGCCACATGAACGGTTTGCTGGAGTACCCCCAGTACACCCGTCCTCCGGTATGGCGCGGTAAAGCCGTTCCCGAT
This sequence comes from uncultured Eubacteriales bacterium, assembly GCA_964500965.1. Classification (GTDB taxonomy): domain Bacteria; phylum Bacillota; class Clostridia; order Oscillospirales; family Acutalibacteraceae; genus JAISGQ01. The sequence goes on along the minus strand of CAZCQZ010000026.1, from coordinate 8,852 downwards.
GTTCTGCTGTCAGGTCACGATGCAAACATTGAAAAATGGCGTAGAGAACAGTCGATTATGCAAACTGCTCAAAAAAGACCGGATTTGTTGAATTGTGCAGAATTGACAAAAAACGACCTTGATACGCTTGCCGAGAACGGTGTTGACATCGAAATAGCCAAAAAGAACTGATTTGTTTCAAAAAATTGCCGGAGGAGCGCAACCGGTTGCTCTGCAAGGCATTTACAATTCTTTGAAATCATGAAAAAGCGGCACACAATTCATGTGCAAATTGTCCAAAAACTTTAGCGAATTAGTGCGTTGCGGCGCATTTGACGTTCTGTTTTTGAAAGGAATGGAAATAAAGTTTGTTTTGCGTAACAAATTGCACAATCGTCCGACTGCATAACGTTTAACCCTTTGTGTATGGAAACGAATTTTGACGTTTCGCGTTGACGAACAAGCTTTTTGGGCTTATAATATTAACAATTCAAGCCACCGCTTTGGTGCAATATTGATAAAAACTAAAAAAACCGTTGAAAACGCCTGCGGCGATATACGGTTTGAATTTTCAGGAGGTTTCATCAATGTACGTTCTTGAGGTTACTGTTCAGAATCAGGTCGGACTTCATGCTCGTCCCGCAACTTTCTTTATTCAGAAAGCCAACGAATTTAAGAGCACTATCTGGGTCGAAAAAGAGGAGCGCCGCGTAAATGCGAAGTCACTGCTGGGCGTTTTGTCTCTCGGTATTGTCGGCGGTGCCGATATTAGAATTATCGCAGACGGAACCGATGAGGTTGAAGCTGTTGAGGCACTTGTTAACCTTGTAAAGTCCGGTTTCTCCGAGTAATTTAACCGATTATATTCCCCGAACGGAAAGTGCTTTCCGTTCGGGGAATTTTATGTTGTAAACAACAATAATTTGACGAATACGGTACGGCATGCTAATATTATTCAGAGAAACGAACTTCGGAGGGTATTATGAAAAACAACGGGACTGTTTTAAAGAAAAATCAGAAGATAAAGCTTGAAATAACAGGCATGACCGCAGAGGGGAGCGGCGTGGGAAAATATGAGGGCATGGCAGTTTTTGTGCCCATGACCGCCGTTGGAGATGTAATTGAATGCACGGTTGTAAAAACGGGAAAAAGCTTCTGCTTCGGCAAGTGTGACAGAGTTTTGACCGCTTCCGAATCCCGAATCGAGCCGGACTGCCCTCAATACAAGCGTTGCGGCGGCTGTGTTTTTCGCCACATTTCATATGCCGAGGAATTGCGCATAAAGAAGCAGCGCGTAAATGATGCCGTTCGCAGAATAGGCGGTCTTGATATAGAGTGTGAGGGAATTATCGGCGCGGAAAATCCCGACCGCTACAGGAATAAGGCGCAGCTTCCCTGCCGTGCCGACGGCTGCGGTAAACTGCAACTGGGATTTTTTGCCGCGCACAGTCACAGGTTGATTGAATGTACCGACTGTCTGCTTCAGCCGGCGGAATTTGCGGCAATCGAAGCGGCGTTTAAACGTTTCGTCGATGAGACGAAAACGGAAATTTACGATGAAACTGCCCACAAAGGCAGAGTGCGGCATTTGTATCTGCGCTCGTCGGCACTGACAGGCGAAATAATGGTGTGCGTTGTCGTAAACGGCAACGGTCTGCACCATGAGGAGCTTCTGGTACAGATGCTTCGCGAGGCAAGTGACAGGATAAGCGGCATAGTTATTAACCGAAACACGGAAAAAACGAACGTGATTACAGGCAGAAAATGCCGCGTTGTGTGGGGGAAAGAGTACATAACCGAGCGGCTTTGCGGCGTAGATTTTCGCATTTCGCCCCTTTCGTTTTTGCAGGTAAATCCCGTGCAGGCGCAAAAGCTTTACGAAAAAGCCGCCGAATATGCCGGTCTTACCGGCAGTGAAACGGTGCTTGATATGTATTGCGGCGCAGGCACCATAGGGCTGACTATGGCAAGATATGCAAAGCAGATAATCGGCGCGGAGGTTGTGCCGGAGGCTGTCAGTGATGCGTGGGAAAACGCACAGGCGAACGGTATTGAAAACGCGCGTTTTATCGAGGGCGATGCCGCTGTTGCCGCCGCGCGGCTCAGCGATGAGGGTGTTGTGCCTGATGTGGTTGTCCTCGACCCACCGAGAAAGGGCTGTGACGTTTCGCTTATAAATACCGTCAGTGATATGAAGCCGAAACGTGTTGTCTACGTCTCCTGCGATCCCGCAACCCTTGCACGGGATATGAAGCTTTTCGTGGAGCGCGGATATATGCCCCGAAAGCTCACCGCTGTTGATATGTTCCCCAGAACAGCCCATGTGGAGTGCGTAGTGTTGATGACAAAAGTACAGAACTGAATACCGAAAAAGGCTTGAAAATAAGGCATTTCCGAGAGTTGGAGGTATTCTTCCGACTCTCGGAAATACTTGCTTATACCCTTTGTTTTCAATGAAAATTAAGGGGTTGAGTTGACAGGATGAAAATGGTCAAGGTCGAGTTGACAAGATGATTTTGCTTATTGTTGAGTTGATAGAATAGTTAATTGCACGGCAAGGAGGAATAGAGATGATTAATTTAGGAAAACTGAAAGAAATAAAAGACTTGAGAAAGGTTTGGCCACATGAAGCATTGGACTTTACTCCTTGGCTTGCAGAAGAGGATAATCTTGCATTGTTGGCGGATGCTGTTGGTTTGGAGATTACCGTTGATGAAACTGAGTCCAGCGTTGGAGATTTCAATGTAGACATTTATGCAACTGAAACCGGAACGGACAGAAAAATCATCATCGAGAATCAGCTTGAAGATACGAATCATGACCACCTTGGTAAATTGATTACATACGCATCCGGCAAATCTGCCGATATTGTAATTTGGGTTGTTAAGAGAGCAAGAGAAGAACATCGTTCTGCAATTGAGTGGCTGAATAACCACACTGATGAGAATATTGCTTTCTTCCTGGTGGAAATTAAACTGTATCAAATCGGCAGTTCTGATATTGCCGTTAAGTTTGAAGTGGTAGAAAAGCCGAATGACTGGACAAAGGAAATCAAGCGTAACACCAGTAATTCCCCTACGCTGCAAGCGAGATATGACTATTGGGTTGCTTTCAATGATTATGCTTTCCAAAATCACGCATTTGCAAAGCAGTTCAATAAGAGAAAGGCAAGTACAGACCATTGGATGACTATGAGCGTGGGTTCCTCCGCTTGTCATATCAGCATCAATCAGATTCGCAAGGATAACCAGATTGTTGTAGAATGGTATATTTCCGATGATAAAGAACTGTTCCATAAGTTTCATTCCCATAAGACGGAAATTGAAACGGATATGGATATGAAGCTTGACTGGAGAGAATTGCCGGACAAGAAAGCCAGCAGAATCCTTATATCTCATCCGGCAGATTTTGATAATAAGGATAAGTGGTCTGAACAGTTCGATTGGGCGATGGACGTTGCCTTGAAGATGAAAAATGCCTTCAAGAAATACTTATAAACAAGTGAATACTGATAGACTCGAAATCATAAGGAATCCGGGGGTTGGAGGTATTCTTCTGACTCTCGAATTTTTTTGGATATCCGTTTTTAGCTTGAAAAGATTAATACGCAAAACTCAAATCGCACAAGCGAATTTAAGTTTGCGTTCGCAAAACTTTATAGACTTTTGCACAATTTTGTGATATAATAATCCGCAGAGAAGTTTGCACCTCGAAAAAACGGAGATTACAGATATTCGTGTGTGAGCATAAGAATGAAAATGGGGTCAAAATATGGAGGTAAAGCGAATGCGTTTTAGCTACAATAAATTGTGGAAATTATTAATAGACCGAGGAATAAATAAAAAGACCTTGCGTGAGATGAGTGGTATCAGTGCTACATCTGTTGCTAAACTCGGAAAAGGTGGCAATGTCAATACAGATGTGCTGCTTAGCATGAAATGAGGGATATTATTTAGAATGAGTAAAATGATACTTGAAACAGACAGACTTATTTTAAGAGAATACGTTACAGAAGACTTTGACGCACTTTTTGAGATAGTATCCGATGCAGAAACTATGCAACATTATCCTGCACCTTTTGATGAAGATAAAACAAGGAATTGGATTAGTTGGAATTTGGATAATTATAAGAAGTATGGTTTTGGGCTTTGGGCAGTTGTGTTGAAAGAAACGGGAGAGTTTATAGGAGATTGCGGTGTTACTATACAGAATATTGACGGAGAAATGCTTCCGGAGATAGGTTATCATATTCATAAAAAGCATTGGAGAAAAGGATTTGCGAAAGAGGCGGCAAAGGCAGTACGGGATTGGGTATTCCTTAATACGCAATACGACACAATCTATTCGTACATGAAATACACGAACATAGGCTCTTATTCTACTGCTTTAGCGAATGGAATGAAAAAAGTAAAAGAATACCCCGATCCGAAAAATACCGTTTCTTATGCCTATGCAATTACACGTGAAGAATGGAAGAAAATAAAAGAGAAATGAGTTAAGCACACGAAAACTTCAGTTTAATAGACATATTCCCACAAACAGCAAAAGTGTGAAAAAGGCTGTGGATATGTTCCCCTGAACCTAAAAACAGCGAAGAAATTCAGCGTATCCGGATGTGCCACGTGGAGACGAGCATGGACGAGCCGGAGAGGATTACCGAAGCATACATGACAAGTGTCGGTATGAGGAAATCAAAGTCATTGATATTGCAGATTGGATACTCGATTTTCCGAATTGATATAATTTAGATTTCGGGAATCATAAAAGGACAAACGACTATAGCGACTTCGTTATCAAGGAGGATTTGTATGACTGCCATTTGTAAAAACGGATATGTATTTGAGGTTGATGTTGAAGAAACCGCAAATTATTACAAAACGCATCTTCTTTGCGAATGTGATAGCTGTAAAAATTATTATGCGCAGATAAACGGGAAATTTCCGAAGCTGGAGGAATTTTTGTCGGAGTTTGGAATTGAAATCTCCAAGCCGGACGAGATTCTTTCGGTTGAATTAGATGACCGTTTGGATTATATTAACATTGATTACACTGTCTGCGGCAGGATTTCCGAAACAGACGACCGGGAAATCGAAATTTGTGACAGCTTGCCTTTGAATATTATCGTTACAGACGGTTTCGTATCTCCGAACAGTCAAAAGGGAGATTATTTTACTTTTTCGGTATGTGGCATAGAATTGTCGTGGGTGTTGGATAAAGATTTGCCTAAACCGATACCGGCGGAAAAACGCAAAGGAATCCGCAGGAAAAGACGCATATTCGGCAGAAAGGAACGGTAAAATGCTGCAAACGGAAAGACTGATATTGAGGAAATGGACAGAAGCAGACGCGGAAAGCCTGTTTGAATATGCAAAAGACCCTGCCGTCGGTCCGATTGCCGGGTGGCAGCCTCACAGGTCGGCAGAGGAAAGTCTTGATATAATTCGCAATGTACTTAACGGCAAAGAGTGCTATGCAATCTGCGAAAAGGAAAATGACATCGCAATCGGCTGCATTGAATTAAGGCTCAAGGGACATACGGATATGACCGACAGGGACGATGAATGTGAGCTGGGATACTGGCTGGGCAAGCCGTTCTGGGGCAGAGGATATATGACCGAAGCGGTAAGGGAAATGCTTCGCCACGCGTTTGCCGATATAGGCATGACAACCGTTTGGTGCGGTTACTATGACGGAAATAACAAATCCAAAAGAGTGCAGAAAAAAGCGGGCTTTGTTTATCATCACACCTGCAACGATGTTCCCGTTCCGCTGATGAACGAGGTTCGCACAGGGCACACGAATGTTATGACGAGGGAGCATTGGGCGGAAATTGAAAATATTGCAGGCATGCCCTTAGACCGCTCCTTTTTTTAATTCAAAAAGGAGCTGACGGAATACGGCTTTGAGGTTTACAAAATATCAATGAAAGAACAGACGGTGATGTTTCGGAAAGCCACTGTATAAAGGACGGTTAAATATTGTGAAAAATTTTGAAGCTATTGAGAAAACAAACAGAAAGTATATTGACCTGTGCAGTGGATTTGGGCTTGATGTAAGCATCAATCGGGAAGAAAGCCCCTCATTGCCCAGGTGTTCGGTAGCCGATACCGACGGAAAAAAGCTCATCACCGTGAATACGACTTTGATTTCCGAGGACGAATACGAAAGCTTCCTTGCCTACTGTGTCGGAAAACTGCTTTTGCCGAATCTGGTGTTGGAAACCGAGCGGCTTACAGTGCGGCGATTCAGACCGGAGGACAGCGTGGATTGTCTTGAGCTTGTTTCCGATGAACAGGGCAGCTACATGGATTGCTGTAAGCCCGTATCGGAAATGAATGAGGAATTTGCACAGCTAATGGAGCTGTTTGCGGAAAGAGCCGGGCAATATGTGCTTGTATTGCGTGAGAGCGGCAAGGTCATAGGCACTGTCCATATTTTTGACGACGATTCACGAGCGGTTGAAACAAAGGAGATAGGCTACGCCGTAAGCCCGTCATACCGACGCCGTGGCTACGCTTTTGAAGCTCTCACGGCGATAATAAAGCTTCTGTGCGAGGATTTGCACACAGAGCTGATAGTTGCAGGCGTTCTTGAGGAAAATATACCCTCGGCAAAGCTGCTTGAAAAGCTTGGATTTGTCAGAGAGGGCTTGCGGCGTAAATGCATATGGCACGAGGGCTTGAACAAGCCCGTTGACCTTATATACTATTACCGTGACAGGTGAATTTAATCGGAAGTGATAATATGCGATATTTTAAATACAACGGAACGAAAACAACGGAAAATGTCGCTCTTAAAGCGCGGTATGCCGAGCTTGCGAAAAAGGAAAAAAGGTTTGTGCGCAAAGAAAAAGTGTTAAACGCAGTAGCTCTCATTGTGTTTTTTGCCGGCGGTATTGTTCTCAGCGGACTGTGGTTTTCGATTCTCGAATTGATTCCGGAAGCCGGAAATTCTTTTGAAACGGTGCTTCAATATATCGGAAAAGGCATTTTCGGTTTTGCCGGTGTAATTGTGTCTTTGATTATAGCCGCGATTATAGCTCTGGCAATCTCCGGAAAAACCGAAACGCCGAACTACAATATAAAAAAGGAGATGCTCAGTGAAGCCTGCGAGCATCTGCGCGAATATTACAGGCTGTGTGAGCCGTGCCTTGTGACAAAGTGCTATGAATCAAGTGATAAAAAATTTTCAAATCACGACGTCTGCATATTTGTTGCGGATAATGAACTGAGGATAACGGTAAATTTGAAGCACGGATTTTTCCGTTCTGAAAACGATTTGGGCTGTTACGCTTTTAAAAAAGACGAAATTTCGCTTTCATCGGCAGAGCGCGATAATCTCCGAATCACATTGCTTAAAGCGGACGGAACGTTTTTTATGCTGGGCTTCAGAGCAAAGAGCTTTATCGAAAGAAATTTTACGGGGGAATAGAATAAAAACCTGTGGAAAAATCAAAGGCTATGTGATACAATGTAAAAAAAGAATCGGAGGGTTCACAATGGAATTTTTACATTCGCTTGCGGAGATAAGAACGCCGTTTCTCAATGAGCTTTTTCTTCTGATAACAAAGCTCGGTGAGGAGGTTGTGCTGTTTCTGGTGCTCTGCATAATTTTCTGGTGTCTTGACAAAAAGCTTGCGTACCGTATGGGCTTTGCGTTTTTGCTCTCGTCCGTTTTCACTCAGGGCTTGAAAATCACCTGTCGTATTGACCGTCCGTGGGTGCGTGACCCGTCCTTTGAAGCGGTTGAAGCCGCAAAAGCGCACGCTACAAGCTATTCATTCCCCAGCGGTCACACTCAGAGTGCGGTGTCTCTCTGGTGGACTTTGGGTGTTTCGGTGAAAAACGCATGGCTTCGTGTGCTGTTCTTCTTCATACCCTTTGCGGTAGGCTTTTCGAGAATGTATCTGGGGGTACATACCCCTGCCGATGTTTCCGTTGCCGCTCTTGTTGCCGCAATATCCGTTGTTGCGGTGGTACTGCTTGTGAAGCCCGGAACCGACGGCAAGGTGCGCTGTATCGCAACCTCGGCAGGCTTTGCTCTGCTGTCCGTGGCACTTATTATCTATTCGCTGGTGCTTTACGAAAACGGCACTGTAGGCTATGAATACGCTTCCGATTGCTGCAAGTCCGCAGGTGTCGGCTTCGGCTTTGCCATAGGCTATTACATCGAAAGCAATTTTGTCAAATTCAATCCGCGGCTCGGCAAGTGGTACATGCATGTTATCAAGGTCGTTGTCGGCGTAGGCGTGCTGGTGGCAATTAAGTCCGGCATGAAGCTTCTGGGCGATAACCTTGTTATAGATACCGTTCGTTACGCGGCAATCATTGTCTGGGCAACGGTTCTCTGGCCCATGCTTTTCAAACTCTTTATTAAGGACGGCAAAGCAGCCGAGTGAGTGCGGCAAAGTGCAGGCTTCTGCGTTAGGAATATCTAACAAATTTGCGCTTTTGAGGCTGTCCCTTTTAGCCTAAGTTGAGAAGTTTGTCCAAAGTATGTCAAAGTTTATTAAAGGGCTTGAAAAATCTGCAATTATATTATAAAATACTGGTTGGTAAAAACAAATTTTATTAACGGAGGTTAATTAAAATGTCAGTAAGAGTTGCAATCAATGGCTTCGGTCGTATCGGCCGTCTCGCATTCCGTCAGATGTTCAGAGCCGAGGGTTATGAAATCGTTGCTATCAACGACCTCACCAGCCCCAAGATGCTCGCACATCTTCTCAAGTACGACACCGCTCAGGGCAAGTACAATCTGCCTGTTGAGAGTGACGAGACTTCCATCACCGTTGACGGTACCAGAATCGAAATCCTTGCAGAGAAAGACCCTGCAAATCTTCCCTGGAAAGAAATCGGCGTAGACGTTGTTCTTGA
>CAZCQZ010000025.1:0-31261 GCA_964500965.1 uncultured Eubacteriales bacterium | reverse complement strand
TTTGCTGAGTGATGTGGACTGCGTGTTTTCCGTTTATTAGGGTGAAGGACCTTCAAACCACAGAAAAGGAGTGTGGAGCATGGAAGATAAGCAAATCGTAGATTTATATTGGGAGCGCTCCGAAAATGCGATTGCAGAAACAGAAAAGAAATACGGACGATATTGCCATTATATCGCATATCAGATTTTAACCGATGATGAGGATGCAAAAGAGGTCGTAAACGACACCTATCTCAAAACATGGGACACAGTACCACCGAAACGCCCTGATCCGCTGAAAGCGTATGTCGGAAAGATCAGCAGTCATCTTGCATTAGACCGTTATGATGAAAGAAATGCGAAAAAGCGTGGCGGCGGTGAATTGCCGTTGGTGCTTGACGAACTATCCGAGTGCATCCCTGACCGCAACGATAAAGACATTGGAGAAAGTGTAGCCTTGAGGGACGCCTTAAATCGTTTTCTCTGGTCGTTGCCGGAAAAAACGAGGAATATCTTTATTCGTCGATATTGGTATGTCAGCCCTATTTCCGAGATTGCAAATGATTACTCTATGAAAGAGAGTAATGTGGCAATGCTCATGCTTCGCACAAGAAAGAAACTGAAAAATTTCTTGAACAAGGAGGGTTTTGAACTATGACAAGCGAAAATGTATTTCGAGCTATGCGGGACATTGATCCGCAACTTATCTTGGATGCCGCACCGGATATACCGCAGAAGAAAAAGGCAAATCGGACATGGGCAAAGTGGACATCCCTTGCTGCGTGTCTGGCGTTGGTAATTATGTGCGTTCCGGCACTGATTCACATTTTCAATCCATCAAGAGTTGATGATCCGGCTTATGAAACGGAACACTATTTCGGCAGTTATTCGGAACTGTGCGGAGTTCTTCCGAATGGAAACATAGTTACGAATATTCCGAACAGTGAAAATGCAACGATTAAATCGTATGCTGTTTTTGAAGATGTTCAGATCGGTGACGGAGTGGATTTCAACGATTATCGCAATTTCTCGTACCCACATCAACAAAGCAAACAGAGAAAAGGAGCTGAAAGCCAATGGCACTAAATCCTCTTTTACTTATTTTTTATATCTTCGACAAATTCAAGTTTGTCTGGCTGACTTAATTCAAAATCAGTTCTAATATTGCAATGAAATTTTAACATCGAACACGCTATTTTTCAATGGATTATCTTGTCGTTTAAAAATACTTTCAACTTCTTATCCATTCCATAAGCAAGTTTTCTCTACATCAATATCAGATATAATAATTATCTCATAAAAAACTGATGAAAAAACCTTTTCTCTCCAAATAGAGCAAAACTAGAGCCATTCGATAAAACAAACGCCGGAAACCCACATAAATACAGGTTTCCGGCGTTTCAGTCCGTTATTCAAAATCAATTGTCAAGGATGTAAATATTAACATCTCTTGAGCCGAAAGCCTTACACTGAGAATCGGTATCGTAATAAAGACCGACTACAGCAGAGCCGCTTTCTACAACCGAATTAGTGTCTGCGGCAAGGGCGTAACCGTAAATATACTTGCCATCGGCAGAGGTTATGTACAATCTTGTGCCGTAGGGGATAACATCGGGATCAACAGCGACAATGCCAACTGCAAGTGTACGACCGGTAGCACTTGTCGAACCGACCTCGGCGGTGTAAGCAGAGCCTTTGCCGGTAATAATTCCCGTGTAAGCAACGTCACGTCCTGCGGAATCAACAAAGGTCTTAACGTTTTCGGTTTCGGCAACGACATTTTCGGTACGTATACCGACCTGAACAACGCGGTTAATGCTTGCGGTGGTTATTTCCTCGCTTATAATTTCCGAGTGAGTAAACTCACCGTTAACGTAAACATTTCTTGTTACAACGGTTTTGATGCCGTCCGAACCTGCGGTAATTATCTTGGTTTCGCCCTTTAAAAGCTCCGCCGATTCGACCTTGACGGTCTTACAGGCGACAATTTCATTTGTGGTGACATCATCGTAAACCACGCGATCAACGGTTATTTCCATGAAATTATAGATGCTTTCGTCAAGAGCCGGAGAAACGATGTCGTTCTTACCGGGAATAATTGCATTTTTATCAAGAAATTCCGCTACTGTAGCTGCATCGGTTACGTATTCGGAAGCAACGCCGCCGTCATAAACGGTAACATTATATGTAACACCTGAATTTACTGCTCTTACTGCATCGCTTTCGCTGAGAGAGACAACCAGTTCCTCGCTGCCGGCAAGTGCAACGCCGGACTGAACAACGATTTCACGAGCCTGAGTGTCGTTATCGAATATATTCATATTCTCCGTGCCGTAGTCCATGGGGGACATGTAGGGAGAAAAATAAATGGCACAAACGAAGCAAACAAGAGTCAATAAAAGTACAGAACCTATGCGGCTGTGCAAGAAACTTGCAGTGCGATTAAGCTTTTCCGCGAATCTGTTCACAACTCTTACTCCAATCCTTAAAAATTCAACCATCCCGGCGATGAAAAAGGCATGGCTTTCCACCACCGATAGCTATTATAGCTACACAAAACAAAAATGTCAAATTGTAACTTTTTGAGTTTTTGTCAGTTGTGCACAAACAGAACAAGCCCAACCTGTCAATCTGAATAGAAAGAGGTGCGAAAAAAGCCGAAAACAAGCTGTTGACATAATGAATTGAGGCGATTATTACGAAAAATACCCCCGTGGTCTTGTGCAAATTAACAAAAATCGGCTTGTAACCGAATTGTAACCCCGTAGAATGAATATATAGTTGGAGCACTGAAAAGTACAATATATTGTGTCAAATATGTAAGAATTTACCTATATAGCGGAAAAGAAAAACAGCGGTGAGCTTTGCTCACCGCTGCCGTAAAGCATGAGAAATTACTCCTCGTTAGGTGCTTCAACGGGGCAAACACCTGCGCAAGCGCCGCAGGAAATGCACTCGTCAGCGTTGATAACGTACTTACCGTCACCGGCAGAGATTGCACTTACAGGGCACTCGCCTTCGCAAGCACCGCAGGAAATGCAATTGTCATTGATTGCATATGCCATGATTCTTCCTCCTATAGTTTAGATTGGTGCTATTATAGCACCGAACATATCAAAAATCAATATATATTTGCTCAGCTTACATCAGAAGGTTTTTCCGTTTGTGCCGAGGGCTTCTTCTGAGCGTTGGGGTTGCTCTTTTTCGGGTGATTTTGACGGCTTTGATTATTGCCGTTGTTCTTGTGGTGAGGTTTGCCGTTTTGAGGCTTCTGTTCACCACCACGGTTGCTTTTACCCTTGCTATAGCTGTTATTCCGGTTGCCGCCCCTGTTGTTTCGCGGCTGACTGTGCTGTCCGGAGGTGTGGCTGTCTTTGCTGTCAACGCTGTTTTCATCAATGATAGAAGCAAGCTCCTTTTCTTCTTCCGGAGAAAGCTCATCAAAATCTTCATCGTTCTTTTTGCCGGCAGAAAAGCGGATTTTCGCAACCGGATATGTTTTCGGTGTTGTTTCGGTATCACCGTCAAGAGTTACGCGCACGGTTCCGGCAACAAGGTTTCTGTCCACAACAACGCCGCGTCCGTCGGGAGTGGTAACATTAGCTCCGATTCTGGGAGTTACCTTCAGCAAATCGTCATATGCCGCCTGTTCATATTTGAGACAGCACATGAGTCTGCCGCAGGTGCCGGAAATTTTCACAGGATTCAGAGACAATCCCTGTTCCTTTGCCATTTTAATTGAAACAGGTTGAAATTCATTTAAAAAGGTGGCACAGCAGAAAGGTCTGCCGCAAATTCCGAGGCCGCCCAGCATACGCGCTTCATCGCGGACGCCGATTTGCCGAAGCTCTATTCTGGTGCGGAAAATACCTGCCAAATCCTTTACAAGCTCGCGAAAATCAACTCTGCCGTCGGAGGTGAAGCAAAAGAGCATTTTGCTTCCGTCAAAAGCATATTCGACGCTGACCAGTTTCATGTCAAGTCCGTGCTTCAAAATTCTTTTTTCGCAAATCTCAAAAGCGGAAACTTCTTTTTTGCGGTTTTCCTCAACCTTTAAAAGGTCTGCCTCCGTAGCCTTGCGAATGACGGGCTTGAGCTGAAAAACCAGCTTGTCATCCGGAATGGTACGTCTTTCGATTGCAACTTCTCCGCATTCGATGCCGCGTGCCGTTTCCACAACAACGCCGTCACCGATTTGAAATTCATCTTCGTTTGGGGCAAAATAATAGACCTTGCCGCCGTTTCTGAACTTTACGCCAATTATATCAGCCATAGATTTTCTCCATACTATTATATTATTTGCCTGCGGCTCTGCGCAGCTTTGCACACATGACACAGGGGAACAGACCGCGCATACCGACATTGGCATTTATGCCTGCTTTAAGTATGTCGATTTCACCGCGGATAGAATAAATTCTTTCAAGGGAAACTGTTTTTGAAAGCGCGGACGCTTCCGCTGACGTACTGATTTTAGAGCCAACGGACAACTCAAGCGCATTCAGCACAATGTTTTGCAGACTGTCAAGCACCCGAAGTACAAACTGCCGGTCGTTGCCCAGTGTATTGCATACGGATAAAAGAGCTTGTTCCCGGCTGTCGCAAAGAGCCAATGCAAGCTCACGAGCCTTAATTTCCCACGGACTTGCGGTAAAAGTACCGTCCGGTGCGATGAGAGAAAGTGCCATTCCTATATTGCCGCCTGCGGAACGCACCGCGCTTTCGATGCTTTCACGGGGCACATTTTTGCGAATTTCCGCCACACGCTCCACCGCTTCTGCGTCTGTGACGGGGAGCAGTGAAAAAACTCTTGCTCGCGACAGGATTGTTGTCAGCAGTGACATTTTTGTGCGGCAGGTAAGAATAAATACCGCACCGGCGGGCGGTTCTTCAAACACTTTAAGCAGTGCGTTCTGAGATGCTGTGGGAAGCTTTTCGCAATCCTCGATTATATAAACCTTGCGGACGGCTTCGTTTGGCGGAGTGTAGGCATCGGCGCGTACGGCGCGGATAGCGTCCACGCTGATTGTGCCGGATTTGCCCTCGCCGCAGACCACTGTAAGGTCAGGGTGTATACCTTTTGAGATTTTAACACAGTGGGTACATTCGCCGCAGGGTGGGCACTCCCCGTCACAAAGCAGTCCCTTTGCAAGCAGCCTTGCAAAGGTGCTTTTTCCCAGACCGTCATCACCCTCAACAACCACAGCATGTGGGAATTTGCCTGAGGTGAGAAGATTTGCACATTGTGTAAGCAGCTCGCCGTTACCTGCAAATTCTTCGGTGAGTTTTTCGATTGTCAGCACTTTTTAAACTGCTCCACATCAAGGACAAATATAGTCGCACCGCCGACGGAAACCTCCAGCGGTGCTGTGTCGAACATGGCGGAAGCATCGCCTACGGAGGTGGGCACAATCTGAGTGCGGCGCTTTGAATGGGTTTCGATTATGCTAATAACATCGGAAACTTTTTCGTCCTCCGTACCGACAATAAAGGTGGTATTTCCGGCTTTCAGAAATCCGCCGGTGGTGGCGAGCTTTGTGACGGAAAAGCCGTTTGAAGTCAGGTTATTTGCGACAACAGGGCTGTCGTCGTTATTTACAATAGCTAAAATGAGTTTCATGGGATAACCTCCGGGGGTAGTAAGAATCAGTGCATACACACTTTGTGCATTATATCACACATTTTGCCGCAAATCCAGCATTATATGAAAAATGGAACAAAAAACAGATTAACAAAAATATTCGGGTACTTTTTTACAAATCGGATAAAATTTATTCATTAGAAAATAAAAAGAACGGCGGTTTATTTGTACGAAATAACAATAAAGTTAAAAAAATATTGCAAAAAGGCTTGCAAATTTGACTTCTTTTAGGTAAAATGCATATTAGAGAACTAAAAGACTTTAGTTAAAATTACATGGGAGAGCAAAGACGCCTGTGTTGAAATTGATTAACGAGGAGAGAGCAAAATGTCTAACAGATTGTTCCAGAGCGTAGTCCATCAGATGAGAGACACCATTGACAGAACCATAGGTGTTGTTGATGACACCGGAGTGGTTATTGCTTGCAGTGACCTTGTCAGAGTAGGAGAAGTGAACAACAGCATTGCTCCCGAACAGGTGGTTGCTTCCGATACATTTGTCGCTGACGGTTGTACCTATCGTCCTTTCGGCGGCAAGCCTCACAATGAATATGCCGTTTTCGTATCCGGCGTTGACGACCAGGCTTCAAAGTACGCTTCTATTTTAGCAGTTTCCCTTGCTTCAATCAAGCAGTATTATGATGAAAAATTCGACAGAGGCAATTTTATCAAGAATGTTATTCTCGATAACATTCTTCCCGGCGATATTTATTTAAAGGCTCGTGAATTGCGCTTTAATGCCGATGTCAGCCGTGTATGCTTTCTCATTCGTTCAACCGTTCGCACGGATGTTTCAACCTACGACATTGTTCAGCAGCTTTTCCCGGATAAGGCTAAGGACTTTGTTATCAATATAAATGAAAACGACATTGCCCTTGTCAAGGAAATAAGACCGGGCATTGAGGCAAAAGACCTTGAAAAGCTTGCGCGTTCCATCGTCGATACTCTTTCAAGCGAATTTTATACCCATTGTGTTGTCGGTATCGGAACTGCCGTAACCGGCATAAAGGATCTTGCCCGTTCCTTTAAGGAAGCCCAGGTTGCCCTTGAGGTCGGGAAGGTGTTCGATACCGAAAAAACCATTACAAGCTACGAAAATCTCGGTATTGCACGTCTTATCTATCAGCTCCCCACCACTCTTTGCGATATGTTCCTGAAAGAGGTGTTCAAGAAAGGCTCAATTGAATCTCTTGACCAGGAAACCCTCTTTACCATTCAGAAGTTTTTTGAAAACAACCTGAATGTTTCCGAGACATCAAGAAAGCTGTTTGTCCATAGAAACACTCTTGTTTATCGTCTTGAAAAGATTAAGAAGCTGACAGGTCTTGACCTGCGCGAATTTGACCATGCTATCGTCTTTAAGGTAGCCCTTATGGTTAAGAAATACCTCACCGCAAACCCTGTTAAATATTGATTTGATTCAACCGGTAAAAGCCTCTCTTTTGCACAAAGGGGGGCTTTTGAATTTCTCTCCGACAGCCCAAATCCCCCCCTTATTGAAGCGTAGCTTCAATAAGGGGAGGGATTGCCGATAAACTATGATTTGTCGCGAAAATCCCGTTGACATAGAATTATTAAAAGACTATAATCTATACATCTAATTTAGGCGGTGTATGGAATGAAAAGCTTCGATTACTGCTATTTCGGAGAAACAATACTGATAGACGGCAGACAGTACCGTGCAGGTGAGCTGCTCACCTCATATTTGAATCTTAATATCGAGCGGCTTGACGCGCTTTATTCCGCTTGCCTGTCTCAGAAAAATATGCTTTTGAGATATGAACGCAGTGAGGAATACAGTCGGCTGCTGCACCGCTGTGTAGATACCTTTAATGTTGTTGACAGACTTTTTTCGCGGCTTTTGCCCTACAGCCGCGTAGAAGCCGAAAATGTAACTCTGATTTCGCTGATGGAAAAAAGTCCGCTGTTCAGCGGCTTTGACGTGGTGTCGGCTCAAAGCGAATATATAGAAAGCTGGCAAAAAGAGTGCGCGCACCTTGTTGACATGTATCTTTCGGCTCTTGATGCGCTCAGATTCTGCCGTGACATTGCCGCTCCGTTTTTTGCCGAACCGGGAAAATGCGGAGACATTGAGCTTATTCCCCACGCCGAGCAGATAACAACGGTGTCGGTGAACGGTGTCGGCAGGCTTTGCAGAAAGTGCCGCTGTGAAAATTTTCTTGAATTTGTGCAGACGATGTTTTCCATAGCGGCTTTTGCCGAGGTTTTGCCGCGTCCCTGCGGCTGTTGCGGAAAATATTTCCTGCCCTCAAATGCCCTTGCGAAGTTTTGTGACAGAAAAGCACCGGAAGGCGGCGGAAAGCTGTGCCGCGAGGTGGGGGCGAGAAGAAAATATGAGGAAAAGCAGAAAAACAACCCTATCTCGGCGGTATACACCAGAGTATACAAGGCGCGTTATGCAAGAATGACTGCCGGAAAGCTTACAAGAGACGAGATGAATCGGTGGACGGAAAAAGCCGCGGCACTTCGGTCGAAGGCACTTTCGGAAAATACGGACTGCGAAGAATTTGAACGACAGCTCAAGGCGTTGTAGCCTTGCGTGAAAGGGAAATAATATTGTATAATTTCAGATTTCGTTTTAAACCGGCGCGGTTTGACGATGAATTTATAGGGAAATTTTCGAGAACTCTGGACGATTTTTTCAATGCCCTTACAGATAACGGACTTATAATGGAAAACTGGCGAAGCAGCACCGTAATGCAGGATTGCTACGAAAGTATAGTGGCGGCGTTTGATATTCATTCTCTTGACGAGGAAAATTTCAGCGCAAACACACGCATATATCTTTCAAGGCTGATTAAGATGTGTTCTCAAACCCCACAGCTTGAATATATAGGGATAAACGCGGATCTGGAAAGCTCCTGCAAATGCGAAAAACCGTCGGGTCTGGTAATGTACGCCGACCTTGACGCGCAAATATCGCCGGTACTGTGCTGTGACTGTCAGCGCGGCTTTCCGCTCAGACGATTCAGATTGGGCGGAAAATTCGAGGATTTCGGTGATTTGCTTGACTGGCGCAGACTTTACCGGAGCTTCCGCACTCAGTACAGGTCGGGAATAGGGGAAGCCTTTGCGTTTATGATGCTGTCAAGACCCGATTCACAGCTTTCGGTAATCGGCAGAGATTTGGCGGCAAGACTTGAGGAGTCGGCAGGTATTGTGGTATACTATTATCTGCTTACAGACGAACGTAATGACAGCGGCAGATGTCCTTCCTGCGGCAGACCGTGGGTGAGTGAATATCCCGATGCACTGGGCTTTGAATACTGCTGTCAGGATTGCAGGCTGGTTTCAAATCCGCCGCCGAAGCGACCTTATTAAAGGAGAAAAGGTATGAGTGAAATTATCCGCACGGAAAACCTGTGCTTTTCATATGAAAGTGAAGATACAAAAGCCGAGGCGGCACTGAAAAACGTGTCAATCTCGGTAAAAAAGGGCGAATTTGTCGCACTTTTGGGTCATAACGGTTCGGGAAAATCCACAATTGCAAAGCATTTCAACGCAATTTTGCTTCCTACGGGCGGTAAAGTTTACGTTGACACAATGGATACCGAAAAAGAAGAACTGCTGACAGAGATACGCAGGCGTGTTGGAATGGTTTTTCAAAATCCCGACAATCAGCTTGTGGCAACCATTGTTGAGGAAGACGTGGCGTTCGGTCCTGAAAATCTGGGCATACCGTCAGCGGAAATACGGCAAAGAGTTGACGATGCGCTGAAAGCCGTGGGTATGTATGAATACAGGCTTCACGCACCTCATAAGCTTTCCGGCGGTCAGAAGCAGAGAATAGCTATTGCCGGAATTATCGCCATGAAGCCGGAGTGTATCGTCCTTGACGAGCCTACCGCCATGCTTGACCCAAGAGGCAGAGATGAGGTCATGAAAGTCATCATCTCACTGTGCAGAGAGCACGGCATTACCGTTGTGCTTATAACCCATTATATGGACGAAGCGGCACAGGCGGACAGGGTAATAGTAATCGACAACGGCAGTATACTTATTGAGGGTGAGCCGAAAGAGGTATTTACAAAGACAAAGCTGCTCCGCTCTCACGGGCTGGATATTCCTCAGGCGGTAGAGTTATCACAGCGTTTGAAAGCAAAGGGTGTGGATATGCCGGAGGACATTTTGACCCCGGAGGAATGCGCACAGGCAATAGCGAAGCTGATAATAGGCAAGGAGTGATAATATGAGCTTTAACGCAAAGGAAGTAACACAGAGAGCCATTGAATGGGTACGTCAGTGGTTTGAAAGCAACGGAAAAGGCTGTAATGCGATAATCGGCATTTCAGGCGGCAAGGATTCGTCGGTTGCGGCGGCATTGTGCGTTGCGGCACTGGGCAGGGAGCGTGTAATAGGCGTGTCAATGCCCAACGGCGTTCAGCCGGATATGCCCGATGTTGATGCGCTTTTTGAGCATCTCGGAATAAAGCGTTATACTGTAAATATAAAATCCGCTGTGGATTCTCTCATTGGCGCAATTTCCGAAGCCGGTATTCCCGAAATGACCCGACAGGCTCAGATAAATCTGCCGCCGAGAATAAGAATGACCACTCTCTACGCCATATCTCAAAACAATAACGGCAGAGTGGTAAATACCTGCAATCTTTCGGAGGATTGGGTAGGTTATTCCACACGCTACGGCGATTCCGCAGGCGATTTCGCACCGTTAGCAGGTATGACTGTCGATGAGGTAAAACAGGTGGGACTTGAGTTGGGGCTTCCGGAGGATTTGGTATATAAAGTGCCCAGCGACGGACTTTGCGGAAAAACCGATGAGGACAATCTGGGCTTTACTTACGCGGTTCTTGACAGATACATAAGAGAGGGCGTATGTGAGGACGAGGAAACAAAGGCGAGAATAGACAGACTTTATAAGCTCAACCGCTTTAAGCTTGAGCCTTTGCCCTACTTTAAGCCGTAACTTGTTTTAAACAGACAAAAAACAGCAGCAAGTCTGCCATTCGGCAGGATTGCTGCTGTTTTTTTGCAGACCGGGATTATGACCGGGAAAAGTCACTCAGTGGTTTTTGTCCCAGATAATTTTCAAACCCTCAAGGACGAGATTTTCCGCAAAAAGAAATTCTCTTTCACAGTTTTGCACAATGCTCTGAGAAAATCCGCCGGTTGCAATTGCCGTTACCTTTTCGCCAAGCTCACGCTCAATTCTCATAAGCAGACCGTCAAGCTGAGCCGCCGCGCCGTACACCAGACCCGACTGCATGCTTTCCGTGGTATTCTTACCTATCACCCTTGCAGGCTTTTCAAAGCTTATCTGCGGAAGCTGTGCGGTGTTGGCAACAAGGGCGTTAAAAGACGTTCGCAGTCCGGGGTAAATAATAACTCCCTGCATATTTCCCTTTGCATCAAGCACGGAAACGGTACTTGCCGTACCCAGGTCACAAACGGCGTTGGGAAGCGGATATTTTGCCTTTGCCGCCACGGAAACAGCCACAAGGTCGGCACCGAGCTGAGCCGGATTATCTATAACAATATTCAATCCTGTTTTTACTCCGGGTCCCAGAATAAGCGGTTTTATGCCGAACAGCCGGACAATTCCGCTTGCAATATAGCCGGTTATGTGAGGAACAACGGAGCAGACGATAGCTCCGTCAATCTGTGAGGGTGCTATTCCGTAAAGGTCAAGCACTATTTTCATTTCAATTGCGTACTGGTCTTCCGTGCGGCGGCTGTCGGTAGCAAGACGCGAGGTAAACCGAAGCTCGTCGTTTTCAAATGCACCTAGAGTTATGTTTGTATTGCCAATATCAATGGCGAGAAGCATGTTGTTCCCTCCCATGTGGGGTTAGTTTACAGATATTTTACAATTTTATTCCCTTGAAGTCAATAGAATGGAATGCAAAGAGGAGATTTGTGTGGTACAATAGCAGTACAAATTGTGCTATTTCACGGAGGTAATGTTATGAATAAGGAACTTGAAAAGCTCATACTCAGCTATAAGGACGATATTATCGCGGATATTGCGGGACTTGTTGCGATAAATTCCGCTGTTACCGAGGCAAAAGGTGAGGACATGCCCTTTGGAGAGGGCAGTGCAAAGGCGCTTAACTATATCCTCGGCAGAGCGGAGGATATGGGCTTTACAGTTAAAAATATAGGCAACGGAGCAGGTCATGCGGAGCTTGGCAGTGGCGAAACCTATGCCGGCGTACTTACACACGTTGATGTTGTTCCGGCAGGCGAGGGCTGGGAAAGTGACCCGTTCACACTCACCGAAAGAAACGGCAGACTTTACGGCCGCGGTGTTGCCGATGATAAGGGTGCGGCAGTTGTGGCTCTCTACTGTCTAAAGGCAATTAAAGAGCTCGGAATTGAGGGAAAACGCAGACTTCGCTGTATCTTCGGCGCAAGCGAGGAGGTTGGCATGGAGGACATGGAAATGTACTTCAACGCAGAGCCGCTCCCCGAATTCGGCTTCACTCCCGACTCCGATTATCCCGTATGCAATCGCGAAAAAGGTATTTTGCAATTTGAAGTTTATGCGGATATTCCCGAAAATAGCCGTGTTGTTTCCATAAATGCCGGCAGTGCCTTTAACTGCGTTGCGGAAAAAACCGCCGCTGTGCTGACCGAGCCGGTTGCGGATTGCGTAAAGGATTCCGTCATTGCCGCAGGCTGTACCTGCGAGCTTGACGGTTGCAGTGTTTTCGCAAAAGGCAAGTCTGCCCATGCAATGTGCCCTACAAACGGCGTTAACTCCGCCTCCGCAGTGCTTTCCGTCCTTAACGGACAGCTTGACGAGGCTTGGATTTCCACACTTTGCGCACTGCTCTGCAATACCGACGGCAGCGGCTTTGATGTTGCTTGCAGTGACGAGCCCTCCGGCGAGCTTACCTTTAATCTGGGCATAATAGAAACACAGGGCAAAAAGCTCAGAATAGCTCTGGACATTCGTTATCCCGTCACCGCCGATGGTGAGGAAATCGAAAACAGGCTGAAGAAAAAGGCATCGGAGCTTGGTTTGGGTATAAATATCATCGAAAATAAAGAGCCTATTTATCTGCCCACAGATAATCCCCTTATCCAAACACTCTGCCGCTGCTATGAGGACGTGACAGGCGAAAAAGGCGAGTGCTATTCCACCGGCGGCGGCACTTATGCACGCGCTCTTGCAAATCGCGGTGTGGCATTCGGACCTGCGAATTTCGACAGTCCCACCAATCTCCATGAAGCAAACGAAAGCCTGAGTATAGATGATTTAATCAAGCATATGCGCGTTTGCTGTGAAGCAATGTACAGAATGTTTATTATGTAATTTCATGAAATTGCAAGAAAATCAATGAATCAACGATGTGAAAAGATGTGTAAAAGCATGAAAAAGAAAGAAAAAATCATGAAAATCGGTGATGCCATTGTAATAGGTCTGCTGTTAGCAGTAAGCCTTTGTCTGTTTCTCTGCTCTTTGCCCTCTCGCAGTGAGGAAGTCGGCGTAGCTGTAGTCACCGTGGACGGTAGGGAATACGGCAGATATTCCCTTGATGCGGACAGAGAGATAACTATTGAGCAAAACGGCTACACAAATATTATTGAAATTAAAGACGGCACAGTGAGAATGCGCAGTGCCGACTGCCCCGATAAATCCTGCGTTTCTCAAGGCTCAATAAGCCACAGCGGACAGGTTATTGTCTGTCTGCCTGCCCGTATTACCGTGACCCTTGAGGGCACAACCGGACAGATTGATTCCATAGCTTATTAACGGTGAAAATGTATGAATAATCGAATTTTCAGGCGAGTGCTCGCGCTGATTTCGGCATCGCTTATGCTTGTGCTGTGTGCCTGCGGAAAAACGCAGGAGAAAAAAGTTACCGAAGAAGCTTCCGAAGTCGTGGTGCGCTTTCTCGGCACTCTCGGTGAATCCGAAGATGCGGAAATAACGCAAAAAATTCTTTCGCGTTTCACGGAGGAGAGAAGTAATGTCACCTTGTACTATACAGGCGTGACAACGGAGGAGGCATACAAGCTTTCGTTGCCGGACAGTGCTACCTACAGGCAAAGCTCACCGGACATAGTATATGCACCGCTGTATGCGGTGCAGGACGTTCTCAATGAAGAATATGCAAGCATTGATGAAATTCGCAGCTATATGCCGGATTACGGCAGTGAAACTCAGGATTACGCGCTGCTGCGCAATTCCTCCGGCAAGGCATACGGCGTTGCCGTCCGCGGCTCAGGCAGTGTGCTGGTGGTGAATACCGACCTTGCATCAAACACAAACAATTTGCTCGAAACAGTCCGTGAGTTGTCCGATACGGATATTTATCTTTTTGCCGACAACGCACTGGACAGTGAGCTTTTCTTTGAATATCTCATGACGGTGTATACCAACTCCGAAATTTCCGTTGATAATCCGCAAAGCTATTGGACGGACGGCTTTGAGCTGTTTTCCGAGCTTGTAAAGCAGGGGGCGTTTGCGCCCTCGGATAAAGACCCCACAACGCTTTTTACCGAAAACAAAGCGGTGTTTGCAGTGCTCGACGAAGAAACAGCGGCGGCACTTGAGGGTGAAAATTATAAATGCGCCGCATATTTCGGCGGCTTTACCGAGGGATTTTTTATAACGGATTCCGCTGTCTCGTCACCTCTTAAAAGACAGGCTGTGCTGTCTCTTGCCGCCGAGCTGTTGGCAAAGCAAAGCGATTATGCACAAGGGAAAATCCGTGCAGACGGAACAGGCGTGTTTTTTACGCTCGACAGCGCATATTGGCTGACACCGTGCAGTGAGACTTTTGGAAAAGGCTGTTGGGACGAGGTGTTGTCGGGTCTTGTTCGGGGTGATAATCCGCAGACAGTGCTTGCTTTGCTTATGAATAAAGCGGCTTCCGATTCGGATATTTAATACCTTTGTAAGCATTGCGCTGTGCTGATTATACCTGAAATCTGAATTTTTATGCAAACACATTGCGAAGTTTCCCATTTTTTGTACCATTCTCGCCGGAGTTTTGTGAATGTATACAAACGTGAATAAATATTCAGAAAACCCTTGAATATCTGCATAAAGTGTGTATAATGATGAGCGTAATAAATTTCTCCGTGAAAGGATATGTTAACAATGGGTGACATTAAAAAGGTTGTACTTGCTTATTCGGGTGGTCTCGATACCTCCATTATTATTCCCTGGCTCAAGGAAAACTATGATAACTGCGAGGTTATCGCCGTTTCCGGTGACGTAGGACAGGGCACTGAGCTTGAGGGTCTTGAAGAAAAGGCACTTAAAACCGGCGCTTCCAAGCTTTATATCGAGGACCTTAATAAGGAATTTGTTGAGGATTACATTTTCCCCACCATGAAAGCAGGCGCAATTTACGAGGGCAAATATCTGCTTGGTACTTCCTTTGCACGTCCTATCATCGCAAAGAGAATCGTTGAAATCGCTCTGGCCGAGGGCGCAGATGCTATCTGCCACGGCTGCACCGGAAAGGGTAATGACCAGGTGCGTTTTGAACTTGCGATTAAGCACTTTGCACCGAATATGAAAATAATCGCTCCCTGGAGAATTTGGGACATCAAGAGCCGTGACGAGGAAATCGACTACGCCGAGGCTCACAACATTCCCCTTAAAATCAACCGTGAGACAAGCTACTCAAAGGACAAAAACCTGTGGCATCTTTCCCATGAGGGTCTTGACCTTGAAAATCCCGCAAACGCCCCCAAATATGATGAAATTCTTGAGCTTGGCGTAACTCCGCAGGCGGCTCCCGACAAGGGCACCGAGATTACCGTAAGCTTTGAAAAGGGCAATCCCGTTGCGATTAACGGCGAAAAAATGGGCGCAGTCGAGCTGCTTACAAAGCTCAACGAGCTTGGCGGCGCAAACGGTATCGGCATTATCGACATGGTTGAAAACCGTCTTGTAGGCATGAAGAGCCGCGGCGTTTATGAAACTCCCGGCGGTGCAATTCTCTATCACGCTCACGCAAAGCTTGAGGAGCTTTGCCTTGACCGCGATACTCAGCATTACAAGCAGATGGTCGCTCTCAAGTATTCCGAGCTTGTTTACTTCGGTCAGTGGTTTACTCCCCTGCGTGAAGCACTGGATGCTTTTGTCGAAAGCACTCAGCAGACTGTCACCGGCGATGTCAAGCTTATGCTTTACAAGGGCAACATTATCGACATGGGTATGACCAGTCCTTATTCCCTCTATGACGAGGATATTGCAACCTTTGCCGAGGACGAGGTTTACGACCAGATGGATTCTCAGGGCTTTATCAACCTTTTCGGACTTCCCATTAAGGTTAAGGCAATGAAAGACGGCAAATAATTAACAGATTTATAATAGAAATAACAGGATTTGGTGTTATAATACGAATCAGTATAATAATCCCGAATCCTGTTTTTACGTGAGGTGGATATATTTTGAAAAGCAGGCAAAACTATATTATTGCCGTCGTGCCGGTGCTGCTCGGAGTGTTTGCCGCCGTTGCGTCAAAGGTGTTGCTTTACGGCGAGCTGAACGGCTTCTGGCGCATTTTAATCGAAATATGCGGATATGCCCTTATCGCAATAGGTGTCGGAGCTGTCGGCACTTCAAAGGGAAATTCGGAAACGCAGACTGCCGCCGGGCAGGATTACGAAAATCAGTAATGCAATAATTATGCATTTTGAAAGGACGATAATATGAAACAGCTCTGGCAGGGACGTTTTTCCGAGGGCATTTCGGAAATAACCAACGACTTTAATTCAAGTATTTCCTTTGACAGCCGTATGTGGCGCGAGGACATTGAGGGCAGTATTGCCCATGCGGATATGCTGGGTGATACCGGCATTATTGACCGTTCGGAGGCAGATGCAATAATCGAGGGGTTAAAGGGCATTTATGCCGACCTTGAAAGTGGCGCACTGGAAATTGATATGAGTGCCGAGGATATTCACACCTTTGTTGAGGGTGAGCTGACCGCAAGGCTCGGAGATACCGGCAAGCGGCTTCACACCGCACGAAGCCGCAACGACCAGGTTGCTCTGGATATTCGGCTTAACCTTATGAAACAGTGCGGCAGTCTTAGAGCGCAAATTATTGCGCTAATCAAAGTGCTGTGTGACAAGGCGGAGGCTCACGCCGCTTCTGTCATGCCCGGCTACACCCATATGCAACGGGCACAGCCAATAACCTTCGGGCATCATCTCCTTGCCTACGCCGAAATGCTTCTGCGCGACATCGGCAGACTTGACGACTGCAAAAAGAGAATGAGCGTATCACCTCTCGGTTCATGCGCTCTTGCAGGAACGACATATCCCACAAACCGTATGCAGACTGCGGCATTACTGGGCATGAGCGAATTTTCACGCAATTCCCTTGACGGCGTTTCAGACCGTGATTTCTGCATTGAGCTTGCCTCCTGCCTGTCAATTATTATGGCTCATCTTTCCCGTTTTGCCGAAGAAATTATACTGTGGTGTTCCTGGGAATTTAAATTTGTTGAGCTTGCCGATGCATTTTCCACCGGCTCATCAATTATGCCTCAGAAGAAAAATCCCGATATTGCAGAGCTTGTACGCGGAAAATCCGGCAGAGTTTACGGCGACCTTATGACACTTCTCACCGTTATGAAAGGTATTCCCCTTGCGTACAACAAGGATATGCAGGAGGACAAGGAAGCGATTTTCGATGCCTGCGACACTGTTTCCATGTGCCTGACCGCTTTTACTCCCATGCTCGAAACCATGACCGTCCTCACCGACAACATGAGAAATGCCGCCGCAAAGGGCTTTATTAACGCAACCGATTGCGCAGACTGGCTTGTAAAGCAGGGCTTGCCTTTCAGAGACGCTTACAAGGCTACCGGTACTCTTGTGGCACGTTGTATAGCTACCGGTCATACTCTCGAAAATCTGCCCATTGAGGAATATAAGGCAGTTTGCGATATTTTCACCGATGAGGTTTATGAAGCTATAAATCTCGACAAATGCGTTTCCGACAGAAAAAGCGCAGGCGGTCCTGCACCGGAAAATGTTCTGTCCGAGGTCAGAAGAATCAGGGCGATGATATAAAACGCAATGTTCTGCCTTGTGTAATAAAGTAAGTTTGGAAATCAACCCAAGTCCCCCTTGTGTAAAGGGGGATATTGAATCCGCAGGATTCAATAAGGGGGATTGTCAGTTTAACCGATATGTTCCCAAATTTACAGTATAAGCAACGCCCAACACTGCGGTTGCGATAATCTCTCCGAAAGGATGTTAATATGGATAAATTCAGAATCGGTATAATCGGCGCGGAAACAAAGCTCGGCGCACAGCTTGTACGTCTGCTGGCAAATCACCCCTATGTTGCCATTACCGCAATTTATGCCGAGGGCGCACAGGGGCGCATGATAAGCACCGTTCACCCTGCGCTTCACTCCGTGTGCGATATGATTTGCTCGGATATTGAAGAAGTGATTGAGTGCAGCGACGTTATATTTTCAACGCAGCCGCAGGCGCAAAGCGAGGAGCTTTCCGCCACCTGCATACGTAAAAAGAGCGTGTTCATCGACCTTTCCGCCAACTACCGTCCCCAGGGGGAACAGACATACAGCGAATGGTTCGGTACACCTCTTGAATATCCCGGTCTGCACGAAGCTTCCGCATACGGTCTGCCGGAGCTATTAAGGGAGGACATTGTGGGCAAGGTGATTGTTGCCGTACCGTCACCTGTTGCCGTTGCAACGGCGTTAGCTCTCAGCCCGGCACTTATGTCGGGAATGCTGTATGCGGACAGCATAACGGCGGTTGTGACAATGCCCGACACCATCGAAGCACAGCCCTGTGAAAGACTTGAAGCAGAACAGCTTTTGTGCAAAATGTCCGGCGAAAAGGCTTCGGTAAATATTGTGAAAAACGCAGTTCGCGGTGCCAGAGGACTGTATGTGACATGCGTTGCAAGACTTCGCCCGGATTTTTCCGAGGCTCACCTGATAGCGGCAATGGAGCAGGTTTACGGCAGAGAGCCGTTTGTCCGCGTTCGCAGACACGGTGAGGTTTGCGCCGCCGATGTTCTCGGTTCGAATTTCACCGATGTTTCCGCAGGCTATGATGTTCCCACAAACACCGCCGTATTTACCGCCGCGCTGGACGAAACCGTAAAAGGCGGTGCAGGTCTGGCGGTGCAGAATATGAATATTATGCTTTCTATACCCGAAACCGCCGCTCTTGAGCTGTTTCCCTCACCCTACGGCGAGTAACGAGCAGGAGGATTTTTATGCCGTCAACCAGACGAGAGCTTTTGGATAAATATGAAACTGTAATTTCACCTGCGCCACAATTTGCGCAGGTGGTTGATGAAAACACCGTGAATTTTGCCACTGCGATTTTCACTGATGCCGAAATGAAAAGAATAGTTGCAGATGCGGCAGAGTGCTCGGTATTTTCCACAGGGTGCGCAACTGAGTGCGCGCTGAGCTTTGCGGAAAGATTGCTTCGCATTGCGAAGTCGGACGGAGTGCTGTTTGCCGGTGATGATAAAAGCGCACTTGATTGCGCAATATCTATCGCGGCTGAACGTTCTAAAGCACATTACGGCGAGGGCAGAAGCGGTGTGCTGTACATAAACAAACCTGATGATATTGACCCGAACAATATACCGGGCGGAATTTGTGCCTTGGTTTTTTCTGTTTTCAACGAAGCATCAGCGCAACTTTTTTCGCAGAAATACTACAATGATATATTTACTGTCGCGGCAGAAAACGATATTATGACTATTGCAGACGAGCGCACGGTCGGATTTATGAGAATCGGCGTGCCGACCGTTTGTCAGGCGGCGGATATTCGCCCGGATAGTATTCTTGTCGGCGGCTTGCCCTTAACAATATGCCTGCTTAACAATGAAGCAGCCCACTCAAAAGCCTACGGAATACAGCCGAATCCGTTTACCTGTTCGATAGCTGAGAGGGTTTTAAAGTTGACATCGGCAAAGGGATTTGAGGTGGATATAAACGAAAAAGGCAAAAAGCTTGTTGCCCTTTTAAAGGATACCGGAAAATTCGATTCGGCGGAAAACGCCGGATTGTATATTTCCGCGAAAGCAAAGAATCCCCATCTTCGCCGCCTTGCCATACGCTGCGGACTTATTTGCGGCGGTGACGGAGCGCAGATGATATTAAAGCCGCCCTTTGATGTGACGGATAGTCAGATAGACCGGGCAATAGCTATAATTCTATCGGCTGACGAGCGGTAATAAGGGCGCATATTTTTGCATTGACAATTATATGTGAATAGTGTAAAATAACCCGGTAAAGATTCTCTGAATGTTTTGAGAGCTTTTAACACATCTGAAAGGAAGAGATTTATGACAAAGAAAATTTCCGTTGTTCTTGCAATCATCATGCTTTTCACCTGCGTTTTTGCCGCTTGCGGTAAGGATTCCGCCAACACCGGTAAGGATTCCGTTAATCCTGTCGTCGGTAAATGGCAGGGCGAAGACGAAGGCGTTGAAGTTGTTTATTGCTTTGAAGCTGACGGCACCGGCTATTCCGAGGTTATGGGCTTCACAGTTGACATCACGGCATATGAAGTAAAAGACGGCGAAATCGAAATGACGATTGACGGCACTTCCATGATTGAGGATATGTTCGGTATGACTATCGACGAGCTCGTTGAGAGCGGCTACATATCCGAAAGCGACCTTGGCGAGCTTGTTTACACCGAGACTTTTGAGTACAGCATTGACGGCGACGTACTTACCATTGACGGCGTAGAGTGCACTAAGGTTAAATAATTTCGCGAAAAAAGGCTGTAAGCTTGCTGTCGGTGAGCTTACAGCCTTTTTTATTGACAGTTGTGAATGAATGCTGTAAAATTATTTGTGAAAATTCTCAAGTGTATAGAAAGGGAGAGATTTATGACGAAGAAAATTTCCGTTGTTCTTGCAATCATTATGCTTTTAGCCTGCGTTTTTGCTGCCTGCGGAGAAAAGAATAATGAAGAAAACCCGCTTGTCGGCATATGGAAAAACGATGCCGAGGTCGTTTACTGCTTTAATGCGGACGGTACCGGCTACTATGAGGTTATGGGCTTCGCGGTTGATTTTACATATGATGTAAAAGACAAGGAAATCATAATGGAAATTGACAGTACTTCCATGATTGAGGAAATGTTCGGAATGACTGTTGACGAGCTCCTTGAGGGCGGATATGTTTCCGAAAGTGACCTTGACGAGCTTAAATACACCGAGACTTTTGAGTACAGCCTTGACGGTGACGTGCTTACCATTGACGGTGTAGAATGTGTCAGGGAGAAATAAACGGTATTTACATACTGAAAAAGAAGCTGTAAAACGCAAGTTTTTTACAGCTTCTTTTAATTATGGACGGTTATTGCGCTCGTCAAGAGCCTTGTTGAGCATTGCCGCATCGTTCAGAGTGTGAATGTAGCTTACGACAAAGGTTAACACATAGACAACGGCAACGGAGCCGCACACTGTGCAGATACCGTATAAATTCAGATTCCACCAGTCAAACCACAGACCGAGGAAGCAGACAACGACGCACATTATCAAATAATGAGCAACTGCGGCGATAACGACAACTGCCTTTGATTTAATGTCAATCCCGAAAAGAATCGCGGAAAAGAGAGCTGTCACAAATCCGGCAAACAGTATTTGCATCGGTATGTATTCGGAAACATCGGGGTTTTCGGTTATGAGGTAATTCAGCCCAACCACGAATACAATAGCCGTGGTAATTGTACAGAAGAAGCTCAAAAAAGATTTCAGAAATTTCATAAGACCTCCAAAAGCTCAAATACCGAGCTTTGTTTTCAGCTCCGGCACGTACTGTCTGGAAATGACAACGCTTTCGCCGTTTTTCAAAATCGCTTCCAGTCTGCCGTTAAACATGGGAACAATCTTGGATATTTTCGATACATTGACAATCATTGCCTTGGAGATTCGCACAAGGTCCGTATGAGCATAAGTCTGCTCAAGCTCATACAGCTTTTGCTTAATCTCGTAAACATGCTTTTCACAGCAGGCGCACACCTTGTTATCCACCGATTCAAAGTAGAAGATGTCGTTTATATCCAGCTTGATAATACCGTCCCCGTCAAACGCAGTCAGGCGACTGCGCCCGGATTTAACGGCGTAAATAAGCTCCAAAAGCTCACGGTCAAGCTCGTTTGAACGGATAATTATTTCTTCCTCCTGACCCTCCGGCAATGCTTCGATTGTAATTTTCATTGGTTTTTCCTCAAATCATCTGCTTGATTTTTCCGAGAACCTTGTAACAAGTGCATCAACAGCCAGAAATACAACTCCGCACACGAGCAGAATAAGTACCGCCGTGGCATCGGTAATATTTTTACCGAACAATTCAAGGTCTGTACCCAGCTCCAGACGGTAGCTTTTCAGTACATCTGCCGGAATGCCGTTAAAGAGTGCCTTTTCCGCGTCTGCTGTCATAACATTGCGGAAAAGCTTTGCGCCGTAAATGACAGGCAGACATTTTATGCCTGTGGCGATTGCCTCCGAATAGCTGCCTATCGGCAGATAAATGCCGCCGATAAAGCCCACCAGAGTACCGATTACAGTGCCCAGTCCGCTCCATGCGCCGGAAGTTTTGGCAACCATTGCCAGAAGATACATAATCGCGGCATAGGTAAAGGAATTTGCGCAGATAAAGCCGAGGAGCTTCAGGTGAGCGATAAATGAATAAGGTTCTCCGCCTTTTATTATACAGAATATTTCCGAAATTACCAGTGTTACGGAGCAAATGACTACGGAACAGACCCACGCCGAAATAATATATGCGGAGGAAATCGTAAATCTGCTGACAGGAGCGGTATATATGGAATCAAGTCTGCCCTCGGTGCGGTCATTGAGCATGGTTGAATATACGGCCAGCGTTACCGTCACGGCATTTGTGCTGACAAGTCCTGCGGAAATCCAGTTAAGAACAAGCACGGTTGCCCCGGTTTTGTCCGCAGCGGCATCTCTGCCGGGGAGAGATGCGAATATTTTCACAACGTCCTCAATGTGCATATCACCGAGGAAGAACAGCATCAGCGCGACGGTTATCAGCATCGACATAAGCGAAAAAAACACTGCACCCTTGTCGCGGATATATATTCTGATGTTTCGTTTGGTCAGTTCCCACAGCATCATATGTTGTCTTCTCCTTCCGATTCCTTTTCACAGGCATTGATAAAAACATCGTCCATATTTCCCTGAATGACCTCAAAGCCGGTGATGAAGCCTGCAAGGGCATTAAGAGGTGCAAGGGCGTCAATCGTCTGCTTCAATCCGAAACGGAAGCCGTATTCCTTTTCCTTTGCGGCTATGCTGTTTTCGGAAAGAACAGCCCTGACACTATCGCGGCTTTCGGGTTCGCAATAAACTTTCACCGTATCGTAAGCGTATTTTTCTTTAAGCTCAAAGGGTGTTCCTATTGCGCGGATTTTGCCTTTTTCTATAATAACTATGCGGTTTGCGCTTGCCGCTTCCTCCATATAGTGTGTGGTGAGAAATACAGTCATTCCGCTTTCGCGGCGAAGTGATTCGATGACATTCCACACATCCTTGCGAGTTGCCGGGTCAAGTCCCGTGGTGGGCTCATCGAGAAAAAGCAGCTCAGGGGTATGCATCAATGCGGCGGCAATTTCACAGCGTCTTTTCTGACCGCCGGAAAGAGTGGCATATTTTCTTTTCATCAGCTCGGACATTGAAAGACGTTCGCTTAATTCGGAAAGCCTGTTTTTCGCATCGGTTTTTGATATTCCGTGTAAAAGTCCTCTGCACATCAGGTTTTCGCTTACCGTAAGCCTGTTGTCGAGACAGTTGTGCTGATAAACTATTCCGATTTTGCGGCGAATGGCATCGTTGTCCCTGCCTAACGTCTCACCGCAGATTTCCACACTGCCGCCGTCCGGTTTGAGAAGTGTGGATAACATTTTGATGGTGGTGGTTTTTCCGGCACCGTTTACGCCCAGAAAACCGAGCATTTCACCTTTGCCAACTTCAAAGGAAATACTGTCAACGGCGGTGTAATCGCCATATCGTTTTGTGAGCTGTGTAAGCTTTAATGCTGTCATTTTCGCACTCCTTTCTTTTCGTTACCATTCTAAGCCGACGTTGCCGTTCTTTGCAAGGGATTTCGGGTAACATGCGTTTCTTAGCAGGTAAGCTGCATGAAAATATAAAGCTCTTGACAAAGAAAGCAATATGAACCATAATATAATAACTGTTGCACAACAAACGTTATGTAACGCATTAAAAACAAAACGGAGGAATACCATGCCACCGAAGCCAAAGTATACAAAAGAACAGATTGTTGCCGCCGCACTTGATATTGTTGCCGCCAGAGGAACGGCTGCGCTGACCGCAAAATCGCTCGGACACGTGCTGAACACATCGACAACGCCTATCTTCACTGTGTTTAATTCCATGCAGGAGGTACAGGAAGCGGTAAAGGATGCGGCAATGGAGTGCTTTGAGTCCTATGCTCACAAAACAGGAGGCAAGATGCCCCTGTTTAAACAAGTCGGAATGCAGATGATATTATTTGCAAAGGAAAAGCCACAGCTTTATCAGTTGATATTCATGTCACCGAAGGGCGATTCAAAATCCTTTGATGATGTTTATAAAAAGCTGGGAATCGTTGCAGATGAATGCCTGTGGGCAATTGAAAAGAATTACGGCTTGAATGAGGAGACTGCAAAAGCCCTCTTTGAGCACACGTGGATTCATACTTTCGGCATAGGTGCGCTGTGTGCCACGGGTATGTGTGACTTTTCTGCCGAGCGGATTTCCGAAATGCTCACTCAGGATTTTACGGCTATGATGAAGCTGCTGAAATCCTCCGATGAATAAAGAAACGGCGTCGCGAATGAGAGTGGGAAAGTGCTTGAACGTTCATCATCGCAAATGTTATGTGATAATAAATGTGCTGTAAAAAACGCAAGTTTTTTACAGCACATTTATTATCGCTCTTTAAAAACAGGCTCTGTTACGGAAAGAAAATATTCCGTAATCTGTTCCGGAGATTCTTTCATTTGCCGTGAAAGCCACCAGTCTACCGTTTCAACGAATGATGATGATATGTGATTAACAAGGTAATCTTCCGGTAATCGTTCACTTTTCAGCATCCCCTTATCGGCGTACTGAACTCTGATAAGTTTTTTCAGGTTGCTTTTGAAATATCGCAGAAATATTTCATTGTTCTGGGAGGAAAGCAGCTCCAGAATGTTACGGTCGTTTTCCTGCAAGTGGCGTAACAGGTGAAGAAATACCGAATCCGTTTTGCTTCCGCAGGAATAGTGATAGTGACCGTGAGGCAATCCCATGGCGGTGTCGGTGATGTGCCCGAACAGCTCCTCGCACAAATCCTTGAGCAAATAATCCTTGGTTTCAAAGTGTGCATAAAAAGTTGTTCTGCCTATATTTGCCTCATCAATTATCTCCTGGACGGAAATCTGATTGTAGTTTTTTTGTGAAAGAAGCCGTGTGAACGCCTCGAAAATCGCTTCTCTGGTCTTTTTTTGCCGACGATCCATTGTAAAGCCTCCCGAATAAATCCGTGAAAATGTTCTGTAACGAACATGATTAAAAATCTGCCCATTGAAATTTTTGCGGCTCGTGCCTATAATCAACGCAGAAACAGAACACTTTGTTTAGTAACATACACAGTATACGGTGATAATAACGCTGTGTCAACGCAGGGAGAGGATATTATGCTTAAAAAAATCAACGATTTTCTTGCCGGAATACCGGCAACGCTTGCAGGCGGTGTGTTTTTGCTGTGCAGCTTCGTACTTCCGAGAGTGGGGGTAGAGCTGCCGATTGACCCGGCGTGGATAACGGTGATAATCAGCGGTATACCGTTGCTGTATCTTGCCGTGTGGAGAACAATACACAATAAGGGCATCGGTAAAATATCTTCGGCGCATCTTATATGTATTGCCATGGTAGCGGCTATTATCATAGGCGATTTGTTTGCGGCAGGAGAGGTTGCTTTCATTATGGCGATAGGCGCAATACTGGAGGATATGACCACAAACCGTGCGAAGAAAGGACTTAAAAAGCTCATAAGTCTTGCACCGACACAAGGCAGGCGTATTGTTGACGGCAAAGAGGAAATGATTGCGGCAGGGGAGATTCGCAAAGGCGATATTCTGCGCATATTGCCCGGTGAGACAGTGCCGGTTGACGGAATTATTATCAGCGGCGAAACCTCTGTAGACCAGTCGGTTATGACGGGAGAATCTCTGCCGGTGGATAAAAACAGGGGTGACGAGGTGTTCTGCGGAACTGTCAACCGCTTCGGTTCCGTGGATATTGAAGCAACGAAGGTCGGAGAGGACAGCTCACTGCAAAAGCTTATCCGTATGGTGCAGGAAGCGGAGAACAAAAAAGCTCCCATGGCACGCATAGCAGATGTTGCCGCGAGCTGGCTGGTTCCGGCTGCTCTGCTGATTGCAGTTGCGGCAGGGATAATAACAAAGGATATTGTCAGAGCGGTTACGGTGCTGGTGGTGTTTTGCCCATGTGCCCTTGTACTGGCGACCCCTACCGCAATCATGGCGGCAATAGGTCAGGCGACAAAGCAGGGAGTTATTATAAAATCAGGGGAAGCATTGGAGAAAATGGGCAGAGTAGATACTGTGGCTTTTGACAAAACAGGCACACTGACCTGCGGAAAGCTCAGCGTTTGCGACATCATACCTTTTAATGAGAAAATGAGCGGTGACAGGCTTTTGTGTTTTGCCGCTTCCGCAGAATCAAAAAGCGAACACCCTCTTGGAAAAGCCATTGTTGCCTGTGCATCGGAAAAGGGCGTGGAGCTTATGCAGTCGGATTCCTTTAAAATGCATACGGGCAAGGGCGTTTCGGCGGAAATCGACGGCAAAGCGGTGCTGTGCGGCAGTGAAAAATATATGCTGGACAACAATGTGAGCCTTTCCGAAAATGTCCGCAGTGAGCTTGAAGCCTTGCGGCTACAGGGAAAGGCATCGGTTGTGGTGTCGGAGGACGGCGTATGCGTGGGAATTGTCGCGCTGTCAGATGTGCTGCGCTCCGAGGCGAGAGGGGTAATCGAAAAGCTTTCGCAGTTGCATACCGATTCGGTACTGTTGACCGGAGACAACAGACTGACTGCCGATTATTTTGCAAAACAGGTCGGTATTACCGAAATAAGAGCGGAGCTTTTGCCGGAACAAAAGGTTGAAAGTATTGTGGCAATTCAATCAAAAGGCAAAAAGGTTTGCATGATAGGCGACGGCGTAAACGACGCACCTGCGCTGAAAACCGCCGATGTCGGCGTTGCAATGGGCAGTATGGGCAGTGATATTGCGGTGGAGGCGGCGGATATTGCGCTCATGAGCGATGATATTTCCAAAATCCCCTATCTTAAAAGGCTGTCGGTAGCAACGGTGAAAACCATTAAGGCGAGTATAACCATGTCGATGATTATAAATTTTGTCGCAGTGACACTTTCCGTACTGGGTATTCTAAATCCGACAACCGGCGCGCTTGTTCACAATGCAGGCTCATGCTTCGTTGTCCTGATTGCGGCACTGCTGTACGATAGAAAATTCTAATTTTCGGAGCTGAAAAAGTGTAGACCGTATAAAACGAATAAAACCATATTGACAAAACATTTGTATGCCTGTACACTTGTATACAGGCATACAACTATGAAAGGAAGAGTCAATATGGTAAAGCTTTCCGACAAAACAAATCTGCTTGAAGTGCATCAGTATGAGTATGCATTGCAGGACATTCCGGAACCTAATCTGTACCGTGAAATATACCCTTACGACCGGGTGCCTATGCTTGCGTTTAACCACCGCCTGGTACCTGAAAGTATGCCCGACGATATATGGATAACAGATACAACGTTTCGTGACGGTCAGCAGTCCCGTGCGCCTTATTCGACCGAGCAGATTGTCGATATATATAAAATGCTCTCGGAGCTTGGCGGATCTAACGGCATAATCCGTCAGACGGAGTTTTTCGTCTACAGCAAAAAGGACAGAGACGCCGTGGAGAAATGCATGGGGCTTGGATATAAATTTCCCGAAATAACCACGTGGATACGGGCAACCGAACAGGATTTCAAGCTTGTAAAGGATATAGGAATCCGTGAAACCGGCATACTTGTTTCCTGCTCCGATTACCATATTTTTAAGAAGCTGGGCATGACGAGAAAGCAGGCGCTTGACCATTACCTCAAAACCGTTGACCTGGCGTTTCAGGCAGGAGTATCTCCGCGCTGTCACCTTGAAGACATTACCAGAGCGGATTTTTACGGCTTTGTTGTGCCGTTTGTTCACGCACTCAACGATATGTCGAAGCAGGCGGGAATCCCCGTAAAAATCCGTGCCTGCGACACAATGGGCTACGGCGTACCGTACCCCGGCGTTGCACTTCCCCGAAGCGTACCGGGCATTATATACGGTCTGAATCATTACGCCGAGGTTGACAGCAGTCTTATCGAATGGCATGGTCACAACGATTTTTACAAAGCGGTTGCCAACGCCTCCGCCGCATGGCTGTACGGAGCAAGCTCGGTAAACTGTTCACTGCTGGGCATCGGTGAGAGAACCGGCAACGTACCCCTTGAAGCTATGGTATTTGAATATGCCGCGTTTAAGGGCACTCTCAACGGTATGAACCCCACGGCGATAACCGACATCGCCCGTTATTACGAAAAGGAGCTTGGATACACCATTCCGCCCATGACCCCCTTTATCGGTGAAAATTTCAATGTTACCCGTGCCGGAATACACGCCGACGGTCTTATGAAAGATGAGGAAATATATAATATTTTCGATACTCAAAAGCTGCTTAACAGACCGGCGGCAGTCAGCCTCAATAATTCCTCCGGCAGAGCCGGCATCGCTTTCTGGATAAACAATCATTACAATCTCAGCGGAGAAGAATGCGTTACCAAAAACTGCCGCCTTGTCACCGAGATTCACAATTGGATGACAGAGGAATACGCAGGTGGCAGACAAACGGTAATAAGCACCCAGGAGATGGAGGAGCTTGTTCGCAAATACGCAAAGGAAGGGCTTAATGATGAGTGAGAGCGTATCACTGTCCGGAAAGGTTTTCGATGTGCTTGAAAGTGAAATTCTCAAAGGAGAGCTTGAACGGGGAGAGACTTTAAGCGAAAACAGAATTTCCGCACGACTGGGTGTCAGCCGTACCCCTGTGAGAGAAGCGTTACAGCGGCTTGAGCAGGAGGGACTTGTAAAAACCGAGCCGGGCAAAGGCGCGGTAGTTCTCGGGATATCGCCCGGAGATTTGCTGGATATTTACGAAATAAGAATACGCATTGAGGGACTGGCGGCGCGTTATGCGGCAAAAAACATAACCGATGAGCAGATTGCCGAAATGCGCAATGTTATAGAGCTTCAGGAATTTTTTGCCGCAAAGGGCGATTTCCGCAGCTTGCGTGACCTGGATTCCAGATTTCACTCTATGATATACGATTTTTGCACGTCAAGAATACTCACCGATACACTCAATTCCTTGCATCACAAGATAGAACGTTTCCGCAGAATGTCCATGGAAGCAGGCGGCAGAGGTAGTCTTTCCACCGAAGAACACCGCGAAATATGCGAAGCTCTGGCTTCACATGACGAGGACAGGGCAGAAGCATTGCTGATAGAGCACGTAAAAAACGCCCGTGACAAGCTGGCGGAGGTTGTGAATAAAACGAATGTAAAAATATAAGGCGAGCAATTATACAGTTTAACTATAGATTTATCCTCGATAATGTATTAAAATATATATATTAAAAATTTTGGGGAGGATGCTATGGCTTCCAGTAATTCTCGCGACAATGCCGGTACAGGCAGCAGCTTCAAATTTTTCATGCTTCTCGTCTTTGTTGCAATCGCAATAGGCGGATACATGCTTTTGTCCGATATGTCCCTTTGCGAAAACGATACGTCCATTGTTATACCGAATAGCGACAGCTCATCGGGTACAGGCTTGAATAGCGGAGAGTTTTCGCTGAATTATGACGGCTCTGTGACCTGCTCCGTTGAAGAAATGATGTACCGTGCACTCGGTGATTTTCAGGGACTTTACAGCGAAAACGGTTACGAATATGAATTGTATGCCAACGGCACTGTTATTGTCGGCTGTTCTCTTACCGACGAAGTGATCGAAATCCCGGATATGCTGGGCGGAAAGCCCGTGGTGTGTGTGGGCGAATTCGGAATGTACGAATCCTCCGCGCTGTCATACACCACTAAGAGACTGGGCTTTAAGGGTAATTCTTACATTAGGAAAATAGTTGTTCCGGACAGTGTTCTTGTTCTCGGCACGTATTGTTTTGCCGAAATGGCGTGTCTGGAGGAACTTGTGATTCCCGATACCCTGCAATATTATTTTGCGTCTGCCGTCGGAACGCCCTGGTTTGGCGGTTTAAGCGACGAGTTTTGCATTGTCGGGGACGGGATTCTTGTAAAGTATACAGGTCAGGGGGGAGATGTTGCGATCCCCGACGGTGTAAAGGTTATTTCCCAATGGGCAATGGCATCGAATCCCCTTTACTCAATGAGCGTGCCGGAGATTACCTCCGTAAAACTGCCGTCAACTCTTACATATATTTCCGATAATGCCATTGAAATGGGAGCCTCCGTTATTTCCCTTTCGATTCCCGACAGTGTTCGTTTTATCGGAAGCTGCGCCATCGACCTTTCGGAATCCGCATATACTCTTGCGGTGCTTGATATCGGCAGCGGTGTGAGATGTGCAAATGAACGCTCTTTCGGCTTTGAAAGCGTATGGCCCGATGGAATTTCCGCATTTAAAGAGGACTTTGTGGTTATCGGTGACGGAGTGCTGATAAAGTGCAATACGGATTCCGTTTCCGAGCTGCCCTCAAATGTCCGTTCGGTCAACTGCTCTTTGGGCAATGTCGGGAAAATCAAGATACCGGCAAGTGTGCAGTATATAGGTGCAAACGCGCTTTCCTCCGCCACGGAAGTTACTTTGTCCGAGGGCTTGCAGATGGTAGGCGTTATGGCGTTTAACGGCTCGAAGATTACCGAAATATCATTGCCGTCTTCCGT
This sequence comes from uncultured Eubacteriales bacterium, assembly GCA_964500965.1. Lineage (GTDB taxonomy): Bacteria > Bacillota > Clostridia > Oscillospirales > Acutalibacteraceae > JAISGQ01. The sequence goes on along the minus strand of CAZCQZ010000025.1, from coordinate 613 downwards.
GTGGTATATCGGAGTAGGCGGATTTGCCAATTGCACATCGTTGACCTCGGCAGACCTGAAAAACGTTGAAATAATCAGCCCCATCGCGTTTTTCAACGATGCCGTTCTGAGTAACGTAAACCTGGGCGATGAAGTTTCATATCTCGGAAAACAATCCTTTGCCCTTTCGGGAATTTCGGAAATAACCCTGCCGCAAAGCGTTAAGCTTATTGACAACGAGACTTTTTACGGCTGTTCATTCCTCGAAAGAGTGAATGTGTCTTCTGCCGAAACCGCTTTGGGCGATTCGATATTCTTCGGAAGCGACAGCGCAGTGCTTTATTGTCCCAAAGGTTCTAAGGCTCATAGTCAGGCTTACGATAAGGGTATTAAATTTATTGCGGAATAAATTAAAAAAAGTGTTGACAAAGACGAGTTTGTTGATTATAATAAACAAGCTTGTTACGGCGGCATAGCTCAGATGGCTAGAGCATACGGTTCATACCCGTAGTGTCATCAGTTCGACTCTGATTGCCGCTACCACGGTGAGCAGCGCGTTTGCGCGTTGCTCACCCAAGCTAAGGCCCGTTGGTCAAGCGGTTAAGACACCGCCCTTTCACGGCGGTAACATGGG
>CAZCQZ010000024.1:0-32522 GCA_964500965.1 uncultured Eubacteriales bacterium | reverse complement strand
CCACTCCCTACCCCTTTTGTCAACACTTTTTTGCAAGTTTTTTTAAATAATTTTTTACGCCTATATGTAGTGGGAAGTCCTTATTTTGTCCACTATTTTTCTTTACCTTTCGTATTAAACAGCCGTTAAAATACACACCGTTTTTAAACTGCCGTTACTACTATATAATAGTATACGCATCAAAAATTCCCATGCAAATAATATTTCATTCGGGAAAGAATATCACACAGAAATATTCTGAAAGGATGTTTTTATGAACAAGAAGAAAAAACAGCGGCTGATTGCATCTCTCACGGTGCTGTGTGCCGTTGTCATGAATATTATCGGTGCAATCACCGGCGAAATGGCGGAAAGCCGCAGTGCGGAAACCCTTTCAAAATTCGGCTCTACCGGTCAGGAAGTGCGAAGTATACAGACAAAGCTGAAAAACTGGGGTTACTACAGCGGCGACGTTGACGGCATTTACGGCTCTAAAACCAAAGCGGCGGTGGTTTACTTTCAGCAGAAAAACGGTCTGACTGCCGACGGAATCGCAGGTCCGAAAACTCTTGCGGCTATGGGTATTTCCTCCGGAAGCTCCACCGGCGGCTACTCCTCCGGTGATGTCGAAATGCTGGCTCGCATGATTTCCGCCGAGGCTCGCGGTGAACCGTATACCGGGCAGGTTGCCGTCGGCGCGGTTATACTCAACCGCGTTGAGCATTCCTCATTTCCCAATACCATTTCCGGCGTGATTTACCAAAACGGAGCTTTTGACGCCCTGACCGACGGGCAATTTAACAACAGCGCGACGGAAAGCGCGCAGCGTGCCGCAAGAGACGCGCTCAACGGCTGGGATCCCTCCGGCGGCGCAATATACTATTATAATCCCTCCACGGCAACTAACAAATGGATTCGCTCACGTCCGATCATCACGCAAATCGGCAAGCACGTTTTTTGCTCGTAGGCAATGGGAATTTCAGCCGCCTGCGGTAAATCAACGCATTTTGTTGATTGAGGGATTGTCTGTTGCTTGTAATCTTGCCTTTTATCAACTACCCCTCAGTCAAAACCGCAGGTTTTGACAGCTCCCCTTGTCAGGGGAGCCTGTTTTTCCCTTTCAACGAAAGCCGGATTATCATTAGCTTGTCAAAGCAAAAAGCTGTTTACACCTTGTCGGTTTTGTAGTACAATTCTAAAAAACACATATAAAGGAAAGATATGTATGCTTGGAATTATAACCGCAATGGACGTGGAGCTTGAGCTTATCACCGCCGCAATGGAAATCACCGAGGAACGGGTTATAAGCGGTCTGCACTTCAAAAAAGGCACTCTCGGCGGCAACGACACCGTAGCCGTTGTCGGCGGAATCGGCAAGGTCAGCGCGGCGCTGACCTCTCAGATACTTATCAGCGTTTTCGGCGCAGACGAAATCATTAACACCGGAATTTCCGGCTCTGTATCTCCGGAGCTGAAGCAGGGCGATATTGTTATCGCAAAGGACTTTGTTCAGCACGATGTGGACACCTCTGCTCTCGGTGACCCTGTGGGTCTGGTTTCTCTTATTAACCGTGTTGAATTCCCCTGCAACGAGGCTTTGCGCCAAAAGTTGCTTACTGCCGCTCGTGCCGACGGAAAAATCCGCGTACACGAGGGCAGAATTGCCACCGGCGACCAGTTTGTGGCAAGCCGCGAAAAGGCACAGTGGATTGCCGACACATTCGGTGCTGTTTCCTGTGAAATGGAGGGCGGCTCTATTGCACAGGTGTGCTTCATGGCAGGCGTTCCATTTGCCGCGGTAAGGTGCATTTCCGACGATGCCGGCGACGGCATGACCTATCAGGAGCTTCGCACTTACTCGTCTCACATCAGCTCCCGTATCATACTTTCCGCCTTTGGCGCACAGGGGGAATAATTTTGAATATTCTTTGCATAGGCGACGTTACCGGCAGTGTGGCGACAGATTTTCTGCGCTCTCGTCTGCCTGCGCTGAAACGGCTGAAATCCGTTGAGCTGGTCATTGCCAACGGCGAAAACTCCGCCGATACCAACGGGATTACTCCCGATTCCGCCGCGGCTCTTTTTGACTGCGGCGTTGACGTGATAACCACCGGCAACCACTCCTTTCAGCGCAAGGAAAGCTACGATTTGTACGAGGAAAATCCCCGTGTAATACGCCCTGCCAACTACCCCGATAAAGCTCCGGGTATCGGCTTTTGCGATGTTGACATGGGCAGGTTGAAAGTCAGGGTTATAAATCTTCTCGGTATCGTTGACCTGCCGCCGCTTGATTGCCCCTTTGCCACTGCGAAAAAGCTTGTTGACGAATCGGACGCAAAAATCAAAATAATTGATTTCCACGCCGAGGCAACCGGCGAAAAAAGGGCGTTGGCGTTTTATCTTGACGGCACGGTAAGCGCGATTTTCGGCACTCACACTCACGTTCAGACCGCCGATGCGCAGGTGCTTCCCGGCGGCACGGGGTACATAACCGACGTCGGTATGACCGGCGCGGTGCAGTCCTGTTTGGGGGTCAAAAGCAGCGCCGCCATTGAGCGAATGACAACGAAAATGCCCACAAGACTGCTTTACGAAACAGAGGGTGAGCAGATGATAAACGCCGTACTTTTCGAGATTGACGAGAAAAGCGGTCTTTGCACAGGCGTTGAACGTCTGGACATTCGATGACAGCAAAAACAGGCTGTGAAAACACAGCCTGTTTTTGCTTACGCGGAATTTGTATCGAATCGTTCCATCCACATCACGCACTAATACTCCGCGGCGCAGGGGCTTTTTCCCGACATTTCGGGAATGTGTCCGCTCTCCTGCATCAATTCGAGGAAGCCGAGAAGCTCGTCACGTGGGCTTGTCGCCTGAAGTATGCGGCGCAGTCCGTTTTCGCCTGCGGCATACACGCTCACTCCGAACGGCTCTCCCTCCCTTTCGGGGCTTGTCAGCACGCAAAAAATTCTTTCTCCTGTATTTCTCGCGGTTATTTCGTTCATATGTCTCCTCCGTTCCTCAAATCTGCTGTTATTATAGCATCGGCATCATTCTTTGACAAGCGGTAATACGCACAAGATATTGTGTTTATACATTGTTATCAACACTGTATATTCTGTATTATACAGGCGATTGGGTGTGAAGTCGGGGGTTTACGGCGGTAAAAGCACCATACCTGTCGCTTTGCGCGGCAGATTTGCGCTATATATTGTGCTTTTATCCCTGTTTTCACCTTGTTAAGCTACAATATATGCTTTAATACTATTATTCAATAGTATAAGAAAGACGTTCAGAACGAAAATCGGCAACATCGGAATGAATGGGTTAGTTTATGGAGTGCAGACAATGGGCTGTAAAAAACTTGTGTTTTTTACAGCCCATTATTATTACCGCTTTATCTGATTATAGTTATAATTTGACGGGCCGTCGGCAATCTCAAAGGAATCGGCGGCGGCAAAGCACAGCGCACTCCACGCGCACACGGTATCGTACAGCACGCCTCTGGGCGGCAAAATCTCGCCCTGTCGCTGTTTCTTGAGAATGTCGTAAACAATCTTCATCGCCGGTGCAAGGGCGGCAAGCTCCTCCTGAAGTGAGAACAGGCTGTAAAGCTTAACCTCCGGCAAAAGCTCCTGGGCAAAATACAATATCTGCTCATAGCAGGGAATGAACATTCCTCCGTCAAGGCTCATCGAGCAAAGTGTGGGGAACGCTCCGCCGGGCTTATAATTAAGCCGATTGTTGACCTCCACAATCTCCGTTGCCTTGCGAACATCGGCAGGTGTTACGTCACACATTTCCTTGCCCTGCTCAATCATTATATTGTAAAGAGTCCACGCCATGGAACGCAGGGTCGTAAGCTGTACCTTGCGTCTCAAGATGCCGTAATGAAGCTCGCATTCTATATCATCGTTGGAAATGAAGTGAGTTTCCGGCACATGGAACAGCTTTGTCACAAAATGCGCCGCATCGCGGAGCTGATTCGCGCTCGCCTTGTCAACCGGCTCAAGAACAAAGCTGATGCTCTTTTCAAGATAGCCGCGCTCAACGGATTTAAACTGCATTTCCGGCTTATCGGGAGCGGCCTCCTCCTCATAATCGGTGTTAAATCTCAGCACGCTTTCAAAGCTTTCCGCATATTCCGGCTTTTCCGCTTCACGGCGGTTGTCGGTTTCAAAGGAATCCTCGTCAACGGTATTCACCCTTGCCGCCTTGCGGCTGTGCTTTACAAACTCATTGTTCAAATCCTTGTAGTAAAGCTGCTTCAGCACCGCCTGTGAGGGAATAAGCCTGCTGCGGCTGACAAAGAATCTCTCCACCATTTCCGCCGGGTCAAGATAAGCGTACTTGACAAGCTTGATAAACACAAGCAACGGCCATTCACCTGCGGACAGGTCGTTATCACCGATAGCGGCGGCAATTGCGGACAGTATGCTCTCCTGAGTAATGCGGTCAAAGCCTCGGAGAATCATGCCCTGCGACTGCACCTCAACGTCCACATCATCGCCCGGCGCAGGCAGCCACGCGGTCAGGTTGATTTCGTAATTGAACTGAGCCTCCGGCATTGCCCTGTGAATATGCCTGCGCACCTGACCCAGCGCGTATTTTCTGCCGAACTGGTGGAAAATAAGGGTCAGTGAGTGTAAAAGCAGCTCAAGGCGCGAATCTATAATAGTAAGACGCTGATTTTCAACGCCCTTTTCCTCGTACTCCCTAAGTGCTTCGGAGCGCATGTTAAACTCCGCCGCAGTCGCGCAGTTGAGCCAGACGGCGGAAGCATTGTCGCCGTAAATCTGCTCAAGCACGGTCTGGCGAATTGACGCACTGGTAGGCGTTTCGTACTTAATATCGCCGCAAAGGTGCTGCAGTGCCTGAACGAGAAGCCAGCAAACGGTTTTGCCGCCCTTTACCGCCAGACGTGCGGCGGCATCAATAAATTCCATGGGGTCGGGCTGTTCTCTGCCACGTGCGGGAGGATAAACGGAATCGCTTGTAAAATACACCTCATCGAAAATCGCCATTGCCGCGTTGTAGGGTACGGTGTAATCGCGGTCGCCGTTCATTTCGGAATAAAGGCGCAGTATGGTATAAACCGCTTCCTGAATCGTAACCTGCTCGTCTGTAACGTTTTCAAGCTCATCGGTCATCTTCGGTCGCTTCAAGCCTGCGGCATCTACCTCGATGTTAAGGGGAAGCACGGAATGAAGCACTTCACGCCTTGCAACGGAATCTCCGAGAAGTATATAGCTTTCGTCGTTGACTCGCTCAACGGTCTTATCGTCGGCGTGGTATATGAAAACATCGCCTGTTATGGGATGCTCGTATTCCTCACCGCCCAGCATAAGGGTGCAATTGTAGCGTGAAACAAAGTCAAGAAGCTTCTTGACGGAAATAAATTCATAGAAATCAATGTACACGATTTCACGACAGGGTGCGGCAAGTATAATATCTCTGCCCTTTGAAAGCTCCTCCAGCATTTTAGGCGCGGTCAGCACCCACGAGGCAAGGTTGCCCTGTAAATATCTGAAAGAGGTATATTCAACGGTGGAGAACGAATAACGTGCGCGCATATCAAGCTTCTGCATATTCCGCTCGGCAGTGCGCCACACGGTTTCCTCGGTGACGTCCCAATCACGTATGCATCTCTGCTCAAGATAGAGGTATCCCATGGTGGTTTCAATTACCACAAACTGCATAAGACCGGGCTGTTTTTCCCTGTAGCACAGCTTTCCAAGCTCCTCATAGGGTCGGCTGTCACCGACCTCTATATAAAGGCTGTCTTTAAGAGCGTCAAAGGTAAAGCTCTGGAAGCCGAGCTGTTGCAGGGTTCGGTAATAGGGAAACCGCTCGTTGGCGTAAAGATTTGCCCTGCCCACGTTTGAATCAAAGGGAATCCTGCGGTACGCCGCCTCTCTTTGAGGAGCGGGCTTTTTGAGAATATCGTGCCTGTGCATAAATCCGGAATATTCGTATTCCGGCGAATCGTCAAACAGAGTTCCGCAAAGTGCCATCATAAACTCGCGGAAAACGTTTTCCTCCTCGGTTTCGGTCAGGCGGTAAAGATACCTGTTGTAGGCAAAGTCAAGCAATCTGTGCTTGATGTCGGTAGGTGCTTTTGATGCGAAAATAAACAGCTTCGCTCGCGTGTCGGCATTGTTGCCGTCAAGGGTGTTGTTGGCAAACTGAGCCATTGCCGCAACCTCTTTCGGAGCGGCTCCGGGGTATATTTTCAAAAACTCCGAAAACAGCTCGGAATTTGTAAGGGATTCATCGGAAACATTTCTGCTTATGTACTGAAGCATACCCATAACGCCTGTGCGTATGCCCTTTTCCTCGTCGGAAAGCTTGCCGCTTCGCCGTGCCTTTTCAGCCTTTTTAGCCTTTAGTGCGGTCAGGTCAACGGGCTTTATCTCCACATCGTCAATAACCGCAGGCTTTTCTTCCTCGGCAGGCTTTGTCACTGTCGGTGTCGGCTTTTCCGAAGCAGGCTCGCTCGTGACAGTTACAGTCACGGGCTTTACTTCCTCCGTTACAGGCTCGTCCTCTGCAACCCCCTCCGGGTCAATTACCTCGGTGGGAGTAAGGTCAAGCGGTGCGTCGGCTGTGGGAAGATTTTCAACAGGCATTTGCCCAAAGGTGTAAACTCTGGGCTTTTCCACCACCGGCGGCTCTGCCGCTTTCGGCTTCTCTACAGGCTTTTCAGGCGCGGCTTCCTTTTCGGCTTCTGCTTCCACAACTACCTGACGTGCCGCCTTGCGCTCACTTTCCGGCACAAAGCCCAGTGCGCTCATTTCGGAGGCGGAAAGATACTTGCCCTTTGAAAGGTCGGAAAGTCTGTCCTCCAGCTTCTGCTTTTCGCGCTTTTTGAAAAGCTTGCCCAAATCGGTGCGCAGGCTTTCAACGGTTTTCTCCGTTCCGTAGGTGGGATAAAGCAGTTTGAAGCCCAGCTTGACCATATACAGCTTATCGCCTATGAGAGCTTCGCGGGCGGTACATTCAATACGCGCCCTGCCGTTGTCGCTGTCCCAAACCTTTGTCGCTTCGTTTATAAGCTCCGTTGCCTTTTCGCTGTCAATACCGGGATAAAGAGCGGAAATATCCGCGTAAAAGCGGTCAGCATCAAGCTCGCCCTTGTATTCTCTGGTGTACAGCTTCAAAAGGTATATGAGCATTGCGCCGTGAATATCATTTTCATAAGGCACAGGCTCAACAAAGCCTGCCGGATATACCACACCGTCACGGCTTTCCGCAAACTGAACGCGGTCCCAGTTAATTCCGGGCAACAGCGAAAAGTCGGAAAAATCTATATCTCTGCCTGTAAAATCCGCTTCGTCAATATCAAAGGTGGGGGGATAAATAAGCTTTCTGATTGAAGATGCCTTTGCGATATGCCGCCATCTGAGAGTGGTTACACGGGAAAAATTGCTGGATGTAATATCGCGATTGGTGTAATCGGCGGAATCGGCATCGAAGTTTGCCGGGTATTTTATACCTCGGAGAGAATCCGCTCGGCGTATTACCTCAAAATCAAAGTCGCGGACAGCGGAAAAATCACTGCCGGAAATATCTCTGCCGCGGAAAGAAATATCCTTAAAGGAAAAACATTCGGGGTAAACAATGCCCTTTATTGAAGCGGCACGTGCAATATCCTCGAACTTCATGCTCTTTACACGGGAGAAGTCGCAGTTTGTAAGGTCGCGGTCGGTAAAATCCGCTTCGCTCAAATCAAATGAAGCCGGGAAGCGCACGCCGGTTATGGATGCCGCGTTTTCAATGCTTTTCCACGAAAAATCCTTTACCAGTGTAAAGTCACTGCCGGAAATATCGCGGGAATTAAAGCTTGCTTCACCGATGTCAAAGGTGTGGGGGTACTTTATTGAAGTGATGTTTTCGGCGGCTTCAATGTGCTTCCAGCGCATTGCATATACCTCCGAAAAATCACAGCCACGCAGATTTCTGCCGAAAAAGTCCGCATTGGCAACATCAAAGGCAGAGGGGAATTTTATTCCCGAAATATCAGCCGCCGATGCAATATCCTCCCACCTGAGAGAATTGCAAAGAGAAAAGTCGGAATAATCAATGGCTCTGCCCGTATAATCGCAGGTAGAGGTATCAAAGCTCGCAGGATACTTTATGCCGTAAATCTCGGTTGCATCTTCGATTTCCTCCGCAGTCAAATCCTCGCGCCGTGAAAGGTCCGCAAAGGCAAGGGACACCGGGTGTTCGGGCTTCTGCCTGTTGGGGTCACGCTGTGCTTTACCTCTGCGCTGAGCCTGAACAGGCTCGACAACCGGAGCGGTAACAGGCACTTTTTCCGCCTTTGTCATCTTCGGCAGCTCAGGCTCTATTCCCGATTTTTCATTGCCCACCGGCAGCTTTGTGTTTTCCGCAGTATCGAAAATGTTTGAAAGATTGTCCATTTCCCTGTTGACTGCGCTCTTTTTAACCGGCTTTACAAGTGCCGGGTCGTTTTCGGCGTTTTCAAAGTTCAGAACAGGAGTAAATACGCCGCGCTTTCTTGAGCCGCCGGAAAATTTCTTTCCCCGTCTGGGCTTTTGCCCGGACTGCTCCGGTACGGTTTTTTCCTCTGTGCCGTTCTGCATCGGAGCAGGAACAGGCACCACAGCTTCCGTTGCCCTCTCGCTTTCCGCCTTATCGGGAATTGACGCTGCCTTTTCTGGCGGCGTTTGCTTCTCCGAAAAGGCAGGCGCTTCAAAAAAGCCGCGCACCGGGATTTCCGGCTCTTTGGGCGCATCGGTGCTCTCCTGCGGCTGCTCTCCCAGCATATCCTCCGCAAGAGGCCGTGCACGCTCCGGGTCTATCATTTGTCCTTTGAAGCGTTTGAAAAACGCCATACTTAATCTACTCCTTAAACTGCGTTAAAGCGCAGTGTTGATTCTAAAAAATCCGTACTACCTGGTCTTTACTCTGACAACCATTTCGGCGGTCTGACCGCCGCAGGTCAGCGTAATCGTTGCACTTCTGCCGTTGGCACTGCCCTTGACGGCAGTTACCTTGCCCTCCGCATCGACGGTGGCAACAGCCGGGTTGCTTGATGTAAACACAATGCCCGATGTCGGAATATCCGCAGGGTAAATTTCCCATTTAATCTGGAACGTGTCACCTACGTAAAGGGTTACGTCCGCAGAGGTCGAGAGGTCAATGCCCTGACAGTAATAGTTCTTTGTGGTCGTAGTGGTTGTGGTAGTGTTCTGTGCGTCCGACGGCTGAGATGTGGTATCGGAGGACGATGCCGCAATGTCGGTCGGTGAAGCATCGCTGTCCGACGTCTTCGGCGTCGTATCCTGATTCCCTCCGCTGCTGTCCTGATTAAGTATCACCGACGTTCCGCCGCTCAGGTTGTTCAACGGATCCTCCTGCACAATGCGCACCTTGCCGTTTCCGCCGAGGACATACCCGAATATGTACCCTACGAAAACGCCCAGCACAAGAGCCGCACAGCATATTGCAACCATTATCATGTTCTGGGTTATATGCAGTCCCGGCTCGATAACCTCTACCACCGCAACGGAAAGGTTATCCGCACATTCTTCTCGCAGTGCCAGTGCCATAAGCTCGTTGGTGTGCCCGAAGGGGTCGCGCCTGCGGAGCATGCACGCCGCCATATCCTCCTCGTCCACATAGTCGGAAATGCCGTCCGAGCAGACTATGAATTTATCGCCTTTTTTAATCTTAAAGGGCTTTGCACGGTACGGCTCAAGCTCGCCGTCCTTTTCCGCCATGCCCAGATATTTGGTCAGTCCGCCGTTGCGCACGCCCTCCTCGGTCAGGGCAACGGTACGCTGTCCCTTTACGGAAACGTGGTCACGGGTGAGCTTGATAAGCTGTTTATCGCGGAAAAGATAAACGCGGCTGTCACCTACATTGTAAACACGTGCCGTACCGTTTTCGATAATCAGCAGCGCCAGCGTGCTTGCCGTTCTCACACCGCCGGTATCATGCACCTGCTCACGTATCGCCGTGTTTGTATCGCGGATATAATCAAGCACTATTTCATCGGCTGTTTTCGTGGTATCAAAGGTGATTCTGTCCACAACATCGTCAAGACGTGTTGCCGCAAGGAGCGAAGCGTATGAGCCGGTATTGTTCCTGCCCATTCCGTCCAGCACCGCAAACACGTTTATGTCGGAATATTCACCTGTTTTTATGGCAAAATCATCACGTATCGTTCTCGGTGTGATGAAGTCGCCGTTGAAATATACATTGTCTTCGTTGTTGCCCCTTGCATAGCCCGTCCGCGATTCTGCGGCGGCACGAACGAGCAGCCCTTTTGCTACACCCATGGGTTTTCTTTCCTTTCACGGCTGTCCGGCGAAAGCCGACAGATATGTCAAGCTTAAATATACCACAAAACTTGCCGTTAGCAAATACTATATAATATATTTTTACGATTTCTTAATAATTACGCCCTGTTTTTGCCGAAAAACCGCGCTTTTTCCCATTTGTCGGCGTTTTCGGGACGTGAAAATTCCGTTTTTGTGAACGCCTGTCCTCCGCAAAACGACGTTTAATAGAATTATAAATATCTATAATTCTATTTTCTATGCTTGCCGCTTACTTGCGGCGGTCAAAACCGCCTCGGTAAGAGCCGCCATGTCCGAAAGCTTTTCAAGTGTACCGCACTGTCTTCTCAATGCCGCCGCACCGGGCAGTCCGGTCATATACCAGGCGGTATGCTTCCGCGCCTCTCTCATGCCCACACGCTCACCCTTGTATTCACAGAGCTTCGCAATGTGGTTATTCATCACCCTCATGCGCTCCATAAGCGGCGGTGTTTCAATAACGCGGCAGTCGTTCAGCCATGCGTTAATCTGCATGAAAATCCACGGACTGCCCAACGCTCCGCGACCGACCATGACCGCATCACAGCCGGTAGTTTCAAGCATATTCACCGCGTCCATAGCCGAATTTATGTCTCCGTTGCCGATAACAGGTATACTCACCGTATTTTTTACTTCCTTAATTACATTCAGGTCTACCGGCGGCGCATACATCTGCGCTCTGGTTCTGCCGTGAACTGCGATTGCGGCGGCTCCTGCGGCTTCCACGCGCTTTGCGACTTCCACCGCCGTGAGGCAGTTATCGTCCCAGCCCTTACGAATTTTTACCGTGACCGGCACATTTCCGGCGGCGCGTTTGACCTCCGCAACCATTCTTCCGCACAGCTCCGGATTTTTCATAAGTGCGCTTCCGCCGCCGTTTCCGCTGATTTTCGGCGCAGGACAGCCCATATTTATATCAATTGCTTCGGGATTGCTTTCAAGTGCCTTTTCCACAGACGCGGCAACAACCAGTGGGTCATCTCCGAAAAGCTGAATTGCCATGGGTCGTTCCTTTTCGGAAATCCGCATAAGCTCGGCGGATTTCCTGTCATGCATGGTAATGCCCTTTCCCGAAACCATTTCACTTACGCACCACGCCGCACCGTAACCGACGCACATTTCACGAAAGGCACGGTCTGCCACTCCTGCCATGGGAGCAAGCAGCACCCTGCCGTCAAGCTCGGTGTTTCCAATTCTCATTATCCTATCACTCCGTAAAATCAAAATACCCCGTGACATCGCCTGTCACGGGGCTGATAGTCGCACTTAATCGGCATTTTCCGAATCTGCTTCTTCTTCGGGCAGGAATATCTCCTTATCGCTCAAGCCCTCAAGGGCGCTGTTTACGGCAGGTTCTCTTGTCAGCACAAGAGTAGCCTGTTCACCGTCCGATTCCCCTGTGTAATAAATGGTAAGTGTGTCGGCTTCGAGCTTGCAGGACGCAATTTCGTCAATAGATGTTCCGTCAATGAAAAGCACCAGCTCATCGCCGTAGAACGAAAAGCTCGTTACGTCTCTGAAGCCGTCAACGGTGCCGTTTTCGTTCAGAGTAAAGAAAAGATTTTCGCCGCTGTACCATGAGCCGAATATAGCGTTATCGGCAGTGCCGCGCTGTGGCATTCCCGTGCCCGGCTCAGTGCCCTCGTCACTGCGGTAGTAGTATCTCTCGGTAACAAAATATGCGCCGGTATCGGTGGCTATTTTGAGAATTTCGCCGTCAGTCCAAAACTCCACTGTTGCCGCTTCTCCGCCGGCAGTATCCCATGCTATGGTGTTGTCCTCAACCGTGTAGACAGAGCTGTAGCCGTTCGTGCCGGTAACAGTGCCGTCTGAAGAAAAACTTCTGTACGGTGCGCCGCTGTAAGAATACCAGTCGCCTACCAGAAGCTCCGCCATGGTGGGGGTTTTCTCCTTACCGCAAGCGGAAAAAGCAAATACGCTTAACAGCAGCGCAACAGTTAGAATTATAGATGTAGCTTTTTTCATTTTCTATACCTCCAATCACCTTTTTTCGCAGGTTTCTTTTACCGGAGTACCGTTGTCAAACCATGTGTATGTAAGGTATCCGTTCTCATCAATAATACAGTCGTAGGTGAGTGTAAAATCGTCGGTGGTCAGGGTGAGGTACTCACCGTCAAAGGAATATTTATATTCCACCTCCGGAATCATCTGGCACGTTGCCGTGCCGTCCGCTTTAAATTCCAGAAAGGGGTAATCTTCTCCCACAAAGTACCACGAGCCGACAATTTCGGGTGTATCGCCTTTCTTACAGGCGGCAAAGCTAATGAGCATAAGCGGAATAAGCAAAAGGGAAATCAGCTTTTTCATAGAATTTCTCCTGTAAATCAACCTTTAAAGGGCTTTATTTTTCTAAGTGAAGTCAGCAGTAAAACGCCCAATGTTCCGACAATTACCAGCTCACCGAGGCTGACAGCGGCGGCACAGTAAGGGAATGTGCCGCTGCCGAAAAATATCGACAGCTCCGCGCCCACAATAAGTCCGTTGAAAAACACCGGGGACAGCAGGGATATTATCGGAACGCCGCCGATTTTCACTGCGTTTCGTGCAAGATGCGTAACTACTGCGGCGGCAAGGGTGGCGGCTGTGCCGAAAAAAATATCAATCGGCAACGTCACCCCCATACTCATGCCGAGAATATTCGACACAAGACAGCCCAGTGCAAGTCCCGGAACGGCAGTCGGGGTCAATATGGGCAAAACGGTGAGTGCTTCGGAAATGCGAAACTGTACCGCGCCGTAGGAAATCGGTGCAAAGCACAGGGTCAAAACCGCATAAAGAGCGGCAATGACCGCCGTTTCGGTCATGCTTCGCACATTATTGCTTTTCATTTCAAATTCTTCTTTCGTAGTTTTATTTACAGTCAGGATTTTGCGAACTGACTATTTTCAAAATTATTGCTCCATAGCCTTTCTTGCCCGTGAAATAAGCACTTCCTGGGCGTTTATGCGGTCAGCCGTTTCATTTTCGTCCTCGGAATCATCCCTGATTCCGAAGTCAAAGATTGAATACTCGGCGGTCTTCACGGGTTTGCATTGTGAAAGTGTAATATATTTGCCGTTTTCTGTCAAGACCTGCGCCTTTGCATTGTCCGTCCAGTAAAGCTCGGTTTCCTCCACCACGCGCTCCCTGATTTTTTCGTCAAGCAGTGGGAACAACAGCTCAACACGTCTTGAGAGATTTCTGGTCATAAGGTCGGCACTGCCGAGAAATACCTTCTGCTCGCTGCCGTTGCCGAAAATATACACCCTTGTATGCTCAAGATGTCTGCCCACAACCGAACGCACCTCGATATTTCCGGCGGCGTCCTCGCTTGAGGGGTCAAGACAGCATATGCCGCGCACCATAAGGCGAATTTTCACCCCTGCCTGAGCCGCTCGGTAAAGGCGGTCTATCATATCCGGGTCTGCAAGGGAGTTCATTTTTCCGTAGAACGCGCCCTTTGAGCCTTTTTCGGCTTCTTCCTCAAGCAGCTCGTACACAGTGCTTCGCAGAGTGTGAGGCGCCATAATAAGGTGCGTAAGCTCCGGCTTGCGGAAGAAGCCGGTTATACTGTTAAAAAACGCCGTTGCATCGTTGCCGAGGCTTTCTTCACAGGTGAGCAGACCGTAATCCGTATACATTTTTGCGGTAGAATCGTTATAATTTCCCGTGCCCAGATGCAGATACCTGCGCACACCGTCCTGCTCACGGCGGACTACCATGGTTATTTTGCTGTGGGTTTTCAAATCCTCAACGCCGTAGACAACGTTAACACCCTTGCGTTTAAGCTCCTCGCCGTAGGTTATGTTGTTTTCCTCGTCAAAACGGGCTTTCAGCTCAACCAGTGCCGTCACCTGCTTGCCGTTTTCGGCGGCGGCAATAAGCGCCTTTATTATGGGGCTGTTGTGGGAAACACGGTAAAGGGTCTGCTTTATCGCCACAACATCGGGGTCTGCCGCCGCCTGCTCCATAAAGCGCACAACCGGCTCAAAAGAATCAAAGGGGTGGTGAAGAAGAATATCACCCTTTTTGATTTCGTCGAATATGCTCGCTTCCCTGTCCCTCAAAGCAGGAGGAACATTGGGGGTGTACGGCTCGTATTTAAGAGCGTCGAAGCCGCCTAAGCCGTACAGCTCTTTCATTAAAAAAGTCAGTGAAATCGGACCGCAGCTTTCGTAAACGTCCTTCTTTTCAAGTCCGAACGCTTTTGTGAAAAATTTCGTCAGCTTTCCGTCACAGCCCCGTTCCATTTCAAGGCGTATCACCGCGCCGCGCTTGCGTTTGCGCAGTGATTTCCTTATTTCGGACAGCAAGTCCTCCGCTTCCTCCTCGTTTATTTCAAGGTCACCGTTTCTGGTTATTCTGTAAGGCGCGCAGGACAGCACTCTGAGCGGCGCGAAAAGCTTGTCAACATTCAGCCTGATAACGTCCTCAACCGGGACATAGGCGTTCTGTCTTATGCGGAACAGGCGCGGAAAATTGGAGGGCACCTGAATAGTCGCAAAGGCAGGCTCACCGTGGTCGTCCTCCGCCATTACCGCAAGGTTCAGAGCCTTATTTGCGATAAAGGGGAAGGGGTGGCTTTTGTCAATTGCAAGGGGCGTTAAAACAGGATAAAGTGCGCTGTCGAAAAAACCTGCGCAGTAGGATTTTTGAGCTTCGTCAAGCTCGCCTCCACGGAGAATTTCGATTCCGTGCTCGGAAAGCTCCGGCAAAAGCTCATCGGTATAAATATCGTAAAGGTCGGCAGTCATGCGCTTTACACGCTTGGCAATGCCGTTTAGCTGCTGCTTTGCGGACATTCCGCCGGGGTCGGTGGTATTTCCTCTGGCGTTGAGCTGATCCCTTAACGACGCCACTCTGACCATAAAAAACTCATCGAGATTCGAGCATACTATGCTCATAAAATTCATACGCTCAAACAGCGGATTATCCCTGTCCTGCGCCTGCATAAGTACCCTGCGGTTAAATTCGAGCCATGACAGCTCCCGATTTATAAAGTTTGCTTCAGAAAAGGCGGTAGTGCCCATGCCATTCCCTCCGAATTGAATTATCATTATAATTATATCAAAATAACGATGATTTGTTAAGCATTTTATGAAAATTTTTAATCATTTGCCCGGTCATATTTGACAAAACGGCGTATATTTGTTATACTGAGCACTACAGTGCAGAAGTTTAATGTTTTCCTGCACTGATGCTAAATTTTTATCAAAAGGAGTTAAAGAAAAATGACCGGTGACTCGGACGGCAGTCGACACAAGCTTTGCACATTGGCAAGGTTATTTTCCGCAAAGGAGAGTGATGCTTTGTGGATATAGCTCTCAGCCTCGGTGTTCTTGTAATACTCACCATGGTAAACGCATTTTTTGCCATGAGCGAAATTGCGATAATCACCCTCAATGATGCGAAAATCGAAGCAATGGCGGAAAGAAAGCATAAAGGAGCGCAAAACGTTCTCAAGCTCACAAGGGATTCAAGCGGCTTTCTTGCCACTATTCAGGTAGGCGTTACGCTGGCAGGCTTCCTGTCCTCGGCTTCCGCCGCCAACGCATTTACCGCAAAGCTCAGCGGAGTGCTGGATAATATCAGCTTCATTTCCCCCGGCGCGGCAACCACCCTTTCAACCGTTATCATTACCGTTATTCTGTCCTATTTCAGCCTTGTTTTCGGTGAGCTTGTGCCGAAAAAAATCGCTATGGCAAAGGCGGAAAGCATTTCTTTCAAAATTGTGGGAATACTGCTTTTCTTCAAAGCGGCGGTTAAGCCCTTTGTATGGCTGCTCACAAAATCCACCAACGCCGTTTCCCGTCTTTTCGGAATCGACCCGGATTACGATGAGCGCACTGTGACCGCGGAGGAAATACTGATGATGGTCGATGTGGGCGGTGAAAAAGGCGTTATCGAAGAAAACGAACGTGATATGATAGCCAATATTTTCGATTTCGGTGACACTACGGCAAGTGAGGTCATGACCCACCGCACCGAGGTTGTTGCAGTTGAAAATACCGCTTCTATTGACGATTTGGTTGCGCTGACCGTTGAAACAGGTCGTTCCCGTATACCTATTTTCGAGGAGGACATCGACACCATTCTGGGTATAATCTACGTCAAGGATTTGCTCCAGTATGTGGGTAAGAAAGAGGTCGCAGACCTCAGACTTACGGACTTTATGAGAGATGCCTACTATATTCCGGAGGGTAAGAATCTTTCCGAGCTTTTCGAGGAAATGACCTCCAAAAAAATTCAAATGGCTGTCGTTGTGGACGAATACGGCGGTACTGCCGGTATTGTCACCATGGAGGACATTTTGGAATCCATTGTCGGCAACATTCAGGACGAATACGATAACGAAGACGAGGAATATTCCCTTGTCAGCGAAAACACCTACACTGTGGACGGCACAATGCCCATTGACGAGGTTTCCGACCTTATCGACTTCGAGCTTCCGGAGGGCGATTATGATACCCTTGCGGGACTGCTTGTAAGCGAGCTGGGATATATCCCGAAAAAAACCGACCACCCCACCGTTACCATCGGCAGAGTGAGCCTGACGGTTGAGGAGGTTGAGGACAGGAGAATATCCCGTGTGCTCATCGTCATAACCCCCGATGAGCATACCGACGAGGAAGCCTGACAGGTACATACAAAGCCACGGCACGGTATTTAATATTGCGTTTTTAATATGAGCCGAAAAACTTAAAATTAACGATTCGATAAAACAGCACAGGAAGTTGACAATAAGACTTCCTGTGCTGTTTATTACGGCAGCGCAAAATCCATTTGGCGTTTTTTGAGATAATTTTAGAAAATCGGAATTTTTTCGATTGATTTCCGCCATCAAGCCGCCGGGGACGTCGTTCCCGGCGGCTTGAAATTTCAAAGCATTTGAAGATTATCAACAACCATGGCTTCCCCACTGACAAGGGTAGCCATATCACATGAAGCACAGAGGTCTGTAAAACGAAGTTTTTACAGACCTCTGTTAAATTTTCGCTTTATTCCGCGCCCTGGGGTTTGCCGCAGCACTTCTTATATTTCTTGCCGCTTCCGCAGGGGCAGGGCTGGTTAGGACCTACCTTTTTACCGCCGCGGACGGTCTTTGACTGTGGGTCACTGCCGTCACCGGAGGTTTCAGTAGGCTTGATAAGCTGCTTTCTCTGAGCTGCCTCTGCCTCGGTACGGGGTCTGACGGTCAGTATCATTCTCGTTGTATTCTCCTTGATGAGGGCTATCATCTCGTCAAACATATCGAAGCCCTCCATGGTGTAAACAACAACCGGGTCTTTCTGGCCGTAGGCGCGCAGGTTTATGCCGCGCTTGAGGTCGTCCATTGCGTCAATATGATCCATCCAGAGATTATCGACCACCTGAAGCAGCACCTTGCGCTCAAGCTTGCGCATGATACCGTCACCGAACAGCTCGTCAAACTGCTTTTCCTTTTCGGCGTAAAGCTTGTGGGCACGCTCGACAAGCTCGGCAGTTACCTGCTCCGGCTCAAGAGTGAAAAGCTCGTCCTCGGTATAGTTAAAGTCGTCCGGCTCTGTCAGCCAGCCCAGATAATGACTGCGCAGCGATTCAAAATTCCAGTTGTACTTTGCCTCTCCGCTGAGCCAGCGCATGACGTTGGCTTCAATGGAATCGTCAACCATTTTGAGAATCTTGTCATGAATATCGTCACCGGCAAGCACCATGTCGCGTTCCTTGTAAATAATCTCACGCTGACGATTCATAACGTCATCGTACTGCAAAACGTGCTTTCTTATGCCGAAGTTGCGACCCTCAATATTTTTCTGGGCGTTTTCAATGGATTTGGAAACCATTCCTGCCTGAATGGGCATATCCTCCTCCACTTTCATCATATCCATAACGCTCTTAATTCTTTCACCGCCGAACAGACGCATAAGGTCATCGTCAAGAGCGACAAAGAACTGGCTTTCGCCGGGGTCACCCTGACGTCCGGCACGTCCGCGAAGCTGGTTATCTATTCGCCGTGATTCGTGACGTTCAGTGCCGATTATGAGCAGACCGCCTGCGGCACGTACTTTTTCGGCTTCGGCTTCAATATCCTTGTCGTACTGCTCCACAAGCTCCTTAAAGCGGCGGCGTACTGCGAGGATTTCCTCATCGTCGGTTTCGCTGAAAGATTCGCACTCGGAAATGAGCATTTCCTCATGCTCCCAGTCCGGCTCTTTCGCGCTCATTTCCTTTGCGCGTGCTTCGTTAAAGTCGCGGCGTATCTGCTGTTTCGCCATAAACTCAGCATTACCGCCCAGCTTAATATCGGTACCGCGACCTGCCATGTTGGTTGCGATTGTCACTGCTCCGAATCTGCCTGCCTGCGCAACTATTTCCGCTTCACGGGCGTGCTGCTTTGCGTTGAGCACCTCGTGCTTTATGCCTGCCTTTGAAAGCAGCTTTGAAAGAATTTCCGATTTTTCGATTGAAATAGTACCGACCAGCACCGGCTGACCTTTTTGGTGAGCTTCGGCAATTCGGCGTATTACCGCTCGGAACTTTGCCGCTTCCGTTGCGTAAACCACGTCCGGCATATCGTTTCTTATCATGGGCTTGTTGGTGGGCACTTCCACACAGTCAAGCTTGTATATCTCGCGAAACTCCGCTTCTTCGGTAAGCGCCGTACCGGTCATGCCGGACAGCTTTTTATAAAGTCTGAAATAGTTCTGGAAAGTTATGGTTGCAAGGGTCTTTGATTCATTTGCAACCTTTACGCCCTCCTTTGCCTCAATCGCCTGATGCAAGCCCTCGTTGTAACGGCGGCCGTACATCAAACGTCCGGTAAACTCGTCAACAATTATGACCTCGCCGTTTTGAACAACGTAGTCAATATCGCGAATCATTATACCGTGAGCGCGGATTGCCTGATTTATATGGTGTGCAATGCGCTGTGTGCGTTCATCGTCATCGGTGAGGTTTTCAAGCCCGAAAGTTTCCTCCGCCTTTGCGATACCTCTTGCGGTCAGAGTACAGGTACGCGCCTTTTCGTCAACAACGTAATCCGCGTCGGCAACGTCCGCCCTGTCCTCCATTTCTTCCTTTTCACTGTCGGCAACGATTCTCGCCTGCTTGAGATGTCTTGCAAAGCGGTCGGCCTGGGTGTAAAGCTCACTGGAAGCTTCGCCCTTGCCGGAGATTATAAGCGGTGTACGGGCTTCATCAATGAGTATGGAGTCAACCTCGTCAACGATTGCAAATGAATGTCCGCGCTGAACTTTAAGCTCGGCGTAGGGCACCATGTTGTCACGGAGGTAATCGAATCCGAATTCGTTGTTTGTGCCGTAGGTAATGTCCGCATTGTATGCCTCGCGGCGTTCCTCCGGGTCCATGCCTGTGGCGATTATGCCCACTTTCAGACCCAGCCAGCGGTGAACCTTGCCCATCCACTCGCTGTCGCGACGGGCAAGATATTCGTTGACGGTAACGACGTGAACGCCGTTGCCGGAAAGAGCGTTAAGATAGGAGGGCAGCGTTGCCACAAGGGTTTTACCCTCACCGGTTTTCATTTCCGAAATCCTGCCCTGATGCAGAATGATGCCGCCCAGAATCTGAACGGGGAAATGCTTCATGCCAAGCACTCGCCAGCTTGCCTCACGGCAGACCGCAAAGGCATCACACAAAATATCGTCAAGAGTTTCGCCCTTTGCAAGTCGTTCTTTGAGCACGGCAGTCTGTGAGCGCAGCTCGTCATCGCTCATTGCCTGATATTTCGGCTCTAAATCCAGAACCTGCTGCTTGAGCGGCTCAATGCGTTTTAATTCTCTTTTTGAATAGTTTCCGAAAAGTGCTGTTAATAAGCCCATATTTTTTGCTCTGCCGTGCCGCCGGGGAACGGTGAGCTGCCTCCCTTTATTGATTTGCCGATATACAGGCTAATTATAGCATACATATCTTGCAGAAACAATCGTTTTTTGCGCAAGATATAGTGATACTCTCCCATGCATAGCGATATTTAATAATTTATTATTGAATTTCGATAAATGCACTGTTGACTTTTTGTTGCCGCTATGCTAGACTATGGTTGTTAGACGATGATTTTTTACTGTTTTTCGTGAAATCCATTCCGATTTTCGTGACGGCAGGCTGAAAATTTACTGTTTTCACTTGCAATTGCAATGCCGCTGTGATATAGTTGTCTGCGGATTTTGAAAAAAGGAGGAGCAGGTGTGTCTGTAATATTCTCTGCGGTGCTGCTGGGGCTTGGCTCTGTGGCGGCAACCGTTGTGTCAGTTGCCGAGCGTGCAGTTCCGCTTTCGTTGGAATTTGACCTGAGCAATGACGGCGAAACCCTTTGGCAGGGCGATAATGTTTATGATTTTGTCGGCTTCGGCGGTGACAGCTTTGCTCCTGCGATTGACCGCGAGCTTGAAGCCGCGCTGGGTAAGCGAATCGGGTACGTCAGGGACGATGAAGCAAAGGTGTGGCAGATTGACACCCTTTTGGGCGAATATGTCCTTGTCCGCGCTCCCGGTACTCAGGGTGACGTTTACAAGCTCAGAAATATTGCTTAGAATTTCTCTTTTGAGAATTCTTCCCTTATGTGTTGGAATTAAGAGTCGGCATTACCTGTCGGCTCTTAATTCCTTTTTATACTGCTATTTGATAAAAAGGCTCGGAAAAACCAATCCTGCCGCCTGAGCTGTAAACAGCACAGGCGGCACATTCTGTAAAAAGGGGATTGCATAATCGCAAGCGATTTTGCAATCCCCTTTTTTAATGCATTTACACGATTACTTACCGGAAACGCTTACATCGGTAAACATGACCTCCGGAGAGCCGAAGCTTGAGCCTACGCGGAACTCAACGGTATCGGAAATCGCGGTAACCTTTTTCAGCATATTGTAGAAATTATCCGCAATGGTAATATTCTTAACCGGTCTGGTCTTTCTGCCGTTTTCAACCAGGAAGCCTGCGGCTTCAAGGGAGAAATCGCCGCTCTGGACGTTTGCGCCGGCGTGCAGACCTTTAAGCTCGGTGATATAAATTCCGTCAACAAGGGTTCTCAAAAGCTGAGCCTCGGTCATTTTGCCGCCCTCAATATACATACCCTTCGGGGTAATGCTCTTTGCGGAAGCGGCGTTACCGGTGGTTTCCTTATTGAAAAGCTTTGCGTACATTCTGTTATAAAGCAGTGTTTTAAGCACGCCGTTTTCAATGATGTTCTTCTTGTAAACCGCTACGCCCTCGCCGTCAAAGGGGCACTTGCCGAATTTGTCGGGATAGAACGGGTCATCGGCAATGGTGAGTATATCGCTTGCCACAACCTCACCCTCTTTCCCTGCGAAAAGAGTTGTTTTCAAAAACGCGCTCTTAGCGGAGAACACCGATGAAAAAGTTGCAAGCAGAGAACACATAGTGCTCTTATCAATAATTATATCGTACTTGCCGGATTCGACAGCTTCCGCGCCCAGCATTTCGATTGCGCCCTTGACCGCCTTTTCCGCAAGCTCATCGGCAGACTTTTTGCGAACATCCGCCATTTCATAATTTTCCTGAGCGTCCTCACCCTCCTTGACTGCCGCAACAGCCATATGGTAAACAAGGGAAGTTTCATAGGAAAGGTCAAGTCCTGCGGAGTTGATAAACGCCTTTTCCTCACTCATGCCGCTGGTGGCGGACTGAGTACCGTCAACAATCTTATCGGACTGAGCGTAAAGCTTTTTCTGAATGTCAAGAGTATGTGCTATAAGCTCCTCGGCAGAGGGTATCTCCACCTGCTCCTCCTCCACCTTTTCGTAGCTCTCCGAGCCTTCAAAAAGGGGCACTTCATCGGGGTCATCGACAACTGCGGCATTTGCGCAAGCTCTATATACAAGCTCTGCGGCGGCTTCGGGAGTTACAAGCTCGCTTTCGGCATAGCCGCTCTTGCCGCCCTTGACGCAGCGAACGCGCATGGAGCTTGCTCTGCTGTAGGAAATGGAAGATATTTCGTCTTTCAATGCCTCCGCACTTGTGCTGATGCCTGCTTCTATTGTAAGCTCGTAGCCCTCTGCACCTGCCTGCTCTGCGGCTTCGGCTACTGCAATTTTTATTTCGGTTGTATTCATAATATATGCACCTCCATTATGCCTGTCCGCCGACTGTGATGTCGGAAACTCTGATGAGCGGCTGACCTACATCGGTGGGAACAGAACCGCTTGACGAGCCGCACATACCCTGTGCGGTTTCAAGATTCTGACCTACCATGTCAATCTTCTGAATTACCTCACTGCCTGTACCGATAAGGCTTGCACCGCGAACAGCTTCGCAAATCTTGCCGTTTCTTATCATATAGCCCTCACTGACGGCAAAGTTGAACGCGCCGTTAAAGGGGTTGACCGATCCGCCGCCCATAGCCGCACAGTAAATTCCGTTGTCTATGGAAGCTATAATGTCTTCATTTTTATCCGAACCGTTATCAATAAAGGTGTTGGTCATACGTGAGGTAGGCTCGTAGGAATAGCTTTCACGGCGTGCGCTGGCGGTATGAGGCATACCCATTCTGCGAGAGCCGAGACGGTCAATCATGTAGGAAGTGAGTATACCGTCCTTAATAAGCACTCTGCGCTGCATGGGATTACCCTCATCGTCGATGTTGCAGGAGCCCCATGCATTGGGGATTGTGCCGTCGTCAATAGCGGTGACTTTGGGATTTGCAATCTGCTGACCCATTTTTCCTGCCATCTGCGACATTCCGATTGCTACGCTGGTAGCTTCAAGAGAGTGACCGCAAGCCTCGTGGAAAATAACGCCGCCGAAGCCGTTTTCAATGGCAACGGTCATTTTGCCGGAGGGACAGGGCACTGCGCCGAGATTTACGATTGCCTGCTTTGCCGCCTTTTCACCGATAGATTCGGGAGTAATCATCTCGAACAGCTCAAGGCCCATGCTGCGTCCGGGGGAGCACACGCCACGCTGATTTTCAAGACCGTCGGAGGCAATTGCTTCTATGAACATTCTTGTTCTTATCTGTCTGTCACCGGTGTAAAGACCCTCGCTGTTTGCAACGACAAACTGCTTGTCATAGCAGATGAGATTGCCCGAAACCTGAATAATTCTGTTGTCGTGAGCGTATGCTGTATCACAGCCGCCGCGAAGCAGGTCGGCTCTCAGAGAAGTCGGAACGTCGGAGGGAAGCTTTTCAACCGCCAGAATGTTGGGGTTAGTCCGCTCAACAAGGCAGAAATCGGGAATGCGATCAACATTGCCGCCCACTGCCTGCGCAACACGTAACGCACATTCGCGAAGTCCGGCTTCGGAAAGGTCGGTGGTGCAGGCAAAGAAAGTTCTTGTGCCCACAAAGGCACGTATTCCGACACCGCTTATAACCTCGTCGGTGACATTTTCAATCTTTTTGTTGCTGTAGGTGATAAAATCGTTTTTTGAGTGTTCCGCGAACACTTCAACAAAGTCAGCACCGCCGTGAAGAACAACGGCAATAAGGTCTGACATTATCTTTTTGTCTAGCATTTTCGTCTTTCCTTTCGATGATATAAGTAATAAAAAATACTACAGGGGATAGTATAGCACCCTTTCGGATAAATTGAAAGTCATTGGGATTGTTATTTTGCAAATTTTTTCAATGTGCTACTCCATTGTCTCCGCCAGCGGCGCATCGCCCAGCAATCTGACAAGCACTGCCTTTTGCACGTGAAGCAGATTTTCCGCCGCATCGAAAATCTCGTTGGAATGCTGCTCCGCTATGGCGGCGGTTATCTCCTCTCCCCTGTTTATGGGCATACTGTGGAAAACCAGCGCATCGGGCTTTGCGTATCGCATAAGCTCATCGTTTATCTGGAACATTCTGAATGACGCGCGCCGTTCTAAAGCCTCGTCCTCCTTGCCGGCAGGCAGCCATGCATCGGTAATAACAACGTCCGCCGCTCTTGCCGCACCTCTTGGGTCGCGGTACATCTCAAAATGACCTACCTGCGACGCGAAGTCAATTACCGACTGATCGGGGTCGTACCCCTCCGGGCAGGCAACCGCCACGTGCATACGGCATTTTAAACAGCCTATTATCAGGGAATTCATTATCGCGCCGCCGTCACCGATAAAGCCTATCTTCAATCCGTCCAAACGCCCTTTGTATTCCCGAATCGTCATTAAATAGGAAAGAATCTGGCAGGGGTGCGCATAATCGGTCAGACCGTTTATTACCGGCACTGTGCCGTAGCGTGCAAGGTTATCCGCTTCGGTGTGAGTTCCGGTGCGTATGAGCAGTCCGTCCACATATCTGGAAAGAGCACGCGCCATATCCTCGGTCTGCTCGTCACCCTGCCCGGCAACGGCTATTTCGTCCTCGGAAAGCACAGTCGCATGACCGCCGAGCTGATACATTCCCACTTCAAAGGAAACACGGGTGCGCGTTGACGGTCTGCGGAATATCATGCCCAATGTCTTGCCCTCAAGACTTCTGTGGACAATGCCGTGATTCTTTTCGTATTTAAGCTGGTCCGCAAGATTTAATATTTCGGAAATTTCATTTGCGTTTATATCCAGCATTTTCAAAAGGTGTTCCATTCGCTTTCAACTCACTTTAAACGTATTGCAATCAGAGCACTGCTCTTGCTTTAAATTATAATGCATAATTATGAATAAATCAACACAGTGCTCCGCACTGTTATCGGGAAATCAATCTGTGCCGCCCTTTCAAAGCCGCTTAAAAATTACATATTGTAATTTTTACCCGACTGTGAACTTTTCCACCTCACGGTACAATGCGGCTTCGGGCTTGTCAAGTGGAAAATGCAATCAATTTTTAGTGCAACTTGCACAATGAATACAGTGAGGAATATGCCTATATGCACATATACCGTGAATATTCCGGGTGTGTTTTTCACCTTTTCCACTGAGTTTTCCACACAGGCTTGTTCCCCTTGTCCATGGGGTTTTTCACCTTTTCCACCGAGTTTTCCACATTCCGAAAGCCGCATAAATCGGTTGCGCCCATTTTATACAACCGTTTACATAACCTGTAATTTGTCCGTGATTTAAGGACATTATTCGCAACCTGTACACACCATTTAACTTTCTGATTTGTAAATTATTTCGTTATTTGTCGGTTTTATGTTTACAGACAGAAACGACACTAAGTTGCATAACTGAAATATGCGCATTCCGCCGATACACCGTTTTGCTGCCGACATATCCGACCGAATGTTTTATTAAATAGCAGTATGAAGTTGACACCGTACCGTCGGCTGTGCTATACTTCTTTTCGGAGAAATCCTGCGGATATGATGGAATTGGCAGACATGCAAGATTTAGGATCTTGTGCCGCGAGGCGTGCAGGTTCGACCCCTGTTATCCGCACCAGAAAAAGCACTTGCAAAACCGTGCTTCTCATAAGGATGTTTAAGAAAATTCAGCAAAGAAGCCGGTTGACGAGTGCAAAAAATAATGCTTGTGAGAAAATCACAAGCATTATTTTTTATGCTTATATTGACAATCCGTGGAAAGCAAGTTTTTTAATAATCCTTTCATCCTTCAACGGATTGTATTCAGCGTTGGCATAATCCAAATCAAGCAGGTTTGAAGCGATGCTCCAAAGGGTGTTATTCTCATACGGTGCATTGATATCGCCGAGCCGATAATACAAAAGTGCAATCGCCGTTGTCTTTCTTATCTTTTGTCCGTCAAGAACGGCGTTCCAAATAACACTGGCAACCTCATCATATTGCGCAGCCGTGCTGTTATCGTCAAGCAATATTGCAAACAACGATTGCTGAACATACTCCCAACTGTATTGCGGAATAAGCTGTTCCTCAATAGCATCCTCGTCTTCAGCAGCGAATGCTTCACGAAGCTTTGCGGCAATTTCGTTTACAATATCATAATCAAAACTATCGCGCTTGAAATACTTTACAGGCACTTCCTTTGTGAGCCAAACGCCATTTACAGACTTGTAAAATACATATCCGTCCTTCGCCATCTTCTCCGCTGAGATACG
This sequence comes from uncultured Eubacteriales bacterium, assembly GCA_964500965.1. Lineage (GTDB taxonomy): Bacteria > Bacillota > Clostridia > Oscillospirales > Acutalibacteraceae > JAISGQ01. The sequence goes on along the minus strand of CAZCQZ010000024.1, from coordinate 6,248 downwards.
ATATATAACAGGCTTCCCGTGCCGTGAACCAACCTTCTCTGCGGCGTTATAATCGGGCGAAAGATGAACATACAATCTTGATTTCGGGATTAACCCTTGCTCTTCAATCGAAGCCACATACTTCTCACCCGTGCCGTGATACAAATGCTTGGGCGGCGATACCTGCTCAAGCTCTACATCCACAGGCACAGAATGACCTTGGTTCGCGCGGATCAGAGTTTTATCCTCATTAAAGGAATACCGCTGTTTTTCATCTGTTGCAACAATCTCCTCAAGCATAGCCATATCAAAATGTTGTTGCTTGGCTATGCCTGCGATAAGCTCGTCTACATTTGCCCAACCGTGTTCGTCAAGGGTAATACCTATTGCTTCAGGCTTGTGGCGAAGAATAAGACTGATAAATTTGCTGGTGTCTCTAAGTGACATATCTTCGCCTCCTATACTCGATTACCGCTATCCGCAATATAGGTAGCATTGAAAACGCTGTCGAACAACCACTTTTTGAACGAGGGATTGTTCTGCACCTCACGATAAAGCTCGATGCCGGATTTCATAGTGGCAATCAAAGCCTCACCTGCGGCACGGTCGCTTTCGGTTCGCGCATTTTGAATGTCGGAGAAACGGCGAGCATTGATATATTGCTCATCGTGGTCAACACTCTCAAAAAGCTCTTGAATTTGTTTTTTGATCTTGTCCTCGTCCGTCCATTCGATGCTGCCAAAGGCGTCGTGGAATTCCTTCAAAATGTTCGTAAGTGTATCAAGCTCGGGAACATTGATGCCAACGCTTGTGCCTACGGGGATGGGATTGATTTCGCCGTTTTCGTTATCAAGCTGAATGCGAATAGCCTCTTTTGCTTGGGCGCGATAGCTTTCAAGCTCAACATCATCCAACAGACCCTTGGTGTAGTCCTCACCTTCGGGAGACGGCAGCTTCGGAATTAAAAGATTTAAGAATATCGCGAGTTTTTCCCATTCCACGCTTCCGTAAGGCATAATGGCGGCGAGGAAGTTATAGGTTCGCACAAACGCCTTCGCCGAGGACTTAAATTCAATCTGTTCCTCAAAATCAATATCATTTTTATAGATTTCAACGCATCTGTCAAGGATCGGATCAAGCATACCTCTGTCGGCATCATTCAGATACCGTTCGCAGAAAGTATCTACATCTGCCGTTGTGTATACTTGGATAGACTCCATCGTATCAATTAGGTCGTTGAGCTTGTTGGAATCAGTCTCGCCCGACAGAATGGTGGTCTTATAATATCTGTCAAAGGCTTGCTTGATGATATTGACATCGTTGACAAAGTCCAAAATGAAGGTATCAGTTTTGCCCGGATGCGCACGGTTCAGGCGAGAAAGCGTCTGCACTGCCTTAATGTCGGACAATCCCTTATCCACATACATTGTGTGAAGCAGGGGCTCGTCAAAGCCGGTCTGGAATTTGTTTGCAACGATTAAAATGCGGTAAGGATCGTTTTTGAATTCCTTCTCAATCGATGCCGAGGGGAATCCGTTAATATCAGCCTCGGTTACGATTTTACCGTTATATTCCGTTGTGCCGGAGAACGCAATAATTGCCTTGAACGGACTCTTGCGTTCGGCAAGAAGCTGATTAAATGCCTTGTAGTATTCCACCGCACGCTTAATAGAGCTTGCTACAACCATAGCTCTGGCTTTGCCGCCGATCTTGCCTTTGCCGATGACTTCGCTATGGAAATGCTCAACCATAATGGCGGCCTTTTCGTGAATAGCGTAGGAATTGGATTCGACATAGTAACGCAGGATACCCTGCGCACGCTTCTTATCAAAGCGAGGATCGTTTTCTATGGTTTTAACGAGCTTATAATAGCTTTCAACGGTTGTGTAAGAACGAAGAACATCCAAGATAAAGCCTTCTTCAATGGCTTGCTTCATCGTGTAAACATAGTGAGGGCAGGGCTTGGATGTACCGTCCGGCAGTAATTCTTTTTTACCGAACATCTCAAGGGTTTTATTCTTGGGTGTCGCAGTAAAGGCGAAATAACTTGCGTTTTTCACCATTTTTCTGCCTTCAATGATGGTGTTCAGCTTATCCTCAAGGTCATCTTCGTCCTCATAGGCGTTGCCCGAAAGCACCATATTCATTTTTGCGGAAAGGCTTCCGTTTTGGCTGGAATGTGCCTCGTCAATGATAATGGCGAAATTCTTATCCTTATGCTCCGTGCCGATATCGTCCAAAATAAACTGGAACTTGTGCACGATGGTAATAATAATTTTCTTGCCTTCGTTCAGCAACTTTTTCAGGTCGCCCGAACTCTTTGCCCAGCCGACAGTAGAAGAAACCTGCATGAACTGCTTAATGGTATTCTTAATCTGCTTATCGAGATTGATACGGTCGGTAACAACGATAACGGTATCAAAAATCTCTTTATTTTCTGCATTTTTCAGCGTTACGAGCTGATGTGCAAGCCAAGCGATAGAATTGGACTTACCGCTACCGGCGGAATGCTGAATTAAGTATCTTGCGCCGACACCGTCACGCTGTGCATCCGAAAGCAAGGATTTCACCACCGAAAGCTGATGATAGCGCGGAAAGATCTGCTTATAGCTCTTCTTGCCGGTGTCTTCATTTTTCTGTTCCACAACCTGCGCATAGTTTTCGATGATGTTGGAAAGCTCGTCCTTGGTGATGATATCTTCCCATAAATACGCCGTTTTCAGGCCATTGGGGTTGACAGGATTACCAGCTCCGTCATTGCAGCCCTTGTTAAAAGGCAGGAACCAACTGGATTTACCTTTCAGCTCGGTACACATCCGCACTTCGTTGTCATCAACGGCAAGGTGAACGATCGTGCGCTTAAAGCTGAACAGCAGCTCCGAAGGACTGCGGTCGTTTTTATACTGCTCCACCGCATCGGCAACATTTTGCTTGGTAAGCTGATTTTTCAGTTCCATCGTTATAACGGGCAGACCGTTGATAAAGATGCAGATATCCAAAGCAAGTTTGGGGTTGAAAACAGAATATTGCAGCTGACGGGTTACGGAAAAAATATTTTTCTCGTAATCCTCTTTTGCTTGCGGGTTCTGCGGAGAGGGGCGCACACACAGCATCTCAAAATGCAGATGCTTATACTTCAGTCCCCGGCGCAGAATTTCAATTACGCCGTCACCCTTCAGTTTTTTGTCAAGTTGTTCCAAAAACCGTTTTTTCTCCAAAGGAGAATCCTGCAGGTGGAGTTCAGCCAATTTGTCGGGCTGGGTGCTTTCAAGGAAACGGAACAGCCGTCCCTCATCTATGGCATACTCCTTGTTGTATTCGGCGGTGTTGCCAAGCTCAAAACCGTTATTGTTTACGAGATAATCGCAAATCAGGGTTTCAAAACCGTTTTCTCTGATATTAGTCGGCATTATCCGTCACCTCCTCCGTATCGTTAATTTCTTCATCCATAGCGTTGTCTTCCTCGGGAGTATAATCGGGAATTTCAACGCCGCGCACATCGACCTGCCCCGTAACAACATCGGAAATCAAGCGAGTGCGGTATTCTTTTAATGCATCTATTTCACGGTTAATCACAGAGATAGAATTGTTAATTTTCAATATTGTATCATCAATTTTATCGGCAATCATCTCTTGTTCTTCTAACGATGGCAATGCAATATATAGCGCTCCGGCTTTGTCCCAACTGCGAAAATCACTGGTGTTTTGACGAACTCCATTTGATATGGCTTTAAAAACTTTTGTATAAGCCATCATCTTCAGGTAATACGCAACAAAGCGGACACTTTCTTTACTTGTGCATACATGAACAACAGGGGTACACATTCCGTCAAAATCAGATACAGCAATAGCTCCATGCCAAGTGTCCATGCCGTGTATTAGAAGGTCACCTTGCTTAACACCTTGGTAAATGTCATCCGATTCTGCAACCAAACCCATTTTAGATTCACCGCGTATTTTTACCTCACCACTATTTGAGCATATTAACAACTCGGCATTTTCAGGAATGGGGCGTTGCTGTTTCTTGAGAATATGTTTTAACCTTGTTACTCTCCAATCCTTTGGAATACTCTCTAACCAATAAATCTCACTATCAATCATTTCATGTTTTTTAATCCCGTGAGTAACCAAGTGAGTGATTTGAGATTTTTTATATTCCTCTAACAACTTAATCTGCCGTTGGTAGCCGTGGATCAGGCGGTTGATATGGGATACTTTCCAATCCAAATAGTTTACAATCTGATCCTGCTCGTCTTTCGGCGGAACTAACACGCTGACACGCTTCAATTCCTGCCAATATAGATTTCTTTGGATAGAGCCAACACCTTTTGATGCAACCAAGTATTGATCTACCATAATTCGACTTCTAAAAAGATAGTTGGCATAGTCAAGTGTGAGTTGGTCATTTAAGGAAAGGATAATATATGCAGGGCTTGTAATGCCAGTATATTTTGACACACCAACAGACCCTCTCCAAGCTTGCTGATTATTTAAAACAAAATCACCAACATCTACTCTTTGATATTTTGACAGATCCTTGCTTGTGGTATTTGTACGCTTTTCTGTTCGTTTTGAAAAAGGAACAACTCCGGCATCCAAATAAACAGATAGCAGTTCCATATCCGTACAATTGCAAATGGATTTTTCTTTTGCTATAGAGCAAAGCGGAAATACATTCCAATGAGTAGGGAAATTTAAATACCAAAGAGTTTCTACAGCTTTATATTTTTCATATTGTCTCATATTCAATCTCCGATTATCTCATCGAGCAAACCGTCGGTTTCTTTTTCGATAGCACGGATATCGGCAGAAATCTCCGCCAAGGTGCGAAGCTGAACAGGCTTATAAAAATACTTGGTAAAGGAAAGTTCATAGCCGATCTTTTCCGTTCCCGGCTTGATAAAAGCATCGGGAGAGTAAGGCTTAACCTCATTTTCGATAAAGGCAGCGATACCGCCCTCATAGCTAAAAGGTACGATTTCCTTATCGCTGTTTGGTTTTACAGGGTTTCCTTTTTTATCTAAAATAGGCTTGCCGTTTTCATCATACTGCGGTGTATAAACAGGAACTTCCCAATATCCAAATTCGGAATTATCAAATATCTTGCTGTATTCGCTGTCGGCGGCATCAAATGCCATATACAGCTCAAGGATGCGGTCACGGATCGCTTTGGTAATCTCGCAGTTTTTCTCACCAAGGTTTTTACGCAAAGGTGCTTTGAAAGAGGTGGCATCAATAAGCTGAACCTTGCCCTTACGGCGAGCTTCTTTCTTATTTGTGAGAATCCAGATATAAGTGCCGATGCCGGTGTTATAAAACATCTTTTCGGGCACGGCAACAATTGCCTCCAACAAATCCTGCTCCAAAATATATTGGCGCAGATTGGACGGCCCCTGTCCTGCTTTACCCGTAAAGAGAGAAGAACCGTTATGTACCTCTACGATACGGCTGCCGAGGGCAGTATTATTTTTCATTTTGCTGATATTATTTGCAAGGAACAACATCTGCGGATCGCCGATGTCAGGAATCAAAGAGAAATCCTCGCCGTTATAATTGATGCGGAATCGGGCATCGGCAATATCGTCCTTCTTGATATCGCCCCAAGCCTTGAGGTCAGTCTTCCAAGGAGTGCCGAACGGTGGATTGGAGAGCATAAAATCGAAGGTCTCGGTGGCAAAGCCATCGTTGGATATGGTAGAACCGAAATAGATATTGTTTGCCTGTCCGCCCTCGCCCTTAACGAGCATATCCGCCTTGGCGATGGCGTAGGTCTCATCCGAGTTCTCTTGACCATACAAGTGGATAGAAATCTTTTTACCACATTCCTTGGCAAGCTCGGTCATACGCTCCTCACCAACAGTAAGCATACCGCCGGTACCGCAAGCGCCGTCATAAATACGGTAGGTTGTGCTTTGGATTTTATCTTTTACGGGAATAAGGGCAAGGTCGGAAATGAGTTCAACGATATCACGGGGTGTGAAGTGGCGACCTGCATCTGTGATGTTGGTTTCCTCATTGAACTTGCGGATAACCTCTTCAAATACTGTTCCCATCGTATGATTATCGAGTGCGGGCTGAAGCACATTACCCTTATCATCCAAAACGGGACGGGAAGAAAGGTTGATGGAATTGTCGGTAAATTTTGCAATCAGCAGACCGAGGATATCGTGATCGGAGAGCTTGTCGATCTGATTGCGGAATTCAAACTTTTTAATAATATCCTGCACATTGGCGGAAAAACCGTCAAGATACAAAATAAAGTCCTTTTT
>CAZCQZ010000023.1:0-32784 GCA_964500965.1 uncultured Eubacteriales bacterium | reverse complement strand
AATGTGCGAGAAATGACTGGATATATACCGAACCTGACGGTAATATGTGACTACCAAAATCAAGGAGGTCACGAACATGACGATTAAAATCAACGCAACCGGCACAGAACGCAAGCGGCTGGTAAATACCATCAGCGAGTGGCTGGGCGAGGATGCCCACTACTGCGGCGCACCCACCTTTGCCTATGATGCACTGACGAAGCCTCAAGCCATTAAGGATTTCTACGAGCATGACGAGCTGATTGCTATTACTAAGGAATTGACGGATCTTCTCCGCAAGAATAGGACGATTGATTGGCAAAAGAAAGAAAGCGCAAGAGCCGGTATGCGTCGTTTGGTCAAGAGATTGCTTAAAAAGCACAAGTACCCACCGGAAGGTATGGACGATGCTGTCCAGACCGTCATGAGTCAGTGCGAAATGTGGACAGACAATGTAATGCAAGCCTAAATCCCGATTCCGGCGATTCTATTTCATTGCGTTGATCACTGTTCGTAAGAGACATTTTCGGTTTTACGAAAAAGAGCGATTATTTCTTGAGCTGTAAATAACCACACGAAAAAAGAATGCCGGCATATTATATCATACGGTTTGCCGTATATCATATCACCTAAGCGATATATCATTAAAGAATACGATAAACCATTGAAATATTCCGTGCTGTTATGTTACAATGGCAGAAAACACTCCCTTGAACATGCCGACCTCGTGCTGAACGGTGACTCGGAGGCGTATCTCAAAGCGACCACAGAGTACACCTCCTTTGGAATGACCGTAGGAGAGGAATTATTATGACTATCACCCGAATATCGGAAAATGAATACAGCATTTTTTATAATAGCAAGTCTATCGGAACGGTGGCACTTTCACACAATCCGTACCACAAAATGAACTGCTATGTAAAGCTAAAACTAAACTGTTTTGATCTTCGACTGAGCAAAGAATTGTTTGCTCAGTTGAAAGATATTGTCGGTTTTTCTCTGCAAGTCATGGCAGACTCGGACGATGTTGTGCTGACAACATTTCTAACCGCCGGTGGCTGTGTCTGCAAACGGAAATGCTACGTGTCAGAAGTCGGTATTGAGGACTATATCGGTAAAATCGAAAATACACAGCCTCGCCGTACTACCACAGGAGAAGTCGAATATGAACAGGCTTGCCGACAAATGTATAAGCATTATGTTGCTATACACGAAACAATCAACCCATGGACGAGCGATTACGAAGCTTTCTGCAATAATTTGCCCAAAACGGTACTCTATGCCGAAAGTGCTTCCGAAATCACCGCCTGTGCTTTTGTGGAGGATAACGAGATCGCATACATTTGCGGTAATGACAATAGCCGCTTCAAAGAATTTGCCCGGTGCCTTGTAACATTCATGCTGTCCCAATATGAAACCGTATGCTTTGAAAGCGATGACTGCGACTGGTCAGCGATGACACTCCGTAGTCTGTTTCAAAATCCGGACAAATCGAGCTATGATACTTATGTTTATGATGGAGAATAACCATGTCGGAATCCTATTACAAGCCTTGCAGAGAGCTTGACATCTGCAATAGGCTGATTGAGAAATACTTTAATACGCAGCAATATGAAGAGTGTTTTGCCGGGCACATGGAACTTGCCGAGCAGGGCTATCCTCTTGCCGAATGTCAGATCGGATACTTCTATTATGACGGCATTGGTGTTGAGAAAGATCTTGAAAAAGCGGTCTATTGGACACGCAGAGCCGCCGATCACGGTGACCGTGACGGACAATTTAATCTTGCTTGGTTCCACGAGGACGCCATTGGTGTAGAGTGTGATATGGAGCAAGCAATCTTTTGGTATCGCAAGGCAGCGTTGCAAGGGCACGACCTTGCCACCGAAAAATGCAAGGAGCTTTATGTCGATCTAAACGATCCAACGATTAACCGTGAGGTTATCCGCAAAGAGCTTCAATGCCGAATTTATCCGCTCGGTTATTTGGAACGATATAAATATACTGTCATTTGCTCCAATTATAAAGGAAAATGGATAATGTCCAGACACAAAAAGCGTGACACTTGGGAAACACAGGGCGGTCATATTGAGGACGGCGAAACGCCGCTTGAATGTGCAAAGCGTGAGCTGTTTGAGGAAAGCGGAATTAAGGATGCCGACATCTATCCCGTCTGCGACTATTGGGGATTCAACCGCCAAGCCTGTTCCAACGGAATAGTTTTCCTTGCGGTGGTTCACTCCTTTGGTGAGCTTCCGGAAAGTGAAATGAAAGAAATCAGAATATTTGATACGCTCCCTGCCGAGCTTACTTATCCGCAAACGTCACCGAAGCTGTATGCGGAAGCGGAGAAATTGTTGATGGCACTATACTGAATTTGAACAATAAACAAAATTAACCTGAAAAACACACCTTATCAAGAGGGATTCAAAGGAAATACATCAATATTCTAAGAGGGCGAATACGTTGCTATATGGAGTTTGACTCAATTGATGTTTCCGAATGAATGACTTAAAGAAACGGTTTTGAAAATGCTTTCTGAATCAATAAGCGAAAACGAGGTAGTCAAATGAATGTCATCTTTCAAAGTACGCTGAATACTCGCCCGATTTTTTCTGACAATTTCAAATTTATACGAAGTGATGTCCCGACTGTCGTCACGGAGGAAGAAGCGGCATGGCTGATCGATCATAACATTACGACGATTATCGACCTTCGCACCGAGGCCGAGCAAAAAAGAAAGATGTGCCCTCTTTCGGCAGATAAACGATTTCATTATTACTGTATGAGCGTGACCGGTGGCGATATTGTTCCGTCCTCTGTGGATGCAGTTTCCGAATCGTATATCAAAATGGCAGACGAAAAGCTATACAAGACGATTGATTTCATGCAAACGGTGCCGACCAATGTGCTGTATTTTTGCAATGCCGGCAAGGATCGCACAGGCGTTGTATCGGCAATTTTGCTACGCAATTCGGGTGCATCGGAAGCGTATATCGTGAATGATTATATGAAATCAAAGGATAATCTTCAGGGTATGCTGAACGCTTTTTCTTTGAAAAATCCGGAAATCGACATCAACATCATCACACCAAACGAGAAATATATTAAAGATTTTTTACGTTGGTATGACAGTGAATAACAAGGAGCGATAAAATGGGATTAATAGAATGTGCAAGTGCTGCGTCCGCTTGGAGAGGCTATGATTATTTCAAAGATAAAAAAGTTGTGAGTTTGGAAGAAATAGGCGAAAACATCTACGCTGCAACAGTTGCGGGTAGCTCAAACGGGACTTATTCTATCGAGCTTAACATTGCCCACCCAAGAAAATCAAAATGTAACTGCCCACACGCAAATGGAAAAAGAATTATATGTAAGCATATTATTGCTGCATATTTTACCGTTCTTCCAAAAGAAGCAGAAAAGTTTTATGCTGATGCCATTGCGTACCAGGAGGAAGAAGAAAAGAGACAAGAGGAGCTGAGCGATAAGGTAATTGAATATGTCGGCAAAATGAAAAAAGCCGACCTGTGTCAAGCTCTCCTTGAACTGCTCTTTGACGGTCCCGAATGGCAATATGACCGTTTCATCAGAGAGTACGGTTTAGATGATGATTGGTATTGATTGCAGGCAAATCACGAATTAAAGCGGCAATCTACGCTCAGCATCGGTAATCGAATATCGAAATGTTATCATTTGCCCACGGACAGTAAAATCCGAACCGAATCTTCATTGTTAAAGATTCGGTTCGGATTATTTTGAAAAGACCGCATTTTTATTGCCTGAGATGTTGCAGAAGCATACAATATATGCTATAATAAAGTATATTTGCAACAAAATGTGCGTTGAGCCTGAACGGAGGAAAGCTATGCTTGCATTTTCCGATACGGAAAAATATTGTGAAATGACGGCTGCGGTGGTTGAAGCAAGATATGCCGGACATGAGCCGCTTGCCTTTGTACATACCTACGGCTGTCAGGGAAATGTTGCCGATTCCGAGCAGATAAAGGGTCTGCTGGTAAAAATGGGCTATAAGATGACAGATACGGTAGAGGATGCCGATTTCATTCTTTATAACACCTGTGCGGTAAGAGAACACGCAGAGGACAGGGTGTTCGGAAATGTGGGTGCGTTAAAGCACATCAAACGCCGCAGACCCGGTACGATTATTGCCCTTTGCGGCTGTATGGTACAGCAACAGCACATTGCCGACAGATTCCGCGAGCATTATCCCTATGTTAATCTGATTTTCGGCACACATCTTATACCCAGATTTCCGGAGCTTCTTTACAGAGTGCTTACCGGAGGTAAAAGAGTGGTTGAGCTTGACCTGTCGGATAATAGTATAGTTGAGGGAATCCCCCTTGAACGAGACAACAGCATAAAGGGCTGGTTGCCGATAATGTACGGCTGTGATAATTTCTGTTCTTACTGTATTGTTCCTCATGTCAGAGGCAGGGAGAGAAGCAGAAAATCGGAGGTTATTCTGGCTCAGGCAAAAGAAATGGTGTCAATGGGGTACAGGGACATTACTCTTTTGGGACAGAACGTAAACAGCTACGGAAAAAAGGAAAGCGGAGAAATGAATTTTCCTCAGCTTATTACGGAGCTTGATAAAATCGAGGGCGATTACTGGCTCAGGTTTATGACCAGTCACCCAAAGGACTGCACAAAAGAACTTATTGAAGCAATGGCGGCGTCAAAGCATATGGCACATCATATTCACCTGCCCTTCCAAAGCGGCTCTGACAGAATACTCCGTGAAATGAATCGCAAATACACCATCGAGCATTATAAAGAGCTTGTAAAAATGGCAAGAGAAGCAATGCCGGACGTTTCATTAACCAGCGATGTTATCGTTGGTTTTCCGGGCGAAACAAGAGCGGAATTTGAAGAAACTCTTGCGGCTATAGAGGAGATAGGGTTTACTTCTCTGTTTACGTTTATCTACTCTCCGAGAGAGGGAACACCTGCGGCAAAGATGCTCGACCCCATATCCTATGAAGAAAAATCAAAATGGCTTCGAGAACTTATAACGTTGCAGGAAAGTATAGCGGCAAAAAAGAGCGCATCAATGGTTGGCTCAAGGCAAAGAGTGCTTGTTGAGGGAATGGCGAAAAACGGATTGTTATCGTGCCGCACCTCAACTAATATAATAATCGAAGCGGAGGGAAAGCCCGAACTTATCGGAGAATTTGCCGAAGCGGAGGTAACAACGGCACTGAACTGGATACTCAGAGGTAAAATAATTTAAAAGGAGAAATAAAAAATGGACGTAATATCAATTGCAAGACAGCTTGGAAAGGCTTTTCAGGAGCAGGAGGCATACGGCAAAATGATGGCTGCCGCGGCTGCAAACGATGCAAACGCAGAGCTTCAGGAGGATATTGAAAAATTCAATCTTCTCAGACTTCAGCTCAACGAAGAAATTTCAAAGCAGGATGCGGACAGAGAAAAGACCGACAGGCTTCAGCAGGAGCTTTCCGCACTTTACGAAAAGGTAACAGCAGACCCCAATATGGTAGCCTTTAACGATGCAAGAACCGAGCTTGAGCAGCTTTTGGACAAGGTTAACCAGATAATCTCCGCATCAATCAGCGGAGAAGACCCCGAAAGCTTTGAGCCGCACGACCATTCTGCCTGCGGCGGAGACTGCGCGTCCTGCGGCGGCTGTCACTGATTAAATACAGAATAACGGAAAGGCTCTGAAAAAATATGAAATACAGTTATCTGTTTTTTGATGCTGACGAAACTCTATATGACTTTAAACATTCCGAGAAAACGGCGTTTTTCAGAGCCTTTGAACATTTCGGAATACCCTGTGAGGAAAAATGGGAAAAGGTTTATTCCGCAATCAATCAAAAATATTGGACAAAGTTTAACAAGGGAAAAGTCACAAAGGACGAGCTAATGCGCGGCAGATTTGCGGATTTGCTGAAAAAGATGAAGCTTGACCTTGACCCGATGGAGCTTAATCAATGCTACAGAAACAAGCTGGGTGAAGACGCAACACTTCTTCCGGATACATATGAAGTGGTAAACAGGCTGTGTAAAGCATATAAGCTTGTCATGATTACGAACGGCTTTGAAAGTCAGCAGCAGTCGCGGTTTGCACTGTCCGGTATATCGGATTGCTTTGTAGGCTGTTATACCTCGGACAAAATGGGTGTATCAAAGCCGGAAAAGGAATATTTTGACAAGGTAATGTCTCTTGTGGGTGTTGAGGACAAAGAAAAAATTCTTATAATCGGAGATTCACTTACCTCAGATATAAAAGGCGGAAATAATGCGGGAATAGATACCTGCTGGTTTAATCCGCAGTCTGTCAGACGGCAGAGAGGGTACGAGATTAAATACGAAATTAAACGGCTCACCGAGCTGTATGAAATATTAGAAGTATAGGAGTGAAGGTTGTGAGCGAGCTTTCACCGATGATGAAGCAATATCTTTCAATTAAGGAAGAAAACCCCGATGCATTGCTTTTCTTCCGTTTGGGAGATTTTTACGAGTTGTTTTTTGATGATGCTAAAATTGTGTCCAGAGAGCTGGATTTGGTTCTGACCGGCAGGGATTGCGGACTTGAAGAACGTGCACCCATGTGCGGCGTACCGTTCCATTCCTACGAGGGGTATGTTGCAAAACTTGTGGCAAGAGGCTTTAAAATCGCCATTTGCGAGCAGACAGAAGACCCTGCATTGGCAAAGGGACTGGTGCGCAGAGAGGTCATAAGAGTAATTACGCCCGGAACTATCGTTGAAAGCTATATGCTTGATGAGGGCAAAAATAATTACCTTGCGGTAGTAAATCTTGACGAAAGCGGTTGCGGACTCTGCTTTGCCGATGTGTCAACAGGCGAAGTGGATATAACCGAACTGCCCTCAGGCGCAGACAGCGACATTATAGCGGAGCTTTCGCGCTTTTCGCCCAGTGAACTGCTTGTCAGCTCATCGGTTATCTCAAACGGTGCCGTCAGCGCGCATATCAAGGATAAATTGCAGGTGGAAAGTGTCGATGAAGTCGATATGCAATGGGAAATGGCAGATTGCACACAGATGATTATAAAGCAGTTTTCCGCCGAAGCCATTGAAAACACGCGAATTTTGGAAAGACCGCATACCGCAAAGGCGGTGTGCGCGCTGCTGACCTATTTGTCAAAGACTCAGAAAAGCGGACTTGAAAGAGTAAATATACTCAGATATTATGAGGGCGAGCAGTATATGAAGCTTGACCCTTCCACAAAGAGAAATCTTGAGCTTACGGAAACCATGCGTTCAAGAGAGAAAAAAGGGTCGTTGCTGGGCGTGCTTGACAGGACTAAGACCGCAATGGGAAAGCGGCTTCTGCGCTCGTGGCTTGAAAGACCGCTGCTTAATGTGGCAAGAATCCACGCAAGGCTTAATGCGGTTGAAACGCTGTGCTCCGATTCGATATTGAGAGCAGATTGCATTGATGCGTTGACCGGTATTTGCGATATTGAAAGGCTCATAACAAAAATAGTTTACGGCTCGGCAAATGCAAGAGATTTGCGTGCGCTGGCGGCAGCTTTAAATTCGATGCCTGAGGTTAAGAGGCTGCTGTCAGAACTGAAAACTACGGAGCTGCGCAATATTTGCAACGAAATTGATTTGCTTGAGGACATAAGAGAGCTTATCGAGGTTTCTATAAGCGAAGAACCGCCGGCAACTGTACGTGAGGGTAACCTCATCAAAGCAGGCTATAATCCTGAGGTGGACGAGCTTCGTTATACTATGTCAAGCGAGAAAGAAATCCTTGCTTCCGTTGAAGCAAAAGAAAGAGAGGCAACGGGAATACCCAAGCTGAAAATAGGATACAATCGCGTGTTCGGATATTATATAGAGGTTACAAATTCCTATAAAGCTCAGGTGCCGGAAACATACATAAGAAAACAGACCCTTGCAAACTGTGAAAGATATATTACGGGTGAGCTTAAAGAAATCGAGGGTCGTGTGCTGGGAGCAAACGACCGTTTGCTGAAGCTTGAATATTCAATATTCGACGAGATAAGAAAAACCGTTGCAAATGCCCATGACAGAGTGCAGAGCACAGCGGCGGCAATAGCCAGACTTGATGTTTACTGCTCTTTCGCAGAGGTTTCATGCAGAAATAATTATTGCAGACCGAATGTTAATGAAAGCGGAAATATTATTTTAAGAGCATCAAGACACCCTGTTGTCGAGGATTTAAACAAAACCGGATTTGTACCGAATGATGTCACCCTTGACAAAAAGGATAACCGCATTGCCATAATAACCGGTCCGAATATGGCAGGTAAGTCAACATATATGCGCCAGGTTGCGCTGATAGTTTTCATGGCTCAGATAGGTTGTTATGTTCCTGCGGAAAGTGCGGAAATCGGAATTGTTGACAGCATTTTTACGAGAGTGGGAGCTTCCGATGACCTTGCATCGGGGCAATCGACGTTTATGGTCGAAATGAACGAGGTTGCATATATTCTGAAAAACGCAACTCAGTCAAGCTTGCTGATACTCGATGAAATCGGCAGAGGAACATCGACCTTTGACGGAATGAGCATAGCAAGGGCAGTACTTGAGTATGTTGCGGATAAGCGAAAGCTGGGCGCAAAGGCGCTTTTTGCCACACATTATCACGAGCTGACCGCTCTGGAGGATTCGTTACAGGGCGTTAAAAACTACAATATCGCCGTCAAAAAGCACGGAGATGATATAACGTTTTTGCGAATGATAGTGCCCGGCGGAGCAGACGACAGCTACGGCGTTGAGGTTGCGAAGCTGGCAGGTATTCCCGATTGGGTAATAAAGAGAGCCAGGGAAGTCCTCGGTCAGCTTGAGGCAGGAAAGCTGGAAGCACCGAGAGTAAAAACAAAGCAGACCTCGGAGCAGATGTTTATTCCCATGACACCGCCGGAGGAAACGGAAGCAATCAGAAGAATAAGAAATATTGATATAAATACACTTACGCCAATTGATGCGTTAACAACTCTTAACGAATTAACTAAGCTATTGCAGTAAAAGGTGATTTTATGCCAAAGGTAAAGCTTTTGGATAAGCATACGGCAGAGCTTATTGCGGCAGGAGAGGTTGTTGAGCGACCCTCCTCTGTAATAAAGGAGCTTGTGGAAAATTCAATAGATGCAGGCGCGACTTTTATAACCGTTGAAATTAGGCGCGGCGGAACGGAGATGCTCAGAATTACGGATAACGGTTGCGGAATTTCCTCTGCGGATGTTCCAACGGCGTTTCTTCGTCATGCAACAAGCAAAATAACCACCGGAGCCGATTTAGATGCTATTTCAACGTTGGGCTTTCGCGGAGAAGCACTTGCTTCTATTGCCGCAGTGTGCCGCGTGGAGCTTATAACCCGGTCGGCAGAGGAAAGTATCGGAACGAGATATTTGATTGAGGGCGGCGAGGAGATAACCAACGAGGAAACGGCCTGTGCCGTAGGCACAACGATTATCGCAAGGGATATTTTCTTTAATACACCTGCCAGAATGAAATTTCTCAAAAAGGACGTTGCAGAGGGTAATGCCTGTGCATCGGCTATCGACAGAATAGCGCTTTCCCATCCGGAAATATCCTTTACCTTTATTCGTGACGGCAAGGAAAACCTGCGCACTCCCGGTGACGGCAATCAGCTTTCGGCAATCCGGGCTGTTTACGGCAAGGAATTTGCGAACAGTCTTATGCCGGTTAAATATGCCCTTAATAACGTATCTGTGGAGGGATACGTTTCAAAACCGGTAAACGCCCGACCGAATATGAGTATGCAGATATTTTTCATAAACGGCAGGTATGTAAAGAGCAGAACAATGCAGGTGGCATTGGAGGAAGCGTGTAAGGGTGCGGTGATGATAGGCAAGCACCCTGCCTGTGTACTTAATATGACGATTTCCTGTTCTGCGGTTGATGTCAACGTACACCCGGCAAAGCTTGAGGTGCGTTTTACTAATGAAAAGCCTGTATTTGATTGCGTTTATTGGGGAATAAAAAATTCTCTTTCCGAAAATGACGAACGCAAGGAAATGAAAATACCCGAAAAAAAGCCGGTCAGTATAAAACCTCCGTTGCCTGCGGAAATTACCGAAGCGGCGCAGACAACTATTTTCGTTTCTGCGGCAAGTCCCTCTGCGGCAAACCCCGAAAAGAAAATCGCACAAGAGCCTCAAATGGTCGAAACCATGCCGGAAAGTCCTCTTAACATATATTCCGGAGGTGTGACTGTAGCGGATAATTCGGCACAGATAATTAAAGCTTCTGCTGTAAACGTGCCTAAAGTGCCGTATATTGATATTTTTCCCGAACGCAAAACACAGGAAGAAATTATTCTTCCTGTGGCAAATGAAGAAGTCGCGGAATCTAACGGCTTTGAAATGCCCGATTACAGAATAATAGGAGAGGCTTTTAATACATATATTATTGTCGAATCGGGAAAACAGCTTATTTACATTGATAAACATGCCGCTCATGAGAGACTTAAATACAAAAAGTTGACTGAGAACAGAAAAAAACCTGCTTCACAGCTTTTGACCGTGCCGCTGACAGTAACACTGGAAAAAATGCATTACAATGCGATTTTGGAAAATCTTGATGTAATGGAGCAGGCGGGATTTGAAATTGATGATTTCGGTGTAGGTACAGTTGCGGTACGCGCAATACCCATTTATTTAGTCGGCGCAGATGTTGCCGGTACAATAATGGAAATTGCCGGAAATTTCGGCAATAAAAGCGATGCGACAATTACGGCAAAAACCGACAGAATGTTCAAGACAATTGCCTGTAAGTCGGCAATCAAGGCAGGGGACATAACGAATCTGGACGAGCTTGCACGGCTTGTGCTTGAGCTTATGGAAAATCCCGATGTGAGATATTGTCCCCATGGCAGACCCATATGGATAACGCTTAAAAAGAGCGAAATTGAAAAAAACTTTGGCAGAGCATAATTATGAACAGTGAAAAAATCAAGTTGCTTGCTGTAGTAGGACCTACTGCATCGGGAAAAACGGCACTTGCAGTTGAGTTGGCAAAAATGTTTGGCGGCGAAGTTGTATCCTGCGATTCAATGCAGATATACACGGACATGGAAATAGCGACAGCCGCTCCGACAGTTGAGGAGCAGTGCGGCATACCCCATCACATGGTGTGCTGTGTCTCTCCGGCGGAAAGCTTCTCCGTTGCAAAATTCTGCGATATGGCTCATTGTTGCATAGAGGAGATAAGCGGCAGAGGAAAACTGCCTGTTTTGTGCGGCGGTACGGGGCTTTATTATTCGTCGCTTGTAGATGATATTACCTTTGCCGATGTGCCGTCCGATGATGCGCTTCGTTCACAACTGTATGAAAGAGCGGAAAAAGAGGGCGGACAGGCTTTGCTTGACGAGCTTGGCAAATTCGACCCGGAAACGGCAGGACGTCTGCACCCTAACCATATTTCGAGAATTGTCCGTGCAATGGAAATATTTATGTTAAGCGGCATAACCCTTACCGAGCAGAATAAAATGTCGCGACAGAAAGAAAGCAGATATGACCTTTTACCCATAGGCGTGGATTTTCACGACCGAGCGGCATTATACGAAAGAATTGATAAAAGAGTAGACATAATGTTTCAAAAGGGCTTGATTGAGGAAGCACGTATGGCGTATAATAGGACAGGGAAAACCTCTGTGCAGGCGATAGGACATAAGGAACTGTGGAAGTATTTTGACGGTACACAGAGTCTTGACGATGCAGCCGAAACGCTCAAACGCCAGACACGCCGATACGCAAAACGTCAGCTCACGTGGTTTCGCCGGGACGAAAGAATAAAGTGGTTTGATGCAATGTCATACCCCGATGTGCAGTCGCTTGCACGGGGAGTGGCAGAAGTCGTCACACCCTGGCTTGGAGGGAAACAGAATGACGGAGAAAAGGAAAAATCCGCAGACAAAGATTGAGCTGCCGCCGAATGTTGTAAAAACACTCAAATATATCGCAATAGGCTTAATAACGTTGCTACTGTTAGCATATCTTGCATACCAGATTTATCAGGTTTCATATACACAGATTGTTACGGAGCAGGCGTTAAGGGTGGAGCTGAGTGACGAAATCAACGCGGTCGGCATAACTATAAGAGACGAAACGCTGGTTGAAAACGAGTATTCCGGAGTGATAGTGCCGGCAGTCGCAGAGGGAGGAAAGGTTTCAAAGGGGCAGGTAATCGCCTATGTGTTTAAGACTGCGGAAGATGCGAATGCCTACAATCGAATCATTGAAATTGACCAGCAGATTGAAGAATTCAGAAGCATGGAGACGGCAAAAGATGAATCTTCGTCAATTGACAAGCTGCTGGAAGAACGCATAAACGCGCTTGCAACAGCCGTCAGCGACGGTGAGCTTGAGCTTGTTGACGATATTCGTGCCGATATTACATATCTTCTTAACAAGAGGCAGATTTACAGGCATGATGTGGACGATTTCGATGAGCGCATAGAGCAGCTTGAAGCTGAAAAATCTTCACTTAAAGAGAAGTATGATATTGAACCGAAAACCGTAAAAGCGGAAGATGCAGGATATTTTGTAAGTAACGTTGACGGGCACGAAAACGAACTGAGCACCAAAAATTCAAAAGACCTTACACCGCAGGATGTCGACAGGTTGATTGATTCGTTGACATATGTTGATACTTCAAAGTATATAGGAAAAATTGCCGACGATTATAAATGGCATCTGGTAACGGCTATTTCTGCGGAGGAAGCCGAAAAGCTGAAAGTCGGCAGAGCCTATACAATAAAGCTTCCCTATGCGGAGGTCGGCAGCGTCAGAGCTACGCTGGAATCTCTGAACGTAACCGAGGGCGATGACAGAGTAGTTGCACAGTTTGTGTGCAACTATCTGCTGACGGAGCTTACGGCGATTCGTTCACAGCCTATAGTGATTCAGGTGCAGACCTACAGCGGAATCGGTGTTAAAACCACTGCATTATCCTCAAGGACGGACACCCAAAAAATAACCGTATCCGCTTCAGATGCTTACATATACGGTGTTGAAGCGGGAGATGCGAAAACGGTTGAAGTAACATGTGAAGTGGAAGTGGTGGGTGTATATGTGCTGTGGGGTACAGAGGTGGTTTTCAGGGCTGTCGATGTACTGTATTCGCGTGACGGAATCACGGTGGTAACATATAAAGCCGGCGAAAATAAAATAGGTAGTTTTAAATACCTGAAGCTTTATGATGACGTTATTGTCGAAGGGAGAAATCTTTATGACGGAAAGATTATTAACGATTGACGAATGGAAGTCCGCAGTTGAAAAAAATCTTGTGCAAATACGGAAAAACATAGAAAGTGCCGCAAAAAGAGCAAACAGAGAGCCGTCCGAAATAAGGCTCATGGCAGTAACGAAAACAGTCCCCGTAGAAATAATCAATCACGCTATTTCGCTGGGAGTTGATTTTATAGGTGAAAACCGTGTGCAGGAGCTGAACTCAAAATACGATGAGCTTAATAAGGACGGCTTGACAATACATCTTATCGGCTCATTGCAGACAAATAAAGTCAAACAGGTTGTGGGCAGGGTATCAATGATAGAATCGGTAGATTCACTGCACCTTGCGCAGGAAATATCCAGGCAGTCAAAGGCGCAGGGTATCACAACCGACGTACTGGTTGAGATAAATGTCGGCTGTGAGGAAAGCAAGGGCGGAGTGAGGAAGGAAGAAGCCGAAAAACTGATAGAAGAAATCGGCAAATTAGATTCGATACGTGTGTGTGGATTGATGACAATACCGCCTTTTGATGCCGATTCCGAAAAAACAAGACATTTTTTTAGAGAAATATACAATCTGTTCATTGACATTAAGGAAAAAAACAATAATAATAGTAATGTTAAGATGAAATTTATTTCTATGGGAATGTCATCTGATTATGAAACGGCGATTGAGGAAGGTGCGAACATAGTGCGCATCGGCTCGGCATTATTCGGAGCGAGAAATTAAGGAGGAAAAAACAATGGGATTTATTAAAAACCTGGCGAATCGCATGGGCGGAGCAGCAGAAGATTATGATGATTACGATGATTACGAAGAATATGACGACTACGATGATGATAATTATACATATTATCAGGAAGAATCCGCTCCCAAGAGAACTGTGAGAGCTACACGTATGGAAAGCAACAACAAGGTCGTAAATATTCAGGCGACCGCAAAATTCGGTGTAGTTGTATTTCACCCGGAGAGCACATCAGATGCACTGGCAGTTGCCGCCTGTCTTGTTGATGAAAAGAACACTGTTGTCGTAAATCTCGAAAATGCGGACAAAGAGGTCTATCGCAGAGTTGTAGACTTCCTCAGCGGCGTTGCATATGCAAGCCGCGGAAAGATAAAGAACGTTGCAAAGAGAACGTATATTATTACGCCTTACAACGTCGGCATTACCGGTGCGGAAGTTATCGACGAGCTTGAAAACAACGGAGTTTTCTTCTAATGCCGCTTTTTCATGAAACCGATGAGGGCAGACTGTTTGAAGCAAGGCTGAATGACAGCGTGTTTCTGGCAGATAAAAGAAACACACCGCAGTTTACGTGCTTTCTTGACGAAAGAGAAAGGGAATACGCACAGGGCAGACTGAGAAATATTAAGGGCATAACAGCCGCATTTTGGGGCGGTTATGAAAATGCCGAGCGAGTTTGTGCCGGAATATTTCCCTACGGAATGGAACCGGATACGGAAAGCTTCGGCGTTTCCGCGATAACAGCCGGGTTCAGAGCAAACGTTTCACTGACACACCGTGATTTTCTCGGTGCTCTTATGTCACTTGGCTTGAAGCGTGAATTTATCGGAGACATATTAACGGAAAACGGTCGTTGCGTATTTTTTGTGAAAAAGGACATAGAAAAATATGTCACCGAGCAGCTTAACCGGGTTAGCGGTGAAAATGTTTCACTCTTGATTGGCGCTGAATTTCCGCTTCCGGAGGGAGCGAAATTTCAGACCATAACCTCGACAGTTGCTTCAAACCGTCTTGACTGCGTGGTAAAGGCGTTAACAAATACCGGCAGAGATGCCGCATGTACGCTGATTCGTTCCGGGCGCGTTACCCTGAATTACAGTGAGGAACTTTCAAATTCCGCCGCTGTTACAGACGGCTCGAAAATATCCGTTCGCGGATACGGGAAATATATAATTGATTCAATAGGACCGCAAACGCGCAAAGGACGTTTAAGCTTCAAAGCGCGAAAGTATATTTAAGTTTTGGGAGGTTAAGACATTATGCTGACTCTTAACGAAATCAGAAATGTCAATTTCAGAAAATCCAACTTTGGCGGATACAGAGCCGAAGATGTTGAGGCGTTTATTGACGAGGTACAGCTTTCTTATGATGCGCTTCTCCGTGAAAATGCGGAGCTTGTAAAAAAGCTTGAAGTCCTTGCGGCGCGCATTTCGGAGTATCAGCAGGAGGAGGATTCCATACGTAATGCGCTTATGAACGCGCAGAAGGTAGGAGATGCCTCCCTCAGAGATGCAAAGCACAAGGCTGAGATAATTTTGAAAGATGCAACTATCAAGGCGGAGAGGATTGTTGCAAACGCACAGACTGAAATTCACCGTGAACGCGATATTATCGACCGTATGCAAAAGGATATTGCCGATTTCAAGGCAAGGCTTCTTAAAGCATATAAAGACCACCTGACCCTTATTAACAACCTGCCTACCGGGGAAATTCTTACGCCCGAAACAAGGGAAATGTCCGATTCCGTTGTAATGCTTGACAGAAAGGCGTCGGCTCCCTTTGCACAGGCAGACGCTCAGCAGGAAGCACCTGCGGCACGTCCTGTACAAAGACCGCGCCCTGCCGCTGCTCAGACCCCGGTGTCACGTCCTGCTGTCCAGGATATTCCCGTGGACGAGCCGACTTTTACGGAAGCAACGCCTATAGCACCTGCCACTGAGAAGCCGGTACAGAGAAAGGACGGCTTTACCGTTAATATCGGTGATGAAAATGAAATGCCGAAGCCGGGAGGCATAACATCAGGAAGGCAGCCCAGATTTACTTCATTTGAACCGAATGTGGAGGGTACTGCTCCTGCCGGAAACGAAGAATCGGAAAACTCACCTGCAAATCTTTTCAGACGCAGAGGTCAATAAATAAATTATTTGCGCATAAAATGCGCTTAGCAATAGGAGAGGTTAACATTGGCACAGGATTATAAATCTACACTCAATATGCTTGAAACGGAATTTCCGATGAGAGCAAATCTTCCTCAAAGAGAGCCGGATATGCTGGCTCGCTGGGAAGAAGCGGATGTTTACAAAAAGCTTATAAAGCTTAACGAGGGAAAGCCGAAGTTTGTTTTGCATGACGGTCCTCCGTATGCAAACGGCGATATTCACCTCGGTCATGCGCTCAACAAGACTCTTAAAGATTTTGTTGTAAGATATAAGAACATGAACGGCTTTTGCGCGCCTTTTGTACCCGGCTGGGATACTCACGGTTTGCCTACCGAGCTTAAAGCAAGAGCAAAGGCAGGAGTAGACAGTCAGATTTCCGTTGTGGAGCTTCGCAAGCTCTGCGCCGAGTTTGCAAACGGCTATATAAACGACCAGAGAGAGCAGTTTAAGCGAATCGGTTATATCGGTGAGTGGGACAATCCTTATATCACCCTGCTTCCGAAATTTGAACAGAAGCAGATAGAATTTTTTGCCGAGCTGGCATGTAACGGTCACATTTACAGAGGTCTAAAGCCGGTATACTGGTGTACCGATTGCCAGACCGCTCTTGCCGAATCCGAGATTGAGTACGGCGAAGACCCCTGCTTTACCATATATGTTAAGTTTAAAGTGGTCGATGACAAGGGAAAGCTCAAAGCACTGGGCGCAGACCTTGACAACACCTACTTTGTAATTTGGACTACCACTACGTGGACGCTTCCCGGCAATGTTGCAATTTGCGTAGGACCGAGATTTACCTACAATCTTGTCAAGGCAGGCAATGAAACATACATCATTGTCAATGAGCTTGTCGAAAGCACAATGAAAGCCGCCAAGATTGACGAATATGAAATAATCGGAGAAATCAAGGGCGAGGAGCTTGAGTACATGACCGCTCAGCATCCGTTCCTTGACAGAAAGTCTCTTGTTATAGTCGGTGACCATGTAACAATCGAAAGCGGTACAGGCTGTGTTCATACCGCTCCCGGACATGGTGTGGATGACTATAATGTTTGCAGAAAATATCCTGAAATCCCCATGGTTGTGCCCGTAGACGCAGCAGGCAGAATGACTGCCGAAGCAGGTGACTTTGTAAAGGGCAAAACAACCGATGAAGCAAATAAAATCATCGGCAAGCACCTTGAAGAAACCGGTGCGCTTTTGGCAGGGGAGAGGATAGTGCATAAATATCCTCACTGCTGGAGATGTAAGCACCCGATTCTGTTCAGAGCTACCGAGCAGTGGTTCTGCTCCATTGATAATTTTAAAGATGCGGCACTTGAAGCAATTAAAAATGTTCAGTGGATTCCCGGTTGGGGCGAGGACAGAATAACTTCAATGGTGCGTGAGCGCAAGGACTGGTGTATCAGCCGTCAGCGCCGCTGGGGTGTTCCCATTCCCATTTTCTACTGCAAGAAGTGCGGCAAGGAGCATATTGACAGAGATACCATTATGTATGTAGCAAAGCTGTTCGGAAAGTACGGCTCGGACGTATGGTATGAGAGAACTCCGTCAAGACTTATGCCGAAGGGTACTACCTGTAAGCATTGCGGTAATACTACATTTACAAAGGAAAACGACATTATGGACGTCTGGTTTGATTCAGGCGTAACTCATGTTGCCGTTTGTGAAGCGCGCGACTATCTTACATGGCCGGCAGACCTCTATCTTGAGGGCGCAGACCAGTACAGAGGCTGGTTTAACTCCTCTTTGCTGACTGCGGCGGCATGGAGAGGACAGGCACCTTACAAAGCTGTCGTAACCCATGGCTGGGTGCTTGACGAAAAGGGCGATGAGATGCACAAATCCAAGGGTAACGGCATTTCACCGGCAAGCATTGTACAGAAGTACGGAGCAGACGTTCTCAGGCTTTGGGTTGCATCTTCCGACTATCACAGCGATGTGAGAATTTCCGATAATGCACTTTCTCAGATTTCCGAATCCTACAGAAAGATAAGAAATACCTGCCGATTTATTCTTGCAAACATTGCGGATTTTGACCCCAACAAGGATATGGTCGAAGCAGAAAAGCTTATGCCTATCGACCGTTGGGCGCTTGCAAGGCTCAATTCTCTTATTACCGCCTGCAAGAAAGCGTATGACGGCTATGAATTTTATCAGGTATTCCATGCAATAATCAAGTTCTGCGTTGTCGATATGTCAAATTTCTATCTTGATGTTATGAAAGACAGACTTTACTGCGACGGTAAAGAAAGTGACAGCCGCAGAGCAGCACAGAGCGTTATGTTTGAAATTCTCGATTCTCTTGTACGTCTTGTTTCTCCCATACTTGCGTTTACCTCTGACGAGGTATGGCAGTTCATGCCTCACCGTGAGGGCGACAATGCCGAGAATGTTGTGTTTAACAGTATGCCTGAGCTTAAAAAGGTCGATGCAGACGAAGCATTTTTGGCAGACTGGGATAAGCTTCACAGCATAAGAGACGAAGTACAGAGAACCCTTGAGGGCGCACGTAAGGAAAAAATAATCGGTAAGTCTCTCGAAGCGGCGGTAACGCTGTACTGCGATGCCGATATGCTTGCATTCCTCAAAAAATACGAAAACACTCTCAGACAGATATTTATTGTCTCCGATGTTAAGCTTGCAGAGGAAGACGGCTCCGTTGCCGCAACCGAGCTTGCAGGTCTTGCCGTAAAAGTTGAAAAGGCATCGGGAGATAAGTGCGAACGTTGCTGGGCTTATGACGAAACAGTCGGTAAGGACAGCGAACATCCAACACTCTGTAAGAGATGCAGAGAAGCTATCAAATAAATTTCAAGGAGCATTTTACTTATGCTTTATGCGATTATAATTGTATCTACGGCAGTGCTTGTTGCCATTGACCAGATAATTAAACTCATTGTCGATGCAAACATGGAAATCGGTGAGTCCGTAGTTGCGATTAAAGGTTTGCTGAACTGGCACTATCTGAGAAATGACGGTGCTTCATTCAGTATGCTTGAAGGACAGAGATGGTTTTTTGTAATCGGAACGGTGATAATTATTGCCGTTATTGCAGTAATAATCGCAAAGAAAAAACTTCATCATTGGCTCGGATACGCTTCAACAACCCTTGTTGTCGCAGGCGGTATAGGTAATCTTATTGACAGAATCCGTATGGGAGAAGTTATTGATTATATTGATATTTCTCCGCTTTTCAGCTTTGCGGTTTTCAATTTTGCGGATTGTTGTATAGTTGCAGGCGGTATTCTGCTGTGCGTGTATATATTGTTTATGCACGACAGATTATCTCCCGAAAAAGAGAATAAAACCGACAAAGAAAATGAATAAAGAAATAACGGTAATTGCCGAGCAGAGCGGTGAGAGACTTGATAAATCTCTTGCCGCCCTGCTTACGGATTATTCAAGGTCACATATTCAAAAGCTTATTGACGACGGTGCGGTGCTGATTAACGGCAGTGTTGCCGAAAAGAAGACTGCCGTTAAAGCCGGGGACAAAATCGTATTGTTAATCCCGGAAGCTGAGAAATCGGAAACGCTTCCCGAAAATATACCGTTAAACATTGCGTATGAAGACAGCGATATTCTTGTTGTCAACAAAGCAAAGGGTATGGTAGTCCACCCCGCTGTGGGCAATCCAAACGGTACGTTGGTTAATGCTTTGCTATATTACTGCGGTGATTCGCTTTCCGGCATTAACGGAGTGGCTCGACCGGGAATTGTTCACCGCCTCGATAAGGATACAAGCGGACTTTTGATAGTTGCTAAGAATGATTTTGCACACCAAAAACTGGCAGAGCTTATAAAGGCGCATGACTTTACACGTCAGTATGAAGCGATAATAGTCGGAAAGCCGAAAGAGGATAGCGGCACTATTAGAACTCTTATAGGAAGAAGCCGTACCGACAGGAAAAAAATGGCTGTGGTAAAGGACGGTCGGGAAGCGATAACTCATTATGAGGTTATTGACACCTATAAGGGCTATTCCCATGTGCGATTGACTCTTGAAACTGGGCGTACGCATCAGATTCGCGTACATATGGCATATATAGGTCATCCGGTGGTCTGCGATGAGGTTTATGGCGGCAAAGCGCAGTTTTCTGAATGTAAAGGTCAATGCCTTCACGCCAAGAGAATTGCCTTTGTACACCCAAGAACCGGTGAAATCGTTGACATTGAATCGGAATTACCCGATTATTTCACTGCAATACTGAATAAGCTTCGCACACAGTAATACGGAGTTGATTTTTCTGAATAAAAGAATTATCATAGCAACGGATATAGATGGCACGCTTATTACAAATAAGCTTAAAATGCCGCGCAGAAACAAGCGTGCGGCAGAAAAATTTGCCGCTCTCGGAGGAGAACTGGTCATTGCATCGGGGAGGTCACCGCTTTCGGTGCGCACATATAAAAATATGCTCAGGTGTTCTGATAAAAGCATAGTTTTCAACGGTGCAGGCGTGTATGATTATTCCGCAAACGATTTTGTCTGGTCGTCCATGCTTGATAAAGCGGAGCTTATGCCGCTTATAATGAATGTATATGAGAAATTTCCGCAGGTGGGAATTGAGCTTTGGTGCGATGACTGCAACATTTATCAGTTGCGGTACGGCTATGACAATACTGCCCGTGAAACAGTAGAGGGTATAAAATTTACAACTGTAGATGTCGATGAATACAATGCGCCGGAACGTTTTTTCAAGATTCTGTTTTCCGGTGATGCGGATACGATTTCCGAGGTTTTGGATTATTGCAAAAGCAATCAGCCCAAATCATCAACGGCGGTTTGCTCGTGCCCCTATTATTGTGAAATACTTAATAAAAATGCCGATAAGATGACAGCGATAAATGCTTTGATTGCTCTTGAAAACAGAGAAGCAATGAGCATTGCAATCGGTGATTATTATAATGATATGGAAATGATAGTCGGTGCGGATTTTTCCTCTGCGCCGAAAAACGCGGCAGAGGAAGTAAAAAATGCCGCTGATTTAGTTGTATGCGACTGTCGCAGAGGAGCTGTGGCAGAGCTGATAGATTATGTTATTAAACATTTTATGGAGGTTTCGTAATGGATGCTGCAAAAAAGAAAAGCCTTCGTTTGACAGCTAACAAAGTACGTCAGCTTGTTATCGAGGGTACTTACAATGCAAAATGCGGTCACCCCGGTGGTTCCATGTCCATGACCGATATGCTCACTTATCTGTATTTTGATAAGATGAACATAGACCCTGCAAATCCGAAAATGGCCGACCGTGACCGTTTTGTTCTTTCAAAGGGTCACTGTGCGCCTGCACTTTACGGTGCGCTTGCATTGCGCGGATTTTTCCCCGTTGAGGACATTAAAACGTTGCGTAAGTACGGAAGCTATTTACAGGGACACCCCGATATGAAGCATATTCCCGGTGTTGATATGAGCAGCGGCTCACTGGGACAGGGCATTTCCTGTGCAGTTGGTATGGCGCTTTCAATGAAGCTTCAGAACAGAACAAACCGTGTATATGCAATGCTCGGTGACGGTGAGCTTGAGGAAGGTCAGGTTTGGGAGGCGGCAATGTTCGCATCACACAAAAAGCTTGATAACCTTACCGTAATCGTAGATAATAACAATCTTCAGATTGACGGTGCTATTACAGAGGTCAACTCACCCTATCCTATTGTCGATAAGTTTGTTGCTTTCGGCTTCAATACCGTGGAAATTGACGGTCATAACTTTGATGAGATCGAAAAAGCGGTTGACAGTGTTGTACCCGGAAAGCCCCTGGCGATTATAATGAAAACCACAAAGGGCAAGGGTGTATCATTCATGGAAAACAGCGTCGATTGGCACGGCAAGGCACCTAATGCCGAGCAGTACGAAAGTGCAATGAACGAGCTAAAGGCAGAGTATGCCGGACTGGAGGCAGAATAATGGCTGATGTAAAGAAAAAGGCTACAAGAGACAGCTACGGTGAGGCTCTTGTTGAAATTGCGGCGGATTATCCCAATCTTTATGTTTTGGATGCTGACCTCGCGGCGGCGACAAAAACCGGAATTTTCAAGAAAGCTTATCCCGAAAGACACATTGACTGCGGTATTGCCGAAAGCAATATGATGAGTATTGCAGCGGGCATGGCGGCTGCAGGCGACCTTGTTTTTGCAAGCTCCTTTGCCATGTTTGCGGCAGGTCGTGCTTTTGAGCAGGTTAGAAACTCAATAGGCTATCCTCATCTCAATGTTAAAATCGGTGCAACACATGCAGGTATTTCCGTCGGTGAGGACGGTGCAAGTCACCAGTGCTGTGAAGATATTGCACTTATGAGAACTATTCCCGGAATGACAGTAATCGTTCCGGCGGACGATGTTGAGGCAAAGCAGGCTGTGCGTGCCGCGGCAGAGCATGAAGGCCCTGTATATCTGCGCTTCGGAAGACTTGCGGTACCGACCTTCTTTGATGAGAATTATAAGTTTGAAATAGGCAAGGGAACTGTGCTGAGAGACGGTAAAGATGTCACTGTAATTGCAAACGGACTTATGGTTGCACCTGCTGTCGAAGCAGCGGAAAAGCTTGCCGACGAGGGAGTAAGCGTAAGAGTTGTAAATATGCCGACCGTTAAACCTCTTGATGAGGAGCTGGTTAAGAAGTGTGCCGAGGAAACCGGTGCTGTTGTTACCGCAGAGGAGCATAGCATAATCGGCGGTCTTGGCGGTGCCGTAAGCGAATATCTGTCCGAAAATTGTCCCACACCTGTTGTAAGACTCGGCGTTAACGATACATTCGGTACAAGCGGTCCGGCGTTGGAGCTTCTTGAAAAGTACGGTCTTACAGCCGACGGCATAATCGAAAAAGTCAGAGTGGCATTGGCACTTAAAAAGTAAAATGGCAGAAAACAAGCACGACGGACACAGAGAACGGCTGAAAAACAGATTTGAAAAAGAAGGTCTGCGCAAGTTCGAACCTCATAATGTGCTTGAAATGGCACTATTCTATGTTATCCCACGCAAGGATACAAACGAGATTGCCCATGACCTGATTGACCGCTTCGGCTCATTTTCGGAAGTGTTGGACGCACCGGTGTACGAGCTTGAAAAAGTTAACGGTATCGGACATAATGCAGCTGTATTCATATCGTTTTTAAAAGAGATTCACAGCTATTACCAGGACGATAAGGTGAACGGCGGCGAATATTACGGACGCGAAGAAATCAGCGAATACATTTTTGCCAGGCTTTCATGCCTGACGGAAGAACATGTTATGGTTGTTTGCGTCGATAACACGATGAAGATGATCTGCGCTGATATTATCTGCAAAGGTTCTGTTAACAGTACGGCATTCAGCATAAGAGAGATTGTTAACTGTGCACTGAGACATAATGCCGTAGCGATTATTCTGGCTCATAATCATCCTCGCGGTTATCCGTTGCCGTCCAGAGATGACCTGGATACAACCAAAGCTGTAAGAGATGCGTTGGCGTCGGTTTCCGTTGCATTACTTGACCACATTATATGCTCTCCAAAAGAGAAATCATCGCTTGCTTCAGTAGAGCAGCTCCATTATCTATTCAAATAAAACAGCAAACTCGGCAGTAAAAACGAAAGCTTTTACTGCCGAGTTTTAATTATGCTTAAGTATTAACGGAATCGTAGTATTTTTTCAGCTTTTTGCCTGTGAAAACACAAAGCAGACTTCCGGAAACTCCCAAAATGAACATGACCATTGCGGCACCGGAGCCTTTGCCGTTGCCGAACATTGCGCCGAGAAAAGCGGAATTGTCATGTGCCTGCATAAACGGCTCACATAAATTGTCAACCATGAAGCCGCCTAAGAACAGACCAATCGGAATTGTGAAAAACTGGAATGTGTTTCTGCAAGCGTAAACCCTGCCCTGAAGCTCAACGGGGATAGATGTTCTTAAAATAACGTCCAGGTTAGCGTCCATAATAGGGATGAGACACCAGCCGATAATCTGACCTGAACACCAAAGCCACGGTTCACGGGCGAAAGCAAGCAGGAAATTCTCGGTGCCGAGGGAAAACAACATGGTGAGGTATATTACCCTCAGACGGTTTTTAGGCTTTGGCATAATAGAAGCAATCAGGCTTCCGAAAACCATTGCAACACCGGAGCAGGAGGTAACAATACCTAAAATCTGCGAGCCGCCTTTTGGATTGGGGATAATCAGACCCGGCAAAGCCGCATCAAATGCAGATGCAACAAGATTTACACCCGACATAAAAAGAATAAGTGTAAAAATCATAGGATTGCTTTTCAAAAACGATAAGCCGCCTTTTGCAAGGGTCAGAACATTTTCGCTTTTGTCGACAGTCTGCTTCGGAAGCTTAATAAAGAAAAGCAACGAAGTAAAAGCAACAGTAAAGCTGATTAAATCCACAGCGATAACGATTTCAAGTCCCAGCAGAGAGTAAAGTGCCGTAGCTATAAGCGGATTTAAAATAGAAATCAGGGATCTGGAAAATGAGCGCAGACCACCGGTTTTCTGGTAATGCTCTTTAGGAATGATAAGGGTCATAGCCACGTCCGAAGCAGGCTGCTGGACGGTGTTCATTAAGCCTGAAACGGCATTGAGCAGATAGAGATGCCATACTGCGAGAGTACCCGTGCGAAATAAAAGCAACACGGCGACAGTGCAAGCTGCCGCGAAAGCATCGCAGGTAAGCATGATTTTCTTTTTGTTAAAGCGGTCTGTCAAAGCACCGGCTAAAATACTCATGAGCACATAAGGGGCATATGAACAGATAGTCAGTGCCGCAGTGCTGAGGGAAGAACCGGTTTGCTCATAAAGCCAGAGGGTCAGCGCATAAGATGTCATTGAGCTGCCAAGCTGGGAAATGCTCTGTGTGCTCCACAGGATGAGAAAACTCTTTAATTCGTGAATAGTTTTTTTCATAACTTTGCTCCTTAAATTTTTTTGGGCGTAAGGAAGCAAAGTTTGAGGAGGTCAGCTTATTTTAACCTCCATGCAGTCCTCCTCAAACTCTGCATGGAGCGGATACAATGATAAGAATATCCATGGTAAAATTCGACCTTTCAAGTTATTAAAAGCCGTTACTGTTTTTTCGACTTTTTCAACTTTTTAGTAGCCCAGACAAAATAGAACTGAGAAGTTATAAACAAAAACTGGTTTTCATACAGCTCGACTTTGAATTCCTCAATAGTACCGGGGCTGTACGAAAGCAGATTTGCCTCGTTGATTAAATCAACAATATAACCGTCCATAAGCAATTGGAGAAATTCTGAGGTATCGGGATTATAATCATTCAACTCGTTCAAATATTTTTCCGCATTTTTGTAATCTCCGAGTCTGTAATAGAGAATCGAAAGCGGTAAAAGGAACATTGTGGAATGTTCGTCGTATTCATTTAACAGCCTGATAGCGGAAAGCTCGTCCTCGAAAAGTGCGTACAGATGCATTAAAATGTACCTAACGCCGTTGCTGTCACTGTGCGCAAGATGAAGCAGTGATTTGCATTCTTCGATTGCCGTTTTGAACATCGCGGAAGTTATCAGAGTATTGATATATACCGTACGAAGTCTGGTATAAGGCTTTGTTTCGGTAATCGAATCAAAATAACCTATATATTCATCGTCAAACCAGCCGCCGGCATGTAATTTTTTGTCCGCTTCGGTTATCAGCTTTTTGAGTTTTTTCAAAAGTGTCTCATTTGAACCGGCTGACAGTTGTGCAACGGCAAGCTGAGCGTCGATGTTGTTAGGCTCAAGCTCAAGGGCTTTCTTGGCAATTTTCAGCGCCGCGGCTGCTGTCGGCTGAGCCGCTGCCATTGCCAGATAATCGTATGCGTCCATGTTGGATTCCGAAACCGGCACATCATTCTGTTGTGCGATAAATTCTTCAATCATCTTTTTGAATTCTTCATCAGATTCCGGAATTTTGTCAAAAATGTCGTAATTGTTTTTTGAACTCATACAAACCAATCCTTTTATATAATTTTTGTAATTTTATATTAGCATGTCATGTGCGAAATATCAATATGCCGCCGAGACTTTTTTGCACATTTTGGCAAGTTATCAAGTAAATTTTGTCACAAAAACCGTTATACTGTTGACTAACGTGAAAAAATGGTTATAATAAAACGTGTAATCTATAACAATGATTTCAAAACGAGCGTATTAAATAAAAACGGGGGTTAATCGGTATGAAAATAATGGTTTTGAACGGAAGTCCGAAAGGAGAAAAAAGCGATACGATGTGCATCACAAAGGCGTTTTTATCGGGCATGGAAGATGTTTGCGAAAATGAAATACGCATAGTGAATGTTATTGACAGTCACATCGAGTATTGTACGGGTTGTTTTTCCTGTATGAGAAACGGCGGCGAATGCATACATAAAGATGATATGAAAGGTCTGCTGGAAGAAGTGTTGCGTTCGGAACTGATTATTTTCAGCTTTCCGCTGTATTGCTACGGTATGCCTGCACCGCTGAAAGCTTTTATTGACCGCATATTGCCGCTTTCGTCAATGGCAATGCAAAAGGTGGGTGACAGGTATATGCACGTAGGTCAGGCAGACTTTTCAAATTTGAGATACCTTATGGTATGCGGTTGTGGATTTCCGAACAGCAGACACAATTTTGAAGCGGCAGTAGCACAGTTTGAGCTGTGCTTCCCGAATAACCGAACTATAATGACCGTACCCGAAAGTCCGATGTTTAATGCACCGGAGGCGGCAGAGGTGACTGTACCGAGGCTGGAGCGGATTCGTGCCGCCGGAAGACAGTACGCGAAAAACGGCGCAATAGATGCGGAGCTTATGGACGAAATTTGTTCACCGATGATACCGGACGAGATATATGCGGACATTGTGAACAAAGGAGTATAACAATTTTGTCAGCACTTGAAAGGAGCAACATTATTATGGAGAAAAGTCTTAAAACAATTCAGACCCTTGCAAAAATCGGAAGAATATTCAGCAAAATAGTGTACATTTGCTCTATTGTCGGCGGCTGCATCTGCCTGGTCGGATTGATTTGCCTGCCCATTGGCGGAGGGGTCATTCTGAAAATCGGCGGTGTCAGTATTTGGGGTATTACCGATGCGGAGCTAGGCAACGGAATGAAAGCCGCCTGCGGAGTAATGGCAGGAAGCGTTCTTATCTGCGCCGGGGAAGCCGTGCTCGCAGGCTTTGCGGCAAAGTATTTTAAAAACGAGCTTAGCGCAGGCACGCCGTTTACCCTTGACGGAGCAGACGAGCTTAAAAAGCTTGGCATACTTACGATAATTATACCGATTTGCAGTAACATGCTTGCAAATATAGTATGCGCGATACTGTCTGCCGGAAAAGATACAGGCTTCGACAATGGTGGGTCAGTTGCATTGGGCGTTATGTTTATAGTTGCCGCATTGCTCTGCCGTTATGGAGCGGAGCTCAGTGAAAAAAGCAACTCGGCTGATTCAGGAGAGGCTTCCGTTTGAAAACAGCTCAGAACGAAATGAAAGTAATAGCGGAAACCGAACGGCTTATAATCAGAAAATTTCAAAATAGCGATTTAAATGACCTGTACGAAATACTTTCAGACCCGGAGACGGTAAAGTATGAACCATACAGCCCGATGAGTATGCAGGAGGTTAAGGAAAGCCTGCTCCTGCGCGTTGAATCGGAAGAATTTGTCGCAGTGGAATGCAAAGCAGACAGCAAGGTAATCGGCAATATATATTTGGGCAAACGTGATTGTGAATCGCTGGAGCTGGGGTATGTGTTTAACCGCCGATATTGGAGTAAAGGCTATGCAACAGAAAGCGGTGCAAAGCTGACGGAAAGGCTCTTTGAAAGCGGTATCCACCGTATTTACGCTGAGTGCGACCCGAAAAATACCGCCTCGTGGGAATTGCTCGAAAGACTGGGCTTTCGCAGGGAAGCCTTTTTGAGACAAAACGTCTATTTCAAAAAGGACGAAAGCGGCAAGCCTTTATGGAAAGATACATATATCTATGCAAAGCTGAACGAAGAAAATTGATGTAAAGAAAGGGCTGTAAAAACTTGCGTTTTTACAGCCCTTTCTTTATTCAGTGGGAATGATTTTTAATTGCCGCCCTCGGTAGCAGGCTCGTTTGCGTATTTAACAAGAGCTTCCTCAAGGGATATGTTCTGGAATGTGTTCCAATCCTGATTTCCGGTGGAATCCTTAAAGAAATGCTTTACAACATTTGTGATGGTGCAGTTGTCAACAACAACAGTAGCAGTGCTGTATTTTGCGCCGTAAAGTGCGCCGCAGTAATTGTTGTGGATATTAAAGATTGCGGAATTTTCAACGTTACAATTCTTAAATGTGATAGTACCGTTGGCGACAGTACCTACGATACCGCCGGCATATCTGCCCTGACGGATAGTTGCATTGCGGACAGTGATGTTTTCAAAAGTAACGCTACCGCTGACCTGTGCGCAGACAGCACCGGCACTTGAATTGCCTGCATAGGTGTTTACGCCGTCAAGGGTAATATTCTTAAATACCGCACCGTCACCGACTTCACCAAACAGACCGATACGATAGCCTCTGCCGGTCTTGTTCTGATTTGTTACGTTAAGGTTGTAAATGGTATGACCCTGACCGTCAAAGGTTCCCTTGAATCCGCCGTTTCCGTTCCACTGTGAATCATAGGGGCTAATCGGAGTCCATACATAGCCGTCGGGCAGGTATACGTCTGCGTTCAGAACAATTGTCTGACCCTTAAAATTAGGTACGTTTGGTTTGTTGGAAACGCCCCATGTGTATGCGGTTTCCATGAAAGCAATGAAATCATTTGCATCTTTAATTTCAAGTGTCTCGGCATCTGCACTGTACCAGTTATCATCAGCCTCGGTGCCTTTTGTAACAATGATAGCTGCATCGGGATATGTAGCATTTTCATCGTACATATTTGTGGTGCTGTCGTACTCGACAGTATCCTGAGTTGCAACAACGGAAATCGCAACGCCGTCAATATAAAGACCCTGATACTCGTTGCCTGCTGAGATCCGCATTGTGCCGGAGATTGTCAGGTCGGTTTCGCTCAGAGGAAGCAGATGAAATTCGGTATCTGCATCGTAGGCTTTGTTTCCTACCTTAACAGTCCAGTCGATAGCCTCGTTGAGCTTTGCGTCGCCGTCAATACCGGTGATAACGATTTTGTACTTCAGTGCGAGGTTGCCGTTGTTCTTGATTGTAACGGTTTCCAGGTCGTAGGAAGCACCCGGCTCCCACAGGACTTTTTCTCCCTCAACGGCCTTTTTCCATGAAAGAGTTTTGCCCTCAAGAGAGTTGTCGTCCTTGTCAAGCAGCTCAACGTCAAGAGTACCTGCCTGAATCTTGTTTACCGCAGTGCTTGCGGTGTCGGTGAACCACGCAAAGGTAGTTCCGAGAAGCATTGTGAAACAGAGAATAATAGCTATTCCGCTGTAAAGCAACGTTCTCTTTGTCTTTTTGCTATTCGTCATAATTGATTCCCTCCTTACAAAATTTTAGGTAAGACGAATGTATGTTAAACTCCGCAGAGTACATACCATGCGCGGTGGATAACAACGTATAGTTTTTTATCCACACAAAAAATACCATTAAAATTTTCTGAATAAATGATAGTACCAATGCTTTAAAATGTCAATAATTTGCGTATAAAAAACTATACTATTTTATCCGAGTTTCTATTTTAGAAACTGCAAGTTTTATTTAAACGCATTGACAGTTAAAGACAGACAAAAGAAAGCTCCTGTGTGTTTGCGGCACATTTCGCTAACACACAGGAGCTTATAAAAATTGCGAACTACAACTGATGCTTCATTGAATCAAGATAATCCTGCAAAATGACAACGGCGGCAACGGCGTCAACAACCGCCTTGCGTTTTTTTCCGCGAGTATCGGTAACGTTCAGCACGTTGTGCGCGATAACAGTAGAGCAGCGTTCATCGTACATAACGGTTTCGATACCGCCGACATTGCGGATTTGCTCTGCAATGTCCAAGGCATTACGGGCACTGTCGCCCTGAGAGCCGTCCATGTTCAGCGGTAGACCGACCACAATGCGTTCGGCACGAAGCCTTTGAGCAACGGAGACAATTTTTTCAACCAGCTTCGGAGTGTAAGTTTCGTTAATTACCTCCACAGGAGAAGCAAGGAGCATGGTGGGGTCGCATACCGCAATGCCTGTACGGGCTTTTCCGAGGTCAACGGACATAATTATCATTAAAACTTCTCCTTTGAATCATATTAGCAAAATGTTCTCAATCGTCATAGATGAGCTTTTCACGGTTTTCTTTTTTCCACCATGATTGATGACCGAGAGTAGAAAGCTCATCGGAAAGGTGAGAGGAATCGCCCTCGACAATCAATGTCGGAACATCATTATCGTCAAAATCAATTACGGAAACGGCGGTATTGTCGCACCATTCGACATCGTTTAGCTGTTCAATCGGAAGCCCTTTGACGCGGCAAATTAAATTTCTGATAGCACAGCCGTGAGAAACAACGGCAACGGTTTTACCTCTGTTTTCCCGGACAATATCAAGCACGGCGTTGTAGATGCGTTCGTAAACCTCGGTCATAGCCTCACCGTTTTCGGGGTGAAACTTCCAGGGCTCAATGCTCCAGAAATAGGAGTCCTCCGGATAAAGCTCCGGCAGGTCAGCCCAGCGTTTTCCCTCCCATGCGCCGCCGTTGATTTCGCGCAGGTCATCACGCTTTTTGACAGTATATCCGAAGTTTACGTTAACGGCTTCGGCAGTTTCAACAGCACGTGTAAGAGTGCTTGCGTATATGGCGTCAAGGGGGACTGATTTCATTCGTTCGGCGAGCCTTTCAAGCTGAGCACGACCGTTTTCGCTGGGAACACCGTCTAAGTGTCCCTGAAAAGTGCGGTTCTTGTTGCCGGAAGCTTCGCAATGTCTGATTATGTAAACTGTTGTCATAATTTATCCTTTCATATGGCTTGTACCAAAGAATCGTGTTTAGTTGCCGCCGCGTGAGAAAGTGCCTGCGGCGGCATATTTTAAGCGGCGGCAGGGTATCGGCAAAGTGTCGGGACGCTGATACATTGCCGTCGCGTAACTGAAAGCAGCCGATGTCCCGTCGGGTGCTTCCTTACATAATATTCATTCGGAGGGTGCACGGTCACTGCATAAGCGTTTGTCCCAGTGCGATAATTACCGGCATTGTTGCGATTGAAAGCACGGTAGTCACGGCAACAAGGCTGCTTGCAAGCTGTGAATTTCTGCCGCATTGCCCCGAAAGCATGGTAACAGCGGCGGCAGTAGGCGCGGCAAATTCAATAAGTAATGTCAGTTTCCCCGATAACGTAAAGGGTATCGGAATAAAGCAAAGCAGAATTAGTGCCACAATGGGGAGTAAAACCAGTCTCAACAGCGAGACGGCATAAACCCGAACATCTTTAAACGCAGAGAAAATATTTGCCTTTGCAAGATGTGCACCGATAACAACCATGGCAAGAGGAGAGTTGACATCGGCAAGCATATTAACCGCACTGCTGACAGGGGAGGGCAGTGATACTGAAAAAACAAAGACAGTAATACCCACCGCAAGTCCTACGGTGCCGGGATTAAGGAGAACTTTCCGAATATTAAGCTTGCCGGACATGGCAGTATAGCCGACCATCCATTGGAAAAGAGTGAAAACGCATACATAAACGGAGGCAAACATAACGCCCTCGGCACCGCAAACGGCACCGGCAAGGGGAATCCCCATGAATCCGCCGTTGGTAAGAGCCAGCGAGCTTCTAAGCACGCACTTGTCATCATCGTTCTGTTTTCTGAAAAGCAGAACGGAAAAGAGGTATGTGCAGCCGACAAGTACAACGGAGCCTGCCGCCATATACAAAAGCTGGACGGCAAGGGCGGCATCAAATTCGCGCTCAAGGGAAGAAATCATGACGCAGGGAGTGACCACATAAAGGAGAACGGTGGTAAGCTCCTGCATACCGGTGTCCGTGAATCGTTTGAGTTTATACAGAACAAAGCCCACCGCCATCATTAAAAACAGGG
The DNA here is from genome assembly GCA_964500965.1 of uncultured Eubacteriales bacterium. Classification (GTDB taxonomy): domain Bacteria; phylum Bacillota; class Clostridia; order Oscillospirales; family Acutalibacteraceae; genus JAISGQ01. The sequence continues at coordinate 676 of CAZCQZ010000023.1, read as the reverse complement.
ACAGAGCCTGAACTGCAACGGTTACAAAATTATCAAGCATCGTTTTCGTTCTCTGCGTTTCCTTCGGTATTATGGTCCTCTGCGGCTCTTGATTTAGCGCGTTCACCCGAAAGCACCGTGAACATCCAGATAAGCATGATAACGGCGATACCTCGGAGAATCCAGCCGAGAGTAGTTACAATACTTCCGGCATACAAAGCCTGAGCAACGCGAAAGCCGCCATAGCACAGACAAAGGATTCCCGCACCGATAAAAACCCTGTTTTCCTTTGCCATTCTGAAAAAGAGCAGCAGGGCGGCAATAACACAAATTCCTACTACCAGGTAATCTTTAAGCTCCATAGCACACCTCATATAATGTTATTTCGCATAAATTATACTCCATAGCTTTGTTTTCGTCAATAAATTGCGGATTCAAATGCATGCTAAAGGGGAAAATCCACAAAATCCTTAAAAATATTTACGTTGATAGAACGTAAATATTATGCTATAATAACCTCACGGCATTAGCGAAAGCCTTGAAAATCAAGCCTTTCGATGCCTGAGAGAACATTGGTATCTAAATTGCGGCTTTGCCGCTCGGTGCTCCGCACCCACTTGTGCTTTGCACAAGTATTTATGATATAATAACCTCACGGCATTAGCGAAAGCCTTGAAAATCAAGCCTTTCGATGCCT
>CAZCQZ010000022.1:0-33185 GCA_964500965.1 uncultured Eubacteriales bacterium | reverse complement strand
AATCTGCTGCGTTATCCAGCTGCGCCACGAGCGGTTATTTGCTAGTATTATAACATTGACTTTTGGTTTTTTCAATCAAAATCGAAAACTTGTCAGCAAAATATTAGTGAGTGCTAAAAAATTGCATTTATTGTAATATCCTACAAATGATAGTGCATTTTGTTGTTAAAAATTACCCTGAAACGATTACGAATTGTCATAATAGCAGAAAATCAAGATAACATATTGTATAATTTACAAAAAAGAGTATAATCAAACCATAAAATTCAAACAGGAGGAAGCTTGAAATGAAAAAGACTATTGCAAAAAAAGTATACAATACCGATACCGCTACTGAAATCAAGAGAAATGCAGTAAGCTATTTCGGTGACCCCGCAGGTTACGAGGAGGTTCTCTACAAGACCGCTAAAGGCGATTACTTTGTTTATGGCATCGGCGGTACTGAGAGCAAGTATGCAGAGCCTACAATTTTTGTTGTTACTGCAGATGAAGCAGAGAATTTCTGATAAAAGTTTTTAATTTACATGGTAGAACGCCTGCGCAGCAATGAGCTGAGCAGGCGTTCTCTTTGAATGTTCGCTAAATTTAATTTTTTTCTTGACAAAATCACGGAACAATGCTATTATAAATGAGGTTACAAAACGTATATTTTATAATCGCTATTTCAGAAAAAGGAGGTAATTGCAGATGACATACAATATTTTGAAAAATGAAAACAGTAAGAGCAGAATTACCTCGGCAGTATTCTAATAATCATTTTACACGAAAATGATTATGCCGCGGCGTATTTTGCCGCGGCTTTTTTGTGTCCGAAATGTTCTTTTCAAGCCGCGGCATTGCTTGCGTAAAATTACCGAGGTATGTTCAAAAAGCTAAAATTTGAAAGGAATGTTTTTTTACAATGATTACTAAAAACAAAATTGTATTTGAAAAATTCAACGAAAAACACATTGATGGGGCAGTCAAGCTTGCACTTGCGGAGCTTGAAGCAGAAAGAACGTATTGCCCGGATTTGCCTTTCGAGGATTTCAGCAGACAACTGACAGGTGTTTTGCGCTGGTTAAGTGGTCAGCCATTCGGGGAAGCGGCAGTATGTAATGAAGAACTTGTGGGATACATGGTTTTCGCAGGTCCATGGGACGGCTTTTTCGGAAACGTAAAAGGTGTTTTCTCGCCTTTAGGCGGAAGTGCATTTTCGTATGAGTACGAAAATCGCGGCAGGCTTGCATCAATGTTATTTGCTAAAACAGCAGAAAAGTTTGTGAAACAGGGAGCTTTCAGTTGTGCTTTGAGCAGATATGCTCACGATAATGAAACGGCGAAATCCTTTGTTCTCAACGGTTTCGGGATACGTTGTGCGGACTTTGTGCGTGAAGTACCGGGATTTGATTTGCATAATTATTCATGCAATGTCGTATTTAAGGAGCTTTCGGCAGATGAATTCAGGAATATTAAACATCTGCAAAGAGGACTTAGCAAGCATTTGGCGGGCGCACCGGTATTTTTACCTGATGATGATTTCGATGAATGGTTTGAAAGCTGGGTTAAGCGTGAAACCATGCGCATTTTTGTAGCAGAAGCAGACAACAGAATTATCGGCTTTATATCATTAGATGACAACGCGGAAAATTTTATTACAGAATACAACACCATGAAGAATATCTGCGGCGCATATTTTGACGAAACATATCGTGGCAAGGGTGTTGCGCAGGCTTTGCTTGGCTATATTTGCGATAAATTGAAAGCGGAGGGTGTAACTTGCCTTGGAGTGGACTGCGAAACGCTTAATCCAACGGCGCTAAATTTCTGGGGAAAATATTTTACACCATATACTTACTCATTTGCTCGGAGAATTGACGAGCGTGTGTTTATCCCAGCCGAATAACCCAGCTGTAATCCTGTGGTCTGCGCAAATTGTGGGTAATGGTCAGTAATGTCAGCTCAGGAATGTGCAGTAGCTCTTTTTCAATTTCCGTTGCGGTTTGCTCGTCCAATGCAGAAGTACCCTCGTCCAAAATCAAAAACGGCGTATTGCGAATCAAAGCACGGGCGATTGCCACTCTTTGCCGTTGACCGCCGGACAGATATTCTCCACGCTGACCGACCCGGTGATTTACACCGTCATCAAACCGGTCTATAAATTTTGAAACGCCACTGAGCTGTAATGCACGCTGAAAGTCTTTTTCGGAAAATTCATCAAACAGGCAGATATTATTGCGAATCGTATCATCAAACAGAAATACATCCTGATGAATTACCGCCGCAATGTGGCAAATACTTTCACAATCCGTTTCGGTCAAAGAAACATCATCGTAACGAATATCGCCTGTATATCCGTCCAGCTCACCGCTGAGCAGCCTAATAAGCGTTGTTTTGCCACTGCCGCTTTCTCCTGTCAAGGCGCATTTTTCTCCCGAATGGATTGAGAGCGATAAATGTTCTAAAATCGGCACACCCTCCTGATAGGCAAATCCAAGATTACGGACTTTCAGCGATTTTCGGAAAGTGGGAGCGGCATTTTCTGTTTGCGGCTTCTCATAGTCGGCAAATTCGTTGATATTTTCAATGATTGGTTTTGCACCCCGAATCATTGGGATACCCATTAAAACAACAGAAAGTCCACTGCAAAAGTTGCCGTTCAGAGCGGTAAACGCAACCAGTGTTCCGGCACTCATACGACCGTTCATAACCATAATTGCCGATGTTACAAGAATAACAGTTTGTGTCAGCACACTTAAAAATTGGGCAAAAGCATCGGAAAAGCTGTCCATACCCTCATATTTTTGCTGAGACTTTTTCAGCTCGGTACTGCATTGTTCAAATTTTTTCCTTGCATGACCCATTACGCCAAAAGAACGAAGCACCTGAAATCCTGAAAACAACTCGGTGAGCATCGTGTTCAGCTCTGCCAGCTTTTCGGAATGTTCTTTTGAAAGCCGCTTCATAAGCCGTCCCAAAACCGTTGGCAAAACAGTCATCACAGTGGCACAAAATATCGCCACGACGGTAACAATCGGTGAATACAGGAACATCATCACAGCGGAAAAAATCATACAGCACCCGAAAATAACAGTCATGAACAGCATATTAAGGTATTGACCTCGAATCAGCTTCATATCATTTGTGATAGCCGAGATGTAATTTCCGTAATTTTCCGAGAAAAAATCCTTTCTGCTGCGCCTCATTACACCGGCAAAAATTGCTTTTCGCATATCGTCCATGACGGTGATAGTGAAGCGATTGTTTGTAAGTTGGCAGGCAATGTAAATAAGCCCGGAGATAACCGCAGATACAACAACGGCTATGGCGATTTTCGTAATGTCGGTGCGGTCAACTTCCAACACGGCATCAATCAGCTTTTGGTCTAAAACAGTTCTGAACATGTTTACGCAATTCCACAAAACCGTTATAGCCAACGTAAGTAAAAACAGCCATTTTCTGCGAAAAATATAGGTTTTCATTCCAACACCTCACGTACTGTATCCACATAAGCTGTCCCCATTTTTTGAGCCATGTCTTTAATAAGCTTACGATTGTCTGCAACAGTGATTAAGAATTCGTGTTCTTTTTCCGTTTGCAGAAAGTCTGCCATGGGTTTTAATATATTGCTTTGCGTTACCTGTTCTGCCGCTTTGCGTATTGCGTTCAAAGCCTGCTCCTGTCTGCCGCTGTTTTGATAGTTTGCCGCCAATTCAATTTGAACAAGCAACATGATAGTGGGATTGTAATTCAGCTTGTCCATTATTTCGTAAATCCATGTCAGGGCTGAACAGGCTTTCTCGTATTCTCCTAATTCACACCAACATTCATTCAGGCTATTTACGGTTTGATAGAGATGAAAGACGCTGCTTGCTACCTCGTCGGACAGCATTGTGAGTGCTTCACGGAAATTTTCCTGCTTTAACAGGCATTGTGCGATAGATGCCTGATTGCATCGGCAGACATTGCTTTGCTCGTAGTATTCCTTTGCTTTATCCCACTGCTCAAGCAGTGAGTATTGATTGCCCAAATCATGTATTCGCTCCAAACGATTCCGTTCCGATTCTCCTTGGCTCAGATACATCAGCCGTTCCGTTTGTTTGATGCACTGTTCCATGTAATTTTTATGACCGGTATAGATAAACAGGCGATAGTAGCAGTCCGTGCAGGATTTTACCGCATGGACATCATTGGGGTAATTGCGGAGAATCTTTTCACAAAAGGAAACCGCTGTTTCTTCATCGCGCTCATCGACCGCACGCTCTGCCTGCTGTATTAAAGTGTTTACACGGTACGGATTAACGTTATGTCCTATAAGTGAATCTATGGAGATTTCAAAAAAATCTGCCAGTTCCGCCAATACCGTTAATTCCGGCGCACACTGTCCGGTTTCCCATTTAGAAACGGAAGCAGTCGATACTCCCATTGCTTCGGCAAGCTGCTCCTGTCGAAGATTTTTGGCTTTTCTTAATTTTTTGATGTTTTCACTGATTTTCATGTAAATGCGCCTTCCATCGCTTTGATGAAAGAATTATACCATGAAATTTCCGTTGTTCCATGTATTACTTTTCGATTTGTTCAAATAATTATTTAACTTTAAGTTGATTTTGCGTTATGTCAAAACAAGTATGACAAAACAGGCGTATGCATTTTTGCATACGCCTGTTTTGTACTTTCAATTTTTAAATCACAAAGCGACTTTGCTATTCAAACAGCTTACCCTCGTCGTCAAAAACTTCGGTGCGCTTTATGAAAACATGTTCAGGCTCGTGACCGAGCTGTAAAGCAAAAGCATTGAGAATCAGGCTTGGGTTGACGTTATTGATACAACCGGCAGGCAGTAAAAGCATGAGCTTTACCGCATTATCACAGTTATCAACGCTCCATTCCGTAATCTGTGGTTTAACATCAAATTGAGTGAGCTTTTTTGCTTTGGTTTTCTTTTCTACCAATATTTCGTCTTTTGACAGGAATGCAGTCAGAGCATCGGAAAGCTCTGCGGCAGACAGGGTAGAATCTTCAACGGATATTTCCCAGCGAGCGGAAACAATGGCGGTGGGCTTTTTTATCGGAGCGGCAGCCCTTAAAATCTCAATACCCTCCGGCAACGCGGCATTAAGGCGTTTGACAGCTTCATTTAACGGCATATCCTCAGTTAATCGTATGTCCATAATTTCATAATATCCGGCGGCACCCAGTGAAAGAGGGAGAGCGAAGGTCATGTATGCGTGGGGATTAAAGCCCTCGGTATACCATATTGGCAGACCGGCACGGCGTATGCATCTTGTCATACATCTTGTAAGGTCAAGATGTGACATATACCTTGACGGACCGTCTTTGCGAAAAAACATTCTAACGGGCAAGAGCATCACATTTACCTCCGTTCAGCTTATTTGCGCCACAGCCTGCACACTGCTGACGGCAATGAGGGGTAGTTTCGGCACGCAGAGATTTTTCATGCTCTCTTATAAGAAATGCCTTGCTGATACCGTAGTCAATGTGATCCCAGGGCAGAATTTCATCATAGGAACGTCTGCGATTTGCATAAAATGCAGGGTCAACGCCGCAATCCTCAAATGCCTGAAGCCAGCGTTCAAGACTGAAATAATCGCTCCAGCCGTCAAATTTACAGCCAAGCTCATAGGCTCTGAGTAACACCTTTCCGAGCCGCCTGTCACCACGGGCGAATACCGCTTCGAGAAAACTGGTGTCCGCATCGTGATAGTTGAGAGTAATCTTTTTTGAGGTGACACAGGAAAGCAGATGCTTCTGCTTTTGGTGTATGGTTTCGATAGTGTCCTGCGGCTCCCATTGGAACGGAGTGAACGGTTTAGGAACAAAGGTCGATGCGCTTGCAGTTACCTGTACACCCTTGCCCTTTGGCTTGTTCGGGTTGTGGTAGAAGGTGTCAACGGCAAGCTGAGCCATTTTGACAATGCCTTCGACATCTTCAAGGGTTTCCGTGGGCAGTCCGATCATAAAGTAAAGCTTAACGCTTGTCCAGCCGCCGTCAAATGCGGTGCGGCAGGTATTTACAAGTTCCTCCTCGGTGACGTTTTTATTGATAACGTCGCGAAGTCGCTGTGTGCCCGCTTCCGGCGCAAAGGTAAGCCCGCCGCGGCGTACTTTTTTCAGCTTTTCGGTAAGCTCCGCGGAAAAACCGTCAACGCGCAGAGAGGGCAGAGAAATACTCACTTTGTCCTTTTCCGACCAGTCCAGCATTTCGTCCAGAAGTTCGGGCAGCTTGGTATAATCGCTGGAGCTGAGGGAAGAAAGGGAAATTTCATCATAGCCGGTGTTCCTGCAAAGGTCACGGCATTGTTTGTTGATTGTTTCAGGGCTTTTTTCACGAATAGGTCTGTAAAGGAATCCGGCTTGACAGAAGCGACAACCGCGAATACAACCTCTGAAAATCTCGGCAACGGCTCTGTCGTGTACAATGTCGATAAACGGTACGACAAAATTATCGGGATAATACATTGAATCAAGGTCTGCAACAACACGCTTTTTGACGGTAGCGGGAGCACCGTCACGGGGAGTTACACATTTGATTGTACCGTCCTCTTTATATTCGACATCATAAAGCGAGGGAATATAAAGACCGTCAACTTTGCTTGCTGCTTCAAGAAATTGCTTGCGTGTAAAGCCTTTTGCCTTGCAATCTCTGTACAGGTCAAACATATCAATTGATACTTCCTCACCGTCACCCAGTGAGAAAACATCGACAAAATCCGCAATAGGCTCACCGTTGCAGGCGCACGGACCGCCGCAGACGATAATCGGGTCATCGTCGGTGCGGTCTTTTGCAAGCAGAGGAATTTGCGCCAAATCCAGCATGAGAAGAATGTTTGAAAAGCTCAGCTCATACTGGAGAGTGAAGCCGACAAAATCAAAATCCTTAATAGCGTCACCGCTTTCAAGACCGTAAAGGGGAATATTTCTGTCACGCATTTCCTTTTCCATATCCGACCACGGTGCAAAAACACGTTCACACCATACGTCGGGAATGCTGTTGTAAAGACCGTACAGAATCTTTATTCCCAAATGCGACATGCCTATTTCGTATGAATCGGGAAAGCAAAAAGCAAAGCGAATGTTAACGTCTTCGCGTTTTTTTACAATACTGCCCGGTTCACCGCCGACATATCTGCCGGGCTTTTGAACCTTGAGCAGGAAATCTTCAATATCCTTGCGTATCATTAGATAACCTCCAATCTGTCTAATGATACCGCAAAATTTAAATTATTGCAATGTTCTTTGACAAATTGTTGTAAAAACCAGCAACGCAAGGGTGAGCAGGGAGTAATTATACCGTGTTTTTATCAGGACAAGTGTACCGAAAGTAACCAGTACAGCCAGGATAAGCACTGTCAGAGCATAAATAATAATATCCGAAGTACGGAATGACAGGTGCTTTTCGAGAATTGTACGAAGAATTATACCACCGTCAAAGGGGTCGCAGGGTAATAAATTCAGCAGGCAAAGTGAAAGATTCGCGGCGGCAAATTCCTTTGAAAAGGGCATTGATGCCGCAAATAGCAACAGGTTAAACAGCACGCCGGCAGAAGCGATTGATATGCATATACTGCGACGTTCCGTAAGTTCCGGGATTTGCATTTGAAGTCCTGCGGAGGTAACACTGAGAGATTCAGGTCGAAGCCCGGAAAAAAGCACGGCGACAATGTGAGCGCACTCATGCAAAAAAGCGGCTGCAATTCCCGACAGCATGATACCGCTCCTGTCCGAAAGAGAGCAAACGCAGAGCAGTACGAAGAAAAAGAAGCTCACTCTGATACGGCACGTTCCGATATAAAAGCTCATTGGAAAAATTTGCCGAAAAACGGTTCGGGGTCAAGACGTTCGCCGTCAAGCCGCAGTTCTATGTGCAAGTGCGGACCGGTGGAGTTTCCCGTACTGCCTACAAGTGCAATTCGTTCGCCTGTGCATACGTAATCGCCTTTGTTTTTCAGAAGCTCGGAACAATGCGCGTACAGAGTTTGGTAACCGTTTTCGTGCTCGATTATTATGTAATTTCCGTAGCTCTCCGAGTATTCGGAGACTGTGACAGTACCGTCCTGTACGGCGTATATGGGAGAGCCGGCAGAGCAGGCAAGGTCAAGACCGCTGTGCAGCTTATATTTCCCCGAAACAGGATTTGTCCGGTAGCCGTAATGGGAAGTGATGCGAGCGTAATCAAGAGGGGCGGCAAATTCTGAAAAGACCGTAACGGACATTTGCCCGGTAATTTCCGATTCCGATACCGCTGTTTTGACGTCACAGCAGGACAGCTCGGCAGAGGAAACAACGACAGGCTGAGCTGTCTTGCCGCCTGTTAACAACGGCAGTGAAATCAGAAGCGAAGCGACGACAGAGGCAGGGTAAAGCCATAGGCGCAGTCGCTTAAATGATAAACGTGACTTTTTGCGAATCGGTAAAGCATCAATGTAATAAATCATATTGACCACCTCATATTGCAAGTGCTTTTAAATACAAAGAAAGCTCTGCAACGGTTATCAGCCCACCGTCAATACAGGCAAGCGTCGGGGTGATTTGAGCCAGCTCGGTGCGGTTTTCAAGCTCATAAAAAGCACTCAGTGTTTTTAATGCACCGAAAAGACGTGAGGGATAGGAATACTGTTCGGGCGATTGCGGCAGAGTCGAACGCACGTGCAGAGCGCGACGTTGATTCACAGCAGGGGAGAACAGCAATGCGTTTTTATCTGTCTGTGCACGACCGGAGCTGTCTCCGGAGGCAATAACCATTTGACAACCCGAAAAAATTTCGTCATTATCACCGATGATAATTGCCGCACCGTATTTGTCCATAATATCCTGTGCCAGCTCCTCGTTGTTGCCGTCATACAGAAGATGAACCTCGCGTACACGTTCAAGCACAGATTCAAGCGCAATGCCGCTTTCATGCGGATAAATACCGACAGACAGCGATGACGGCTTAATATCGGCGTTTTTCAGCGTAGCAACTGCGACATTTTCAAGCAGTCTGGCAGGCAGATGTTCAGGCTTAAAGCCTCTTATCGCGGAGGCTGAGGGAGGCACGATTCCGCGCGGCAAAAGCCAGTCGCGGATAGCCGTGATGTCCTCAAGCTTTTTCCAGTTAATGCCGCGTATGTGTTCGCGATGTGTAACGCTCAGCATGTTAGTGTCGCCGACCGGCATAAGCCGAGCGGCAATTTTTCTCGGAGTGATGTAGTCGAGCTTTTTAAAAAACGTTCCTCTTTCATCGGGGAGCATTTCAAGCATAGCAATCATAAAATTCACCTCACGGCAAATATATGCGCAAAAATCGGAAATAATTTCAGTGAGGTGATAAATTTGGCTGAGAACAAAAGAAAGCGTGTTACTGTTGTAGTCAGAAAAAAGGGAGAGGGCAGAGAATCGGTTGTGCCTAAAATGGTTGCGACAATGAGAAACCAGAGCAGAAACGAAATCCTGAGCGATGTTAACGGCAGCTATACGGGAAATCCCATTGATGACGATATTCCCGTGCAGGACGCAGATGATTTGTAAATACTGTTAATTGTCGGAAAACTACGCCCGAAATGCCCGATTGCAGATGCGGAAAATCTGCTATCGGGTTTTTTGGCGTTTTTATTGACATTATCGGCATATTACTGTATAATTATTCAAAAAAACACGCATAAACATTCTTGCGCAGATTGGAGCGGAAAATATGAATTCAAAATACAAAAACAGCTTTTTAAAGCTACTTGACTTTTCAGGCGAAGAAATCAGAGAGTTTCTCGATACAGCCGCAAAGCTGAAAAAGGAAAAGAAAGCCGGAATACCCCACAAAAAGCTTGAGGGTAAGAATATGGTACTGCTTTTTGAAAAAACCAGTACACGTACCCGTTGTGCCTTTGAGGTTGCCGGCATGGATTTGGGAATGGGAGTTACTTTCCTTGACCCCGGCGCATCGCAAATGGGCAAAAAGGAAAGCCTTGCGGACACCGCGAGAGTTCTGGGCAGAATGTATGATTGTATTGAGTACAGAGGTTATGACCAGTCAATTGTGGAGGAGCTTGCAAAATATTCCGGTGTGCCGGTTTTTAACGGTCTTACCGACCAGTTTCATCCGACGCAGATACTTGCAGACCTGCTTACCATTGAGGAACATTTCGGCCATTTAAAGGGAATAAATATGACCTATTACGGAGATGCCCGTTTTAATATGGGCAACTCGCTTATGATAGGCTGTGCGAAAATGGGGCTGAATTTCACTGCCTGCGCACCGAAAGAACTGTTCCCGTCACCGGAGCTTGTAGAGGAAGCACGGCAGATTGCCGCCGAAAACGGCTGCACGGTTACGCTTACAGACGATATTGAAGCGGCAACTAAAGGCGCAGATGTGCTTTACACCGATATATGGGTTTCAATGGGAGAGCCTGACAGCGTATGGGAGGAGCGCATAAAGCTGTTAACTCCATACAGAGTTGACAGTGCGAAAATGGCGATGGCAAACGAGGGTGCGGTATTTATGCACTGTCTGCCCAGCTATCACGACCTCAATACTACCGTAGCACGTCAGATATACGAGAAGTACGGAATTGAGGAAATGGAGGTCACAAACGAGGTTTTTGAATCACCGGCATCAATTGTTTTTGACGAAGCGGAAAACCGAATGCATACAATAAAAGCTGTAATTTTGAATTGCATGAATAGATAATTAAAAATAAGCGTGAATGAACCGAGAATACAGAGAAAGGAAGAAATTTATGAAACCGATACTTTCAATAAAAAATCTGTCGAAGTATTATGTCAACGGCAAAAACGTTGTTGCAGCTTTGAACAAAGTGAATTTAAGCTTTTGTTGCGGCGAATTTGCTGTTATAACCGGCGAATCCGGTAGCGGTAAATCCACGCTTGCTCATATTCTCGGAGGTATACTGCCCTATGAGGACGGAGAAATGTTCGTGAACGGTAAGCCGACATCTCATTATGCCGGAGCGGAATGGGAAGCATACCGCCGCGATAACATTTCGTTTATTTCACAGAATTACGGCGTTATTCCCGGAGCAACGGTTTTGGATAACGTTGTAAGTGCGCTGTATTTAACCGGAATGAGAAAGAACGAAGCAAACGCAAAGGCAGAGGAAATACTCAAGGTCGTGGAGCTTTGGGATTTGCGCAATCGCCGAGCGGTGAAGCTTTCGAGCGGTCAAAAGCAGAGATTGTCCATTGCCCGTGCGCTGGCAAAGCCGTGCCCGATTCTTATCGCAGATGAACCGACGGGAAATCTTGACCCGGAAAACAGCGAAAAGGTAATAAAGCTGTTGGCACAGGCGGCAAAAGAACGGCTCGTAATTTTGATAACCCACGAGTATTACGAGGCGGAGGGCTATGCAACACGGCATATTCGTGTTCATGACGGAAAAATAGTAAGCGATACGCAAATCAGAGAAAAGAATAACGGCAAAGGTGCAAAAACCGAACGAAAGCCGGGAAACCACGGGATTTATACCGCTTTCCTGCAATTGCGCTCCAGACCGGTGTGGACTGCAACGGTTTTGCTTTTCTTTGTGCTGACAGCCTTTGCGGTTTTTGCGTTTTTAGGTACATTTATTGTTGCCGTTGATGACACGTCAACACGAATTTACGATACTTCCGCATTTATGAACGGCGATAAAACCAGAATAGTTGCAGTCCGAAAGGACGGCGCGGATATGAAGCAGGAAGATTATGACGCGATTTTATCAATTGATTATGTTGTAAGTCTGGAAAGATACGGTTATATAAGAGATGTGAACTATTCCTATCAGTCCGGTACGGATTATGAAACGCACACCGGCGTTCACAATGTCGGAAACCACGTAGACCCGGTATACTTATCGGTAAAGTCGGTTGAGGTAAAGCAGTCGAACAATTATCTGCAAACAGTGCCGCTGATGTCTGAAAATGAAAGCTTTCTTACGGCAGGTCGTTTGCCGGAGAGCTTTTATGAGGTTGTTGCGGCGGACGATTCTCTTTTGGGCAAAAATATTGATGTGTATATTTGTGACTTTGCAAAGTGGTCAAAAGATGCATACATAAAGCTTAATGTTACCGTGGTCGGTACTACCGATGTGGGAAAAGGGCTTTATTTCAGCGAAGATGTGGGAAAGCTTTTTACGCTTAATTATTACGGTACGGACTATCTGTGTCTGCCTTATGAGGGCGATGTTATTCCGGAAGCGGTGCTTGTCCCCAAGCGTTCGGCGGATACGGACAATATAGTAGCGGTAGAGGTTCTCCCATCGTCACAAAATTACAAGACGAGAAAAATAAACAATACGGAGAAGCTGGTTTCTCTTGCAAGGTACAATCTTGATGTTGAAGCGACAACATTGAATGTACCGAATAATACGACATATATAATTGGCGGATATAAGCTTCGAGAAACGGTGGGAGTTAACGATTCAACATTCCTTTATGCTGTGTCCGTAAGCCCTGCCGTGTTTTCGGCATACATCGACGAAGGTATTGAAAACTGCGGTGACCAGGTAAGTATTACAATAGAAAATTACGCATATACGGACAGAGTTATAAAAGCACTGGAAAAAGAGGGGTATTATTCACTTTCACCCTATGTACTGGGCTCGACTAAGGTAAATTCAAAGCTTGAAGCGCAGAGACAGCAAACGCAGATAATTTGCCTTTGCGCACTGCTGGCAATAGCGTTACTGCAAATGCTGCTTGTGCGAGTGTTGTTTTCGATGGAAAACGAGAGCTACAGGGTGTTGTCAAACATAGGATTGACTTGGTGCAGTGCAAAGCGTTCCGTGCTTGTTCAGATATTTGTGTTTGCTTTGCTCGGACAGGTTTTTGCATTGTTGGCAATATCCCTCGGCAGTGCTGTGGGTATAGGTGCTATTCGAGAGCTTAACGTTTACCTTTACGGTAAATACTGGGTGATTATTTCCGCGACACATTGGGCAATGACACTGGCGGCTGCATGGCTTGTGCTTAGAAAATTGAGAAAATCGGTTTTCCCCATGGCGGTTGTATACAGTGATTTGATGCCGAGAGTTGAGGAGGCGGAAAAATGATAAAGATAAAAAATCTGAACAAGACCTATGACCGCCACAGCCGAAGCGCAAATGCTGTGCTTCATGACATTTCCCTGACATTGCCGGATACGGGATTTGTATGTATTCTCGGTCCGTCAGGCTGCGGAAAGAGTACGCTTTTAAACACAATGAGCGGTCTTGACGATTTTGACAGCGGCGATATAGCTACAGAAAATATCAGCATTAACAAATACGGTACGGATTTATTTGAAGCGGAGAGAAACAGCAGCTTCGGATATATTTTTCAAAATTACTATCTCTTATCGGAACACAGTGTCGGTTACAACGTTTATTTGGGAATGCATAGTCTGGATTTGTCACATGATGAAAAGCTCATACGTGTTGAAAATGCTCTGCGTGCGGTAAATATGGAAAGATATTTCAGCCGCAGGGTAGGAGAGCTTTCCGGAGGACAACAGCAGAGAGTGGCTATTGCCAGAGCGTTGGCACGTAAACCGCGTGTGATTTTTGCCGATGAGCCTACGGGAAACCTTGACGAAGCAAACACCAGAAACATCTGTGCGCTTTTGAAAAAGATTTCGCAGACAAGCCTTGTAATTATGGTTACCCACGAAGAAAACATCGCAAGCTTTTTCGCAGACCGTATTATCAGGCTTGAAAACGGACGTATAATAAGCGACAGCAGTGCCTTTGAACGCGGTACCTTGAGCAACACAGGTACGATTTACACAGGCGATTTTAATGAAACGACAGTTGAAAAGGACGGACTGCATGTACGATACTACAGCGAGAGCGGCAGTAACGGTGTGGATATTACTGTCCTTGCATTGAAAGACAGAGTGATAATAAAGCTGAATGATGAACGCATGGTGTCATGCACATACCCTGATGAACAGCCGGAGGTTATCTACGGCGAACGTTCGGAGATAACTCCGGACGAGTTAAATCAGGTGAATGCCGAATGGCTTGCCGAAAGCAACACGGGTGTTAAGTCGGGAAAAAGTCTCGGCTTGAAAGAAATGCTGAGGGAAGCAGTACATATCAACAGAAGTAAAAGGCTTCGTGATATTGGTACATTGCTGTTTCTGGTGTTGCTGACTGCATTGACTGCATTCAGCGTTGCGGATTTCATTGCATTGTCGAAAATCGACCCTCACGATTTTGTAACCACTCACTCTCAGGTACTTACGGTGACACTGGAGCGCGGCAATGAAGTTGACAGCGGAATTTTAGGGATACAGCCGTTGGCAATGGAGTTTAAATCATATATTGCACAGTGCGGACAGAATTACGACTATGCTCCCGAAATACCTTTCAGTGCGGAGATAAGCGGAGGTGTCATTTCACAGCTTGACGACCTGGAAATACCGCTTAATAATTTTACATACACACCGATTTCCTTTATTTCGGAAGAATCAATCATAATGGGAAATATGCCGGAAAATTCAACTGAAATCGTGATTGACCGTTGGGTTGTTGATGCAATAATGGCTCAGGACGGAGTGGCGCAGAACGGAATTACCGGAATGGAATATTTTATCGGCAAAAAGGTTAAATTCATGAAGCAGACCTATAGTCCGACTATAGTAGGAATATGCGACAGCGGAGAAGCGGCGGTATATATGCATGATGAAGCCTTTGCCGTATTGACAACCGGAAAAGTTCGCGTGGCTTCTCTGTCAAGCCTGCAAAAAGCATACCCCGGTGTGTATGATAATGTGGTGCTCGGTGAAAATGAATGTATAGTGTTTCCTGCCAATGCGGGAAATGCGTATTACGAAAGATTGGGCGGCTCATACTTGACGGGAGACGGTCTTCTTTACAATATTGTACAGTTAGCTGAAGAAACCGATTTTTATGCGGATTTTGTAGTTGCTGACGAGCAGATTGATACAATACTGCTTTCCACTTCCTCACATAAGTTTTACATTTTTTGTGAGGACAAGCAGGCAATGATTAAGTATTTAAAGGACATTCCGTCTCAAATGGAAAATGCGGTTAACGTTACGATAACCGACAGCTATTCAAGCAAAATGGCGGCGTACAAAAAGGCTTCGCAATTGAGAATGGACGCGCGAACAATAGTAACTGCGACCGTTATTATTCTATCGCTTGTGATGTTGTATCTTCTGCGTCGTTCGCAGGTGCTTAACAATATTGAAACAATCGCGGTGTACCGTCTGCTGGGAGTACCCGAAACCAAAACAGCGGGTATCTTTTGCATTGAAAGCCTTATGACAACACTGCCGGTATCGGCGGTAACATTGCTTGCGGTGTGGCTGATACAGTGGATACCGTTCCTACAGCTTGACCTGTATTTGCCATGGAGCGCAATTGCAATTGTGTATGTAGCAATCGTACTGTTCCATTTGCTTGTAACTGTGATTCCGTTATGGAGATTGCTTAAAGCACCGCCGGCACAGCTTGCTTCAAGAGTTGATTTTTAATGTAAAAGAACAAGAGCAGGCGTAGCAAAGATGATGTGTCGTAACCGGGACTTTGAAAACAAGCGGTAAAGACAGTCGGTACGTCGCCAATAAGGAGATTGTAAAAAGCAAAGATAAATGATAAAACATTTCCGCAGAGAAAAATTGTTTCTGCGGAAATGTTTTATGTTTTGCTGTAGTTAATTTATTCCGCAATGCTCAATGACTTTGATATATGTATATTCCAATCTTATAATCAACAGCAATTCATTGGTTTCGGAATAAAACTTTTACAATGTTAGAAATCTGAATAATCAGATGACAGGCGAGCCCGATAAACACGTAATACTTATTGTCGTTTCCTCTTATAGCGTATGCCGGGTCAACATAAAAGGATTATCGTCAGATAGGACATTATAAACTATATTGCCGCAATAAAACGGTAAATGTCCGTTATCAACCTCATGTTTATGCGGTAAATCCGATTTTTACGCTATTGTGTTGCTCGATTTCGCACGGTATATTTATATCATCGGCGGTAATTAAAGAAAAGTTTTGATTGTCAAAACATTCAATATTTGAGCGTATTATGCGGTCAACTTGCGCCAATTGAGCCGTTTCTACGATATTCCTTGCAAATCTGCCGTTCCCGAAATCGGTATTCTGCCTTGCCAGCTCAAAGATGTATTCTAACTTGTTCATTGCTTCATCGGTAAAAGAAAGTCCCTTTTGGCTTGCAATATGCTTTGTGATTTGACACAGTTCATCTGCGGAATAATCGTCGAAACGGACTTGCCTTGAAATGCGTGAGCGCAGTCCCGGATTCTTATCCAAAAAAGCATTCATCTCATTCGGATAACCGGCAAAAATGACAACGGTATCGTTGCGGTTGTTTTCCATTTCCTGAACGATTGTATTGATTGCTTCGTCTCCGTATAATCCGTCTCTTTCAACAAGAGAATATGCTTCGTCAATAAACAGTACGCTGCCTTTTGCACGCTTAAAAGCCTCTTTAACGAGCGGTGCTGTTTGACCTACATATTTTCCTACAATATCCGCTCTGCCGACTTCATACAGCCTTCCTATCGAAAGAATTTCGTTTTCTTTTAGGATTTGTGCAAATAACCGTGCAACTGTCGTCTTGGCGGTACCCGGATTACCCGTAAACACCATGTGCATTGTCGGTCGGCTCAAGTCTATATTTCTGTCTCCAAACAGTTTTTGTGCCTTAAAATAGTTGATGATTTTGTTGATTTCATTCTTAATATCGGTTAATCCTATCATGTTTTGCAATTCTTCATAAGCACTTCCGACAGGCTTTTGAGCAAGAATTTCCCGTTCCCCGGTTTGAGATGCCTTATATTGCGGAAACAGATTATTGCGGAGCTTGTTATCATACCAAATATTGAATTTCTCCCTAAGCTCGATAGAGGTAAAGAGCCTTGTTTCCGTATTCGGTATAAGTAACTTTTTATCTGAGCGAATGCCGTGTTCTTTGGCTAATTTATTTAAGTATATATTTGCAGTGTCGGCAGAAACAACGTCCTCATAAAGCTCAATAACGGTTGCGGTACCCATATAGGTATGCAGTTTGCTTTTGAACTTTTCGGAATTGAGCGGAAAACAAAAAACGGTAAGAACTTTATTGCGGTATTTCAATGCGATTTTGCAGACATCGGATAAAAGCCCGTCTTCGGATTTTCGATATTGCGAATCATCGGAATCGCCACAGTTAAAGTTAAGAATTACAGTACCGAATTCACAGCTTTGATATAATGATTCCATATTTTCATTTGTTATATGGTTGTATTCGTCACAGTCAACATAACAACACCTCTTGCTCAAGATTCGATTGTTCCCATACAGCGCAGACAGCAGCGGCATATACATGCTTTTCTGTTCATCTGTATTACTCCTTATAAGGTAGTGTACAGGGTGACCTATTACTGTTTTCTTAGCGGGAATTTCATATATCCTGTTGATTTCTTCTAACAAGGTGGATTTCAAAAGCGTAGTGTCAGAAGATTTTAATTCGTAAAACGAAGCGGTTTCGATGATGGATTCATCATAAGAAAAGCCGTGCCGAAACCGGGAAATGTCTGTTAAATTGAACATATCAAGAATATCCCCTGCATCAGCTATAAAATCATATCTTTCTGCGCTCGAAAGCATGGATTGAGCTGACTGTAATGTTATTTCTTCAAAACTGATGTTTTCAAAATCAATCGAAGTTGCTTTCAAAAAACGATTTATATTTTGTTCGATATTATTTGCGTTTTTCAAAAATCCGCCTATTGTAAGCCTTTTCTTTATTGTCTTTGAAATAAAGAAGAAACAGTTTCCGCCGCTTTTTTCAAAAAAATTGACGCTTTGCTCTTTGATTTCCGAAACAAACATATCATACTCATCACGGT
Source organism: uncultured Eubacteriales bacterium (assembly GCA_964500965.1). GTDB lineage: Bacteria > Bacillota > Clostridia > Oscillospirales > Acutalibacteraceae > JAISGQ01. The sequence goes on along the minus strand of CAZCQZ010000022.1, from coordinate 15,341 downwards.
TATCTCTTTTGGAAACAGTGAGTTTGCTTTTTAAGGTTACTTCAATTTTGTAGAATAACATAATGAAATCCTCCTGTGTGTTGGTGTTTTCTTGGCTGCGCATAAATCATATCACGTTAGATGGGCTGTTTTCGGTACATCTATTGCCGTACAATTTTCGACAGAGGTGATACATATAAAAAATGAATTGTTCAGACTTTTGGCAGCTTTTATAACACACCGAACGAACTTGACGAAAAACTAATCACCACAGACAATGCCGATTTGGAAAGAGCAACCATTGGCACGATGACCGTTGGTGCAGGTGTATCTGTGAAAAGTGAAGTGCTGCGTATGTGTCATAACTTGTTGAAATACAATAAAATAGTGCTATAATATGAGCATTAACCGTATATGGAGGTAAAATATGATTGCTCCGCAACCGAAAAAGCTTTTGATAATCAATATTCTTGATATTCTCAAACGATATACCGATGAAGACCACCGTTTGAGCCAAAAAGAAATTGCCGAAATACTGAAAAAAGAATACGGTATGACAGCCGATCGCAAGGCTATCCGGCGGAATTTGCTTAACCTTATGGATTGCGGTTACAGTATAGAATACAGCGAAACAATTCGTATGGTGCCTAACCCTAAGACAGGTGAAAGCGAGGAAAGCTATATCTGGTCGGATTTTTACCTTGAAAGAGATTTTACTGACGGAGAGCTGCGACTTCTTATTGACAGCCTGCTGTTTTCACAGCACATTCCCTACGGTCAATGCAAAGAGTTGGTGGGGAAACTCGAAAATCTTTCCAATATATATTTTCGATCCCGTACTCGTCATATTACCAAAATGGTCGATGATAAGAATAACAATAAACAGCTTTTTCTGAATATTGAATTGTTGGACGAAGCGATTAGCCTTAACCGAAAAATTTCTTTTCATTATCTGGAATACGGTACGGATAAAGAAATGCATTCAAAATGCCGGAGTGACGGTTTAGTGCGGGAATATATTGTCAATCCATATCAAATGGCAGCAAAAGAGGGTAAATATTATCTTATCTGTAATTACGATAAATACGATGATATATCAAATTATCGAATTGACAGAATTGCGGATATTAAAATATTAGATGAGCCCGTAAAGCCTTTTGAAAAACTTGCATGGGCAAACGAAAGAATTCTTGATCTTGCAGCCTATATGAAAGAGCACCCGTATATGTATTCCTCGGAAAATGTCCATGTGAAATTTCGCATAAACCGTGCAATGATAAGCGATATTATTGATATGTTCGGAAAGGACATAACTTTTTCAAACGAAACCGACAGCCACGTTACGGTAAGCACCTATACAAACAAGATGGCAATGGAACAGTTTGCGAAAAACTACAGTCCGGATGTTGAGATTTTAGAGCCGCGGTCACTTAGAGAAGAATTGATAGATAATCTAAAAAAATCGTTGAAGCTCTATAAGCAGGAAATAGAATAGCTATTCTGCTCCGGATAGACACAATAAAACTGTGCCCCGAAAAAGTCCCATTTGGTATGATAATCTAAATAATGTGAAATCCACAAACAAAATGACGAAAAAAGTATATTATCCGACACAGTTTAACACTGCTTATTTGAAATGATAAGAATTATGAGTAGCACATTGAAAACGAAAGGGAGTATAACTATGTTTAATGCAAGTGAAAAAGGATCGGTTGCATTTTTGCTGTACAGTTATTTCGGGATTACGGTAGAGGATGAGACAGACGAGATAATTTGCGCCGCAATCAACAAAGCATATCAAGATGCAACCAACCAGGGGGCATTTAACGTATTGTTTGAAAAAAATAACAATACTGCGAAAAGTAAAATAGAAGCCGGAAAGAATAGTGCAACGAATGACTTAAAGAAATATATAGTGAACACGGTTATGCTAAACTCTCTTGAAAATAATGTCGAATGGCATGAAAAAATATGCAATGATGTGTGGAAAAGATTTCCGGAAGATCTCAAGGAAAACGTTAAGAAACCGGACGCCGTTGAGCTTCGCGGTAAACGTGTTTTCTCATATGGAAATGCCCAGAAGTGGGTAAATATGACACTGAAAAATCTGTATATTATCAGCGCGATTCTATTAAAATACCATTCGGCGGAATTGAAACATAAGAAAGAGTGGGGAACACTGTATAACAATGCAAAATACTTTCATATTCCCATTGACAATTACATACTTCAAGAAATTTTTGATTCAGATAAAGAGACAAAACAAAGCACAAAGTGTTTTGATGATAAAAGCGGCAATATAATTTGGATTCATAAGGTAGACAAGGCTATCTGCAAAATAAAGTTTGCCGACGGAAAAGCAGATGAATATACATGGAGTCAAATTCCTAACTACGAAATGTATCTGAAAATCCAAAATGTTTTACTTCATTTGGCAGGAGCGAACCCTCTGGACTGGGAAAATGATAAGTGGATTGAAATTGCAAAGAAACGCAAAAAGTACGAGATGAACACTTCCGATTCAATACAAGGGAGTAACTCGCAGTATGAGTGATATGAATTTTCAATATATATAGCTCTCCACTATTCTACGCGCTTGTGCGGTTAGCGAGTGCTTGGGTGCAATTACAGAACCGTTTTTGAATTTCAAAGCCGATACATTAACGCAACACCGAAACCTATTGGATAGGTCTATCCTTTTAAGGTCTGAGTTGGTATGCGTTGGTGTATCGGCTTTTTTGTTTTGTCGTTTTTCGATTCGTGGCAAATCAGCAAAAAGTCAGCAATTAATTTAAGAGTAGGTAGAAATTCTCAAAAAACCATTGATGATTTCACTTGTTTCACCGGTTGCTTATAAGACCTATAATCAATCTATATCATCGCTGTCGTAAGGGTCGTAATCATCGTAATCATCATCAACTGCGCTGCTTTGCGCAGTTACGGTTTCTACAGGTCGTTGCCGCGTATATTTGCCGTCGGGGGGAATCCTGTCCCTGTAAGCTGTATAATCCGTCGGGGACTGGTCGCTGCCGTAATATCCGATGCTGTAGCGAGCGGCACGTTCTGCTCCGTTGCGCTTTGAGCTGTAAGCGGCAACCTGCTTTTTGGGGGCGATTTTCTTGACGTAGTAAAACCATGCACCTGATGACAGAATCAAAAGCATACCGATTATTATAAGTATAACGCCGCCTGCTCCGATACCTTTCTTTTCAACGGCTTCAAGGGAGGCAATGGGAGAGGAAGCAATAAGCTCACCCTCGAAATAGAAATTGGCAACGCCAAGCTGAGTGTAAGCGGCAACAGGAGCTTCCACGATTTCAGCGTTCAAAACGGTTTCGATTGTGAGGTCATCTTTTGTTGTACCGTTGGGAAGAAGTTGTGAAATATCTTCGGTCAAATAAAGCTCAACAGAATCGCTTTTTCCGTTTTCCACAGGCTGAGAGGTGAGGACATCGCCGGAGGATACAACCGTTTGAACGCTCCAGTTGTTATATGCCCAATCGTAAAGCTGTTCGGAAACACGGAAGCTCATTTTATCGTAAGAGCCGTCCGATTGAAGCTCCATTTTCGCTCCGAGAACAACGCATATAAGCTCCGTGCCGTCCTTTTGAGCGTAGCTTGTAAGACAGTGACCGGAAGCATCTGATGTGCCTGTTTTGCCGCCCAGGGCGTAGGGGTAATAATACTCGGTATATATGGATGTGATTTTTTCGGGATTCCACAGCATCCAGTCGGTGTTGTAGAGTGTACGCGAGCTGTTCTTGTTTGTAGAATCCATGGAGTATTTGATAGTGCCGAATATCTCGCAAAATTCAGGGTGTTTGATTGCTTCGGCGGTTATCCGGTAAAGGTCACGAGCGGTGGAGTAGTGATTATCGGCCGGATAGCCGTGAGTGTTTACAAAATTCGTATCGGAGCAGGAAAGCTCGACGGCACGCTGGTTCATCAGACTTACAAAGGCTTCCGTTGAGCCGGAGGTGTGTACCGCAAGAACATCACAGGCAACGCAATCCGAAACCATAAGAACGCATCGCAGAAGATTGCGCACGGTTACGACTTCATCGTCCGTGAGATTCGGCTTGACCTTGCTGGCGTCCCACATAACGCCGTCAATGACAGACTGAGTAACGGTAACCCTGTCATCAAGACTGATTTCACCGCGTTCTGCGGCTTCAATAACCAGAAGCGCGGTCATAACCTTGGTGGTTGAGGCAGGATTGATTCTTGCGTCGGCATTGTATTCATAAAGTACACGGGAGGTTTTGGTATCAACCAGTATGGCACTTTTTACGTCGGGCTGTTCCGGTGAAATTTTCGCACTGACAGGGGAAGCAAAAAGGGCGGCGGCAATGAGAAACACCATGAACAGAGAGGCGAGACGGATGGTCAGAGCTTTGTTTGAGAGGACTTGCATAAATATTACAACCTTTTAAAACATTGATATGCATTAGATTATAATATAAATGCGGCGGTTGTGTCAATTATTGTCGGCTATTTTATTCGTTCCGTGACCATTGTAACCGGACTGCACGGCAGATTTCTGCATTTTAGTCCGTGCCTTGAGCCTTCTGCGCGAATATATACCGTGCAGAGTCTTCGCGGTTTTTGCAAAAGAGTTTGGGTGACGCGAAATTCGGCAATGTGACCTGAAAAAATTCTCTGAGAGCAAAAGGAAAAATTATGAACTGAGCAGATAAGAATATACTGCCCGGACAGTGCAAGACAGGCTTTGGCTGAGCCTGAAATGCCGACAGCACACTTCCAGACTAGAAGTACGAGTAAAACGGCGAGAATATATAAATATCCTGTGTGGCGGTAAACATCGGATACGAAAATACGTGCCTGCAAAAGCAGAACTGCGAGGGCTCCGCAGGCGTAGGGCAGCCACCATATCAGCCCCGAACCTTTCCCGATACCGATGCGTATATCGGGCTTTCTTTCGGAAAATGTCAGGCTTCGGCAAACTCTTTTGCTGTTGCACTGTCGACATGCTGTCAAAGCTTTCAGACCGCAGCTTCTGTGGTGCTCGGTGAAAAAAAGAGTTACGATACATTGCTTTGCAAGTGAGGTGAGAAAGGTACGTCTGACTTCACAGCAGGAAATGCTTTCTTTGCGAACGCAGATAAGACGAGTTGATATCAGCCCTTTAACCGTAATAATATGCTTGTCCGAAACGGTAGTTATCTGCCGCGCATCGGTAAAGCATATTTTCAGAAAATGCACTGACCAGCCGATGAGAAAAAGCGCTGTAAGAGATGCAAAAATATCAGGCAGGCAGGGCAGAGCATTGCCGACACTTTCGGAAAAGCGGTTGTAAATTCCGGACGGTTTATTACCGAGTGACAGTAGAAATGCCATAAGAGAAGCCAGACCTACGGCAAAATTTGCCCGTGAAGCAGAAGTGAGAAGAAAAGGTGTGAAATGCGGCGTCAGCGTGTCGATTGTTCCGGACGGTCGCATTACAGACATAACCAGTGCGTTTGCATCTTCGGGCGAAAGAAACAGCGTGATTTCGGGCTTCTTTCCGCTGTCTCCGGAGCGCACTTCCAAACGTACCGACCGGAAAAGAGAAAGAAAGGGCGTTTTGATTATTGAAGCGGAATATATATTACCGTTATACAATACCGTTTCCTTTTTTGAAAGTACACCATGCGAAAAATATATCGCTTTGCCGTTATAATCCCAACGCATACACTGCCGGCTTACCACTGCCGGAACAAGCACGGCGGTAAGTGTCAAAAGCTGTAGCAGAAGTGTGACGAGAAGATGTGAAGCAGTGCTGCCTGAGAGAATGGGCAGCAGTGCAATCAGAAATAAAATCAGCTTATTTCTGATTTTGAGAAGAATATACACAGGGTGTATACGGTTGCCGCGGAAAGACCTGCGGCGGCTTTTGACGGTGTAAAAATCCGCGTGAGCACATATCTCCGTCATTCCTCAAACCTCCTGCTGAAGTTTTCTTTTAGCTGTATCGCATCGTCAACATTCAGCCCGGACAGCCGAACAGAACCGCCGGTTGTGTGAAAAACCAGGGTGGACAGACCGAGCATACGTTCAAGGGGGTGTCTGCTGACGGAAATATACCGAAGCTGTGAACGGGGAATTACCGTGGTTCTTTTGAATATACAGCCCTTTTCAAGAGTAAGTATACCGCGGCTTCTGGTGTAGGTGCGACAGTCCCAAAGCACCGGAAGATATACAAGCTGATATACCGTCAGTGATACCGCCGAAACTGCCAGCGGTATCAGTACGGCGACAGATGTGAGAAATGCAGCGGATATTCCCACGGCAAGCAGCGCAACAAGAATAGCAACGGTATATATCTGCCAGAGCAGCAACAGTCGTTTTGAGGTGTGCTGAGAAATGGGGCATAGCATTCGGTTCACTTCCACTGTAAATTTATACTACTGTTTATTGAAAGTATTCAAATAGTAGTATTGCATTCAGTGTTGGCAAAATAATGCAGATTATACTGAATATAAAACCAAATCGGGAAGTATTTTTCCAAAAAAATGCATAGACAACCGAAACTGTCGGAAGTATAATCAGGTACGTAAATAAATCCAATTACTGGAGGTATTAAAATGAGTATCAGAATCGGAATCTACGGCTACGGAAATATAGGACGGGCTGTTGAATGTGCGGTTAAGCAGAATCCGGATATGGAAGTTGCCGCAGTTTTCACAAGACGTGACCCCGATACCGTGAAAATTCTTACGGAGGGAGCAAGGGTGTGCAAGTCGGAAAGTGCTCCCGATATGAAAAACGACATTGATGTTATGATAATGTGCGGCGGCAGTGCAACGGATCTGCCGAAGCAAACGCCCGCATTGGCCGAAATTTTCAATGTTGTTGACAGCTTTGATACTCATGCGAGAATACCGGAGCATTTTGCGAATGTTGATGCAGCCGCAAAAAAAGGCGGCAATACGGCGATTATTTCAGTCGGCTGGGACCCCGGTCTGTTTTCGCTTAACAGACTGTATGCCGGTGCGATACTTGCAAACGGCAGTGATTACACCTTCTGGGGAAAGGGCGTAAGCCAGGGACATTCCGATGCGATAAGAAGAATTGAGGGCGTTGTCGATGCAAGGCAGTATACCATTCCCGTGCCCGAAGCCGTTGACGAGGTAAGACGCGGTACTCAGCCTCAGCTTACGACCCGTCAGAAGCACACAAGGGAGTGCTTTGTGGTAGCCGAGGAGGGGGCGGACAAGGCGAGAATCGAAAAGGAAATCAAGACCATGCCGAATTATTTTGCCGATTACGATACTACCGTAAACTTTATCAGTATGGAGGAGCTTCGCGCAAATCATAACGGTATACCTCACGGCGGCATGGTTATAAGAAGCGGCAAGACCGGCTGGAACAGCGAAAACAACGCGGCTATCGAATACAGCCTGAAGCTTGATTCAAATCCGGAATTTACCGCCTGTGCTCTTGTGGCGTATGCCCGTGCAATATACAGAATGAGCGGAGAGGGTAAAACCGGTTGCCTGACTGTGTTTGATGTTCCTCCTGCGTATCTGTCTCCGAAGAGCGGCGAGGAGCTTAGAAAAAATTTACTGTAAAAATTTGAAAAAAGCCTTGACAACAGAGAAGTTATGTGTATAATAAGTCTTGTTCGTTGCGGAATTGTGTAAGGGTAGCACGGCAGACTCTGACTCTGTTTGTCTGGGTTCAAATCCTAGTTCCGCAGCCAGAAATCGACATTCTTCGTCAGGAGAGTGTCGATTTTTACTTTTATTTTCGCAAAAGCATAAAAGCAGTGCCTTTTTTCAACATCTGCTTTTATGCTTTGACTTTTACACCTATGGGTAGTATAATACTTTCCAAATGCAAAAAGAAAAACAAGTTTAAAGAAAGGGGTATTCTCGTGGTATTCGGAAAGCACATAAACCGTTATTACATAAAGTATCTGCCGATACTGCTTTTGGGCATGCTTTCACTGATAATGGTGGACTATTTTCAGCTTGTTGTGCCGGAACTTTACAGAATTGTTGTAAACGGCATGAATACCGGAACGGTTGAAATTGACGGAGTGGTTCGTACATTTGATATGGAACTGCTTTTGGACGAGGTTTGTCTGCCTATGATTATCATTATTCTTGTAATGGTAGTAGGCAGATTCCTGTGGAGAATATGCTTCTTCGGCTCTGCAATCAAAATGGAAACAGATATACGAAGAAGAATGTTCGACCATTGCAAGGACCTTTCGAGGGAGTATTATCAGGTAAATAAAGTGGGAAATCTCATGTCACTGTTTACCAATGACCTTGAAACAGTGCAGGATTGCTTTGGTTCGGGCATACTTATGCTGTTTGACGCGGCATTTCTCGGAATACTTGCAATTGTAAAAATGTGGCGTATGGACGTGCTGCTTACCTGTCTTTCGCTTATTCCCATGGGGCTTCTGATGGCAGTTGGTTCTATTGTCGGCAGATATATGATGAAAAAATGGGAAGTGCGCCAGCAGGCATTTTCCGACCTTTCGGATTTTTCTCAGGAAAGCTTTTCCGGAATTGCCGTTATTAAAGCTTTTGTAAAGGAATTTAAGGAGCTTTTGGCATTTCGTCACCTGAACAGGAAAAACGAAAAGGCAAATGTTGACTACACAAGAATTTCCACGATTCTGAATATTGCCGTTACTTTGTTTGTGGAATCGGTAATATGCGTTATCCTGGGCTACGGCGGATACCTTGTGCATAAAGGGAGCTTCAGCGCAGGCGAATTGGTTGAGTTTATCGGATATTTCACGTCTATAGTGTGGCCCGTTATGGCTGTTGCTCAGTTAATTGATATGACTTCAAGAGGAAAGGCTTCGATTAACAGAATAAGCGAGCTGCTTGACACCGAACAAACCGTGTCGGACAGAGCAGGGGTCAGAGAGCTTGAAAACGCATCGGGCAAGATTGAATTTAAAAATCTCACTTTCCGTTATCCCGACGGCGATTACGATGCACTGAACGATGTGTCATTCGTTATCAAAGCAGGGGAGAGCGTCGGAATTGTAGGTAAGACCGGTTCGGGCAAAACCACGGTTGTTGACCTGATTCTGCGCACCTACAATGTGCCCGACGGAACGGTGTTTATCGACGATAAGGACGTAAACGAGCTGTCAATACGTTCGGTACGTGCGGCTTCGGCGTATGTTCCGCAGGATAATTTCCTGTTCAGTGATACGATAGAAAACAACATCGCGTTCGCCTATGACGAGGTAGACGAGAGTGCGGTTGTGAATGCCGCAATGCTTGCGGACGTGCACGGCAATATAATCGAATTTACCGATGCATATAAAACCGTTATGGGTGAAAGAGGCGTTACGGTATCCGGCGGTCAGAAGCAGAGAATATCTATTGCGAGAGCTATTATGAAAGACGCGCCGATACTTATTCTTGATGATTCCGTGTCGGCGGTGGATACCAAAACGGAAAAAATCATTCTGGAAAACCTGAAGAATAACAGAAAAGGGCGCACTACCATTCTGATTGCGCACCGAATTTCTACCGTTGAAAAGCTTGATAAAATAATTTATATCGACGACGGCAAAATTGAAGCAGTCGGTACACATGATGAGCTTTGCGCGGTTTGCCCTGCGTACAGAAAAATGGTCGATTTGCAGAAGCTTGAGGACGAGGGGGCGGAAAACAATGCGTGAGTATTACCCGTTGATTGCAGTGGGCACAGTGGTAGGTGTTTTTGCGCTGTGCTTTATAATTGCTTTTGTTCTGATGAAAAATAAAAAAGAAGCACTGGGCTTTGACCGCAATATGAAAGACAGCGAGCTGATTAAGCGACTGCTTGCCTATGCAAAGCCCTACAGCAAGGAATTCCTCCTTGTGTTTCTTATAATGCTGTTTTCGATTTCTTACGATATTATTTCTCCGCTGATAGTAGGTAATATCGAAGAAATGGTCAAAGGCGATTTTGCACTGAGCAGACTGTACAGCTCAGTGGCGGTATATGCCGGCATACTCATAGTGTCCCTTGTATGTACCTATGTGCAGGCGATAATCCTGCAAAAGACAGGTCAGAAAATTCTTTCCGCAATGCGTGAGGATTTGTTTGTTCACATAGAGGGACTGTCCCATGAACAGCTTAACATGATTCCGGTGGGTAAGCTTGTGACAAGAGTTACCAACGATACAAATGCAATTTCGATGATGTTTACAAATCTTCTTGTAAACCTGCTGAAAAACTGTTGCATAATTGTCGGCGTTCTGGTAGCCATGCTTTGCCTGAATTACGAGTTGACCATTATGGTGCTTTGCTTTGTACCCTTTATTGTGCTGTTTACGATTATATTCAGAAAGTTTTCGCGTAAAGCCTATAGACGTGTTAAGGACGGAACCACCGATATTAACACCTATCTTTCCGAAAATCTTTCGGGCATCAAAATTACGCAGATTTTCAACTGTGAAGACAAAAAGATGCGTGACTTCGATGCGAGAAACAATGAGCTGGGTGAGGCAAAACAGAAGCAGATATTTGTTTTCGGTATTTTCAGACCGGTTGTATATATGCTGTATATCTGCTCGGTGCTTTGTCTGCTTTACCTGGGAGGAAAGGGTTATATAGACAATACCTCGTTCCTCGGTCAAACGCTGACCAGTGGTACAATCGTTACATTCTATATGTACATATCGAAGTTCTTTAACCCGATACAGAGCCTTGCGGAGCAGTTTAACTGGCTTCAGTCGGCATTTGCTTCCGCCGAAAAAATATTTACGGTAATGGATATAGAGCCGAAAATCACAGATGAGGAAGATGCAATTGAGCTTGAGGAGATAAAAGGCGAGATTGAATTTAAAGATGTGTGGTTTTCTTATGTTCCCGATGAATGGGTGCTCAAGGGCGTTTCCTTTAAAGTAAAAGCAAATGAAACGGTTGCCTTTGTCGGCTCTACAGGTTCGGGCAAGTCAACGATTCTGTCACTTATCTGTCGTAATTATGACATTCAGAAAGGTCAGATACTTATTGACGGAATCGACATAAAGAAAATTAAAATTTCCTCGCTGAGACGGCACTTCGGTCAAATGCTTCAGGACGTATTTCTGTTTTCCGGTACCGTGAGAAGCAATATCGTACTGAGGGAAGAAAGTATAAGCGATGATGAAATCTGGGAAGCCTGTCGTTACGTTAATGCCGATTCATTTATTTCAAAGCTTGAGAATGGACTTGATGAGGTCGTTCGAGAGAGAGGAAACAACTTTTCCGCAGGACAGCGTCAGCTTTTGTCTTTTGCCAGAACAATAATTCACAAGCCGTCGGTTATGATTCTCGACGAGGCTACCGCAAATATTGATACGGAAACGGAGCTGCTTATTCAGGATTCACTGGAGAAAATGATGAATGTCGGAACAATGCTTATAGTTGCCCACCGACTTTCGACAATTCAACATGCAGACAATATTATTCTCCTTTCGCACGGCAAAATAATCGAACAGGGCAACCATCACGAGTTGCTGGAAAAGAAAGGCAGATACCACCAATTGTATATGCTTCAATATCACAAGGAGCAGCTTGCAAATTAAATAACATCAGGCTCGGACTTTTGAAGTTTTTCCGAATTAAATCGGAAGCGCAAAGGTCCGAGCCTTTTGCTTATACAACCGTTTGGTGAAAAATAGTTACAAAGCTGTAATTGTTATTGACAGAAAACACAAAGAAGATTATACTGCAAGTGTACTAACATAGATGGTACAGATAACAGATTAAGAAAGGAGAAGAACGATGTATGTAATTGATAATCAGTCGCGTGTTCCGGTTTATGAACAGATTGTCGCGATGACAGAACGTTTTGTGATGACAGGGCTTTTGAAAAGCAATGAGCCTATGCAGTCGGTGCGTTCATTGTCGATTGAGCTTTCCGTAAACCCGAATACAATTCAAAAAGCGTATGCGGAGCTGGAACGTAGAGGTGTCATATATATCGTTCCGGGAAAGGGCAGCTTTATTTCGCCCGAAGCGAAAGAAAAGCTTTCAAGGTCGAGGCTTTCACTGGTAGAGGATATTGAAAGGCTGTGCGCGGAATGTGCGTTGGCAGGATTTGAAAAGAGTATATTGTATGAAGCAGTTGACCGCGGCTATAACAGAAACGGAGTGAATGAATCATGATAAAAGCGGAAAAACTCACAAAACGTTTTGATAAAACGGAAGCGTTGTCCGCGTTAACCTGTACGATACCGGATTCCTGCATTTACGGACTTGTCGGCTCAAACGGCGCAGGAAAATCGACTTTTCTCAGGTTGCTTTCGGGAGTGTACAAACCGGACGGCGGCACTGTGAAAATCAATGATGAAAGTGTTTACGGCAATACAAAGGCATTGTCAAAGCTGGTTTATGTTCCCGATGAGCTGTATTTTCTGCCGGGAGCGAGCATTAACCGCATGGCGGATTTGTATAAAAATTCAAGAGGGTATATAAATACCGCCAGGCTGAATGAGCTGACCGGTCTTGTCGGTCTTGATGCGAGCCGTCCCATAGCGCAGTTTTCAAAGGGCATGAAACGTCAGGCGGCAACCATTCTTGCTCTTGCATGTGAACCGGAGATAATCCTGTTTGACGAAACCTTTGACGGACTTGACCCGGTTATGAGAAATACCGTAAAGCGCATTATTGTCGATGATGTTATGGAACGGAAAGCAACCGTAATAATCACCTCACATTCTCTGCGCGAGCTTGAGGATACATGCGACCAGCTTGCATTGCTGCATAAAGGCGGTCTGGTGCTTGAATCCGATGTCCAGAAGCTTAAAACATCGCTTTTCAAAGTGCAGATTGCCTTTGATAAAGAATTTTCAAAGGAAGATATAGAAAAGGCAACCGGCTGTGAAATCCTAAACTTTGTAAAGCACGGTTCTGTGGCTAACGCGATAATGCGAGGAGACAGGGAAAAGGTGCGCGGCGATTTGTATAAGCTGATGCCGTTGATTCTGGATATACTTCCTCTTTCACTTGAAGAAGTGTTTATTTACGAAATGGAAGCATTGGGCTATTGTTTTGATGAAGTAGCAGGGGGTGAGAGCAATGAAAAATAACAAACTGCTGAACGGCGGCATAATTAAGGAGGGCATTCGCCAAACACGTGCGGTGGGTATTGCATATTGCGGTATCGGCGTACTTGCCGCTCTGTTCTGTTCTTATGCATATATTTACGAAGTGATTGAAACCAAATCCGCTGCTCTCTCGACTGTAAGCGTTTACAGCGGTGCGATGCAGTTTATTGCAAGCATGGGGGTATATCTTGTTCTTCCGATTCTGACGGTGATGATGTACAATTTCCTCAATTCCAGAAGTGCGTGTGATTATTACCACTCAATGCCGGTAACAAGACTTCAAACGGTTTTCAGCTTTACCGTCGCGGTGGCATTTTGGTATTTTCTTCCGAATCTTGCCGTTATGCTTATTGAGATAATTACCGGTGTTGCCTGCGGAATGTCCGTCATGTGGTCATCACTGCTTATGCATATTTTGAACCTTGCGGCGTTGTATCTGCATGTTTACGGCATTCTGCTGCTGTCTATGAGCCTTGCAACCGGCATACTTAATCAGGTTGCCGCGGCAGGCATTATTGCATTCATGCCCAGAATACTGCTGTATATTTTGGAGAGCATAAGTGAAAATGCAGCACCGGTCCTTATGGATTTGGGTGCATCACTGGGAACGTTCGGAGATATAAGCTTTAATCTTCTTTTCAGGAACTTCCTGTTTACAGGCTCGGAAATGTTCTATAATGACAGCGTTGCATCATTGCTTTATTCCGTTGCGCTTGGAATCATCTACGGCGGTCTGGGCGTTGTGAGCTATTGCCACAGAAAGAGCGAAGCCGCTACAAGTGCAGGCGCGAATAAATACGTTCAGTGCGGAATACGTGTTCTTGTAAGCTTTGTCATATGTCTGATACCCTGCGCGGAGATTGGAATGACACTTATAGGAACACATAGCGTAAACGCATTTTTCACTGAGCTGTCCGATTTAATTCCCACATTGATTTTGTATTACGGCTTCGCGCTGATAGCGTATTTCCTTTATGAAGCGATAACCGCCAAAAAGATAAAGGGCGTTGTGACACTTAAAGGTACAATGGGTGTCGGGCTGATTATTCTTGTGGCACTGAATCTGGTGTTTACAGTTGCGCCGACATTGATTGCAAATGCCGCTCTCTCGGCTGAAATAAGCACGGATAATGTTGCGTCGGTCAGCCTGTATCAGGATAATTCCTACGATATGGAGTATTACATGCTCGATATAAATAAAATCAGGTTTGACGATGAATATATAATATCGACACTGTGCGATTCGCTTGATGAAAATATTGCCAAAATCAGAAACGGCAATTATTCCGATTTTCTGTACAGCTCAAAAATGTCATCAATTGAGGTGACATTCAATATGGATAACGGCGGAAAGCTCAACAGACGCATTTATTTACCGACAAACACATATCAAAAGGTGTATGACAAAATCGAAAACGATGAGAAATATTTAAAGGCAGCACGAAAAATGCCGACGGTAGAGGAGGCTCAGTCATTTTTCATGAGTGGCATAGGGCTTTCCGAAAAGCAGTCAAAAGAAGTTTACGCTGTGCTGTATGACGAGCTGTCTGCAATGAGCGACAACGAATACTCCGCCTATATTTCGTGCGAAGTATTACTTGATACTGTCGGGGTTTACGGCAAGTCAGACGGGTATAGCTGGAACGCATATTATCCCGTTAACATTCTTGTCCCCAAAACTTACGCAAAGTGTATCGAGATTTGCAATAACAGCGAAGACTTTAAGAATATAAGCTTTGCGGAAGCTTTTGCAAACTGCGATGAGGCACATATATCGGTTTCGATTATCGACCCGAACAGCCAAGGCGGTTGGGAAAGTATATGGTATGCTTCTTTTACGGAAGAAGAACCTACTGAAGATATGCTCAAAGCAACCGAAAAAATTCAGGAGTACTGGGAAAAGCCGATTGATACCGATAAGCCGGTTTTGATGATCGAGTATTTTGTCGAATCCTACGATAAAGAATATGATAAAGAAAATGCGATTTATTATATCGCAGGCGATGAATATTCATGGGCAAGCGGAGTGCGCTTTGTCGTTGCCGATGATGAGCTGATTGAATTTCTAAAAGAACACCAGATACCGGAAGACGAAGATATTGAATATTAAGAATATCGGTAAATTCAGGAGCTGTAAAAAGCGAAAGCTTTTACAGCTCCGTTTTTATTTTGTGGGCATGCTTCACACAATTACCGCTGCAAACAGCGTTAAAAATATTTTGTATGTGCTAAAATGATGTGACCCAATAAAAAAAGAGAAGTAACCTCAAAATATGGTATAATGAATCTGCTAAAAAACATTAA
>CAZCQZ010000021.1:0-34597 GCA_964500965.1 uncultured Eubacteriales bacterium | reverse complement strand
CCGTCGACCTCTAGCGTGACAGGCTAGCGTTCTAACCAGCTGAACTACTGGGCCAAATGTGGTGGGAACAACAGGGCTCGAACCTGTGACCCCCTGCTTGTAAGGCAGGTGCTCTCCCAGCTGAGCTATGCTCCCACATTGGTGTCGCTAAGTTGTTTCCTCAGCAACGTGTTATATTCTACACGATGAGTTCTCTTTTGTCAACACTAATTTTTAATTTTTTCATCTTTTATTTCGTCAACCAATCTGAGCAGCTCATCTGTGGAAAATTTGTACTTTTTGTCACAAAAATGGCAGCAAAGCTCTGCGCCGTTGCCCTCATCGGCAATCTCGGTCAGCGCTTTTGCTCCGATTGACAGCAACGCTCTTTCGGTTTTCTCCCTACTGCATTTGCACTCGTATTTTACCTCTGTTTCCTCGAAAAACTCAAGTTCAAAGCCCTCAAGCGCCTTTTGGCATATTTCCTCAAGGCTCATTCCGCTGCACATCATGGAAGTAAAGCTGGGAATATTCGCAAGATTCTTTTCAAGTGTGTCAATCTCGCGTTCATCTGCAAGGGGCAGTAGCTGAATCAAAAGTCCTCCGGCGGCATCAACCTCGCCGTCATCTCCGTGATGAACGCCAAGCAGAAGTACTGTGGGGGTCTGCTCACTGACAGCATAATAGTTTGTCAAATCCTCCGCTATCTCGCCGGACACAAGAGGAAGCTGTGCCGTATACGGCTCTCCAAAGCCGAAATCCTTAATAACGCCCAGCAAACCCTCTTTGCCCACTACCGCGCCAACATCAATTTTATCGCCGGTTTCAGCCTGCGGATTTGCCGCAAAGCCGCGGACATTTCCGGTGCTGTCTGAAACAACGATTAAAGTGCCGACAGGACCGCCGCCCTCAACTCGCAGAGTAAGGCTTGCTTCCTCCTCTTTAAGCCTGTTGCCCATAATGCAGCCGCCTGTCAGCAGTCTGCCGAGAGCCGTTGTGACAACCGGGCTTGTATTGTGAATTTCCTTTGCTTTTTTTACTATATCGGTAGAATCCACAGCCGCACCGATAATAAGTCCGTCGGTTGTTATGCATCTTATAAGTCTGCTCATTTTCTGTTCTTCCTTTTTGTTATGTAAACTACTCTCTGTGTTTCCTCTGTCGGCTCGTTTTCGGAATAACCGTCCTTTACGCACAGCACTTCAAGCTCTGCCTTTTCAAGCATTTCTCTGATTTCGCTGTCCGAATATGCTCTCTCTGAAAAGCTTTCTTCGCTTCTGTAATACACTCCGTCCGCTTCCTCAAAGAAATCCAGCGATATATTAACCATGCCGTTTTCGTATGTATTTTGCCATGCGCAGAATACATTGTCCGTTTCTATTATAAAGGAGCTGTCCGCCAAAACATGCTCATGCTTGTATGGGGTGTTCACATCAAACACAAATATGCCGTTGTCCTCAAGGAACAACGACACCTTTTGAAATATTGTGCCGACGGTATCTTTATCGGTTACGTGATTGATGCTGTCAAGGGTGCAGACAACCGCATCTACAGTTCCGTACAAATCAAGACTGTCCATACTCTGGCAAAGGAGCAGCACATCGGTCGGACATTTCTCCCTTGCTTTCATGAGCATATCGGGAGAAGAATCCGTGCCTATTACGTCATAGCCCTTTTCACAGAGCAACGCGGCAAGGCTTCCCGTGCCGCAGGCAATATCGCAAAGCAGCTCGGTTTTCGGTCTATAGGCTTTAAGCCATTGAGATATTTTATCCGCTATCTGCCCATAGTCGACATTCTGCATCAGCTCATCATAGTACCGTGCGAATATATCGTAGCTCATCAGCTTTCCGTATCTTCCTCAACGGATTTTATGTAAAGTTCCTCCGGTGTCATTCTGCCAAACACCATATCATAGCCTGCTTCACCGTAATTTAAAGAACGGTTTACTCTGCTGATAGTCGCGGTGCTTGCACCTGTACGTGCCACAATATCGCTGTAAACACGCTTGTTTTTAAGCATATATGCAACAACTATGCGCTGTGACATTGCTTTAAGCTCCGGAACAGTACACAAATCCTCGAAAAAGTCATAGCATTCGTCCAACGTTTGAAGCTTCAATATGGATTTAAAAAGGAAATCCACACTGTCATCCCTGATTTTATTTGACATAGGTTTTTTACCGCCTTTTTAATATTGATGCTGCTTCTTATCTCAAGCAACCGTATAAATCGTATCATCGGGCATGAGTATTCCGTCCGAATTTAATACTATAATAGTTTAACATACGAAATCGTAAAAGTAAAGACGTATTTTTTATTCTCCTACCGCTTCTGCCAAAATCAATTTCAATTCTTCTATTCCCTCTCCCGTTTCGGCGGAAACCGGCAAAAAGGCATCTTCGGGAACACCGAGTTCTTCGGGGAAAAGCTCCATGCGTTTTTTCCGCTCTGTGGGCTTTAGCTTGTCGATTTTCGTAAGCACTATCATTGTGGGCAGCTCTGTTTCCGCAAGATAATCAAGCATTGTCAAATCGTCGTCCGTAGGCTTGTGTCTGCTGTCAATAAGCAATATGGCAAGCTTAATATCTCTGCTCTGAGCAAAGTATCCGTCAATAAGCCTTGACCAACGGGCTTTTTCATCTCTGCTGACCTTTGCAAAGCCGTAGCCCGGCAGGTCAACAAGCCTTGCGTCTACAACATTGTAGAAATTCACCGTGGCGGTCTTTCCCGGCTGTGAGCTTACTCTGGCAAGGGATTTGCGGTTTACAAGCTTGTTTATCAGTGACGATTTGCCGACGTTTGACCTGCCTGCAAAAACCACCTCCGGCATATCACAAATCGGAAGCTGCTCCGTTGTGCCTGCCGCCATTTCAAATTCTGCTTTCAGAAGATTCATCGAAATCTCCTCCTGTTGCAACGGTTATTTTTTCTGTTTCTATTTCGGGGTAGCTCTCACCGGCTTCGGTAAAAGAAAACATTTCATACAAAACATCTTCAAGCTTTTCAACGGTAATGAAACGCACATTGCTCTTTACCGTTTCACTGACCTCGTCCAAATCAGGCTCATTTGCCACGGGGATTATTACCGTAGTAACTCCGTTTATATAAGCCGCCATTGATTTTTCTTTCAGTCCGCCGATTGGCAGCACTCTGCCGAGCAGAGTAATTTCTCCTGTCATCGCAACATCACTTCGGCACGGCTTTCCCGAAAGCGCGGACACCAATGCCGTTGCAATTGTTATGCCTGCCGACGGACCGTCCTTTGGCACTGCGCCCTCCGGTGCATGAATATGAATATCATATTTTTCATGAAATTTTGAATCAAGCTTCAATCGTCCGCAGTAGCCGCGCACGGCATTTACCGCTATCTGTGCAGACTCTTTCATAACATCGCCCAGCGAGCCTGTCAGTGTGAGCTTTCCGCTTCCGGGGAGCAGTGCGACTTCAATTTCAAGCATTTCACCGCCGGCAGATGTCCACGCAAGGCCGTTGACAACACCGCACTCGGTGAATTTTACATTCAAATTTTTCTTATGTCTCGGTGCTCCGAGCATATCTTTAAGCGATGACGGCTTTACCGTGACACGCTTTACGCTTTCGGAGGCTATCTGCCTTGCCGCCTTGCGCATAAGCGACGCCAGCCGGCGTTCAAGCCCTCTCACGCCTGCCTCCTTTGTGTAGTCGCTTATAACCGCAGAAAGGGCGCTATCGTCAATTCGGAACGTATTTCCGTTCAAACCGTTCTTTTTAAGCTGTTTAGGTATGAGATGTCGGCGCGCTATCATCATTTTTTCTTCGTGAGTATAGCTGTCCATACCGATAATATCCATTCTGTCCCGAAGCGGTTCGGGTATTGCCGACAGGTCATTTGCCGTTGTTATAAACAACACGTTTGAAAGGTCAAAGGGAACTTCAATATAATGGTCGGTAAAGCCGCTGTTCTGTTCCGGGTCAAGCACCTCCAGCAACGCGGCGCATGGGTCACCGCGATAGTCGCTTGACAGTTTGTCTACCTCGTCAAGCAATATCAGCGGATTATTTGTACCTGCGGAAATCAACGCCTTAATTATTCTTCCTGCCATTGCGCCTATGTAGGTTTTTCGATGACCTCTAATATCCGCCTCGTCACGTACTCCGCCCAATGACACTCTTACATATGCTCTGCCGAGAGCTTCGGCAACCGATCTTGCAATTGAGGTCTTACCCACACCCGGAGGTCCTGCAAGGCAGATTATCTGTCCTTTTGATTCCGGGGCAAGCTTCATTACCGCAACGTTTTCCAATATGCGCTCTTTAACCTTTTTCATGCCGTAATGGTCGCGTTCCAGTATTTCTTCGCACCTGTCAAAATCCAGGTTATCCTCTGTGGATACATTCCAGGGAAGTGAAAGGCAGGTTTCGATATACGAACGTGAAACCGCCGCTTCATTGGAGCCCTGCGGCAGTTTTGCAAGCTTATCGCATTCTGCAAGCAGGTGATTTTCCGTCTTTGCGGCAAGCTTCAGTCTGCTTATATCTTCGCGAAACTTTTCGGCATCCTTGTTATTGGTATCCCCTTCGCCAAGCTCCTCCCAGATAACCTTGAGCTGTTCTCTCAGGAAATATTCGCGCTGGTTTTTTTCTATATTTTCGGCAACCTTGCTTTCGATGCTTCTTTGAATATCGGAAATAGCACCGATACTGCGTATCGCTTCAAGAACAAGTGCCGCTCGTGCCGCATGGTTAAGCTCGAAAAGCACCTCGCACTTGACGCTGGTGCTTCGGATAACATGATAGGCTATAAGGTCCGCCATAGTTCCTACATCTTTGCTTTTGTTTATCGTATCCCAAACCTGCGCGGTCGGAGCTGCCAGAGCACGGTCATCGGGCAGTGACAGCACACTGTCCTTCAAAAGCTGAACATATGCGGCGGATTCCTGATAGTTTTCTATGAACCCCTCCGGCACTTCCTCTGCAACGGCGATAACCGCGCCAAGCTCGCGGTGTGTTTCGGTAATACAAATACGTCTTTTTCCTGACACTTCAAGCATTATGCGCTTTCCGTTGTGACGTTTTATAACTTTTTCAAAATAACAAAGCACGCCGATTTTTTCTATTTCAAGATTTCTGACGGCATCTTCGCCCATTTTTGGCACAAGCACCGCTCCGCAGGCGTGCTCTATTGCGTACTTCACACCGTTTAAATTTATATCGTCATCAATCATCATGCGCTCTGTTGTTCCGGGCAACACAACGCGATTTTCAATGAATATGACAGGCAATATTTTCTGATTCATAAGTTAATTTCTCCGTTATATATTATGGTATAACACAACAGGGACTGTAAAAAATGCTTTTACAGTCCCTATTATAACAATTACGTCCGTATGTTTCAACTGATAAATGTTGTTTAAAAAATTGTTCAAAAAGTGGCATACCGTAAAAAGTCGCTTCGTTATTATCTGTATGTCATATTCATTTTGAATACGATTTTTCTCAATGTCTGCACAAGTGATACCGGAGATTTTACTACCACTCCGCCGGCAAAATTCAACACCCAGCGCGCAAAGCCCTCGTTTGCAACGGCATAAACCTTTACGCTGAACTTATCCTCCGATATTTGCCTGTAGGGAATATTCAGTCCAAAGGTTTCGATTATCGAATCCAGCAGCGGCATTTCACACTCAAGCTCTATCTGCTCCGGATTATCGCCCGAAAACATATTAAACACTCTGTTGGCATAGTCGGCAATGTCAAACCGCTCGACATAATTACACACCTGCTGAAAGGGTCTTGCAGGCTCTTTTAAAATTTCGACCCTTTTCATTCTGTCGATTCTGTAATGGGACAGGTCATTGTACTTTTCATAATTTCCCACAAGATAATACTTATCGCTGTCCCACATGGTTGCATAAGGACTTATTATAAAATCCTTGCCTGCATCAAATACCGGAATGTTATTAACAAGCTGGCGGTGATGATAAATAAAGCGCACCTTTTTCCCCTGACTTATGGCGTTTTGCAGTGTGTCTATATTATAAAGTATTTCTTCGTTATCGCTTTTTTTACGCACATCGGTATAAACCTGACCTTTCAACAGCTCCGCCTGGGCTTCGCTGGTCAGCGACAGCAGCTTTTGGGAAAGGTCACGGGTCTTTTTACGGGAAATAAACGGTGATGACTGAACGGCATCAATAAGCATTCGAAGCTCCGCCGCAACGAACTGCCTTTCCGCAAGATAAAAGCCTCTTGACGGAACACTTCCCTTTCTTATATCCATTCCGGCTTCTTTCAATATCTGAATATCATTAGCTATGGATTTGCGTTCACAGGGAACGCCCTTTTCATAAAGCTTTTCTTCTATTGCTTTTATAGGCAAACAATGCTTTTCGTCGGAATACTTCAAAAATATTTCCGCCAGAAACAGCAGCTTGACCTTTTGCTTTGGATTCCCAGCCATTAAAAATCGCCTCCTTATTAGATTATAATGTTTTGCAGTACAAATTGCAATAAGAAAATCTCGGTTTTGTACGATTCATGGTACTCTTTTACGGTTGACATTAAAGCAGGATATGGTAAAATATTAGAATATTCGGCACAGCAAATCGGACGTTAAAGGAAGGATTTGATATATATGGCAAAGGAGCTTGCAAAAGCTTACGAACCGAAAGAGGTCGAGGACAGAATATATAAATTCTGGCTTGACGGCAATTATTTTCACACTGAGGTCAGCAAGACCAAAAAACCTTATACTATCGTGATGCCGCCGCCTAATATTACCGGTCAGCTTCACATGGGTCATGCTCTCGACAATACGCTTCAGGACATTCTTATTCGTTGGAAAAGAATGCAGGGCTATGCCGCTCTGTGGGTTCCCGGAACCGACCACGCATCTATTGCCACAGAAGCGAAAATCGTCGAAAAAATGCGTCAGGAAGGTATCACAAAGGACGATATCGGTCGTGACGGTTTTCTCGAACGCGCATGGGAGTGGAAAAAGGAATACGGCGGCAGAATTGTCAGTCAGCTCAAAAAGATAGGCTCGTCCTGCGACTGGGAACGTGAACGCTTTACCATGGACGAGGGCTGTTCAAAGGCTGTAAACGAGGTTTTTAACACCCTTTATGAAAAGGGACTTATTTATCGCGGTGAAAGAATCATCAACTGGTGTCCTCACTGCAAGACCTCCATTTCCGATGCCGAGGTCAGCTTTGCCGAACGCGACGGCAATTTCTGGCATCTTCGCTATCCGTTGACTGACGGCAGCGGCTATCTTGAGCTTGCCACTACCAGACCCGAAACACTGCTGGGCGATACTGCCGTTGCCGTTCACCCCGACGATGAAAGATACAAGGACTTTGTGGGCAAGACAGTAACGTTGCCTCTTGTCGGCAGAGAAATCCCCGTTGTTGCCGATGAATATGTTGAAATGGACTTCGGTACGGGCGTTGTTAAAATAACACCCGCTCACGACCCCAACGACTTTGAGGTCGGCAAGCGTCATGACCTGCCCGTTATTAATGTCATGAACGATGATGCAACTATCAACGAAAACGGCGGAAAATACAAGGGACTTACCCGTGAGGAATGCCGCAAGCAGATAGTCAAAGACCTTGACGAGGGCGGATTCCTTGTTAAAATCGAACCGATGAAGCACAATGTCGGTGCTTGCTATCGCTGCGATACAATCGTTGAGCCGAGAGTTTCGCTTCAGTGGTTTGTTTCCATGAAAGGAATAACACAGCCTGCTCTTGAAGCTGTTTACAGCGGTGAAACAAAGTTCATTCCCGACCGTTTTTCAAAGCTTTATTACAACTGGATGGAAAATATCCGCGACTGGTGTATTTCCCGTCAGCTCTGGTGGGGTCACAGGATTCCTGCATGGTACTGTGAAAAGTGCGGCGAAATAACCGTTTCACGCCATGAGGTCAAGCAGTGTCCGAAATGCAAGGGCAGAAAGCTTCATCAGGACCCCGACACTCTTGATACATGGTTTTCTTCCGCTCTCTGGCCTTTCTCCACATTGGGCTGGCCGAGAAAGACAAAGGAGCTTAATTACTTCTATCCCACAAGCACTCTTGTAACCGGTTACGATATTATCACTTTCTGGGTTTCAAGAATGATAACCTCCGGCGTTGAACACATGGGCAAAGCGCCCTTTGAAAATGTGTTTATCCACGGTCTTGTCCGTGACGAACAGGGCAGAAAAATGAGCAAATCCCTGGGCAACGGTGTTGACCCCCTTGAGATAATCGACAAATACGGTGCGGACTCTCTGCGCTTCTCTCTTACCACCGGCGTCAGCCCCGGAATAGATATGCGCTACAGCGAAAAGAAAGTGGAGGCTTGCCGAAACTTCGCAAACAAGCTTTGGAATGCAACACGATTTGTTCTTATGAACGTTCAGGAGGGGGATATGCCCAGGATTCCGGCTCGTCTTGCTATTGAGGACAAGTGGATTCTTTCCGAGCTTAACAATCTCATTAAAGAGATAACCGAAAACCTTGAGCATTTCGACCTGGGCGTTGCGGTTGCAAAGCTTTATGATTTCATTTGGGAGTGCTTCTGCGACTGGTATATCGAGCTTGCAAAAATCCGTCTTAACAAAGGCGGCAACGAAGCTAAGAATGTCCGTGCAATGCTGCTTTATGTTCTCACCGATATTCTCAAGCTGCTGCACCCCTTTATGCCGTTTATTACAGAGGAGCTTTATCAGTCCATTCCCCACAAGGGCGAAGCACTTATGGTACAGAAGTGGCCGGTTTGCAACGAGGCTCACATCTACGCTGTGGAATGTGACGAGATGAATAAGATAATGGCGGCTATCAAGGCAATACGCAACCGCCGCAGTGAGATGAATATTCCGCCGTCAAAGAAGGCTCATGTCTACATTGAAACTCCTTATGCCGATACCTTTAACCACGGTGCGTTGTTCTTTACCCGTCTTGCTTCCGCAAGTGAAGTTTCCGTCGGCGAGAGTTTTGATATTGAAAACGCCGTTACAATTGTTTCCGACGGCGCTAAAATACTTATTCCCATGGGCGAGCTTGTTGACCGTGACAAGGAAATCGCAAGACTGAACGCCGAAAAAATCAAGGTACAAAAGGATATTGACATGATTTCCGGCAAGCTGTCCAACGAACGCTTTGTGGCAAAAGCTCCCGAAGCTGTTGTTGAGGGCGAGCGCACAAAGCTTGCAAAGGCTCAGGAAAGAATGGCTATAATCGAGGAAAGCCTTAAAGCTTTCGGTGCTTAATTTTCGCGTCACTTTAACGCTTTCGGAATTTAACCGACTATAACAATATGGGCTGTAAAAAACTTTCGTTTTTTACAGCCCATGCTACTTTTTCTTCACAATCAAATATTAAAGCTATTCACATCAACGGTTTTCATTATTCTTCGCTTTGCTACGAAGTCCGGGCAAAGCGTGAGCAGTACGGCATAAAATCCCGAACCGTGATTTGCTTCCAGAAGATGCGCAACCTCATGAGCCGTAACGTAGTCAATAAGCTCACGGTCAAGCCGCACAAGATGTGCATTTAGTCGAATCGCACCACGTTCGGAGGTACAGCTTCCCCAGCGTGATGTCATTTTGCGAACAGTAAGCGACGGTCTTTCTATAGCAAGGCCTTTCTCTTTTGCAGTATCCATTACTCTGTCAAGGGACGCCGAAAGCTCTTTTTTTGCCAGATTCATCAGAAATTTATCCACCGTTTCGTTAATATGTTCCCTGTCCGCAGGGTCGGGAACGCTTACAAAAAGAGCCGAATCGCCCAGCAATGCGTAAGTTCTGCCGGAGGACACAACTATTTTGCGCTTTGTACCGAGCACTGAAATTTCAAGCCCGTTCGCCACACGCTCAATATTATTCTCCTGCTTTTTAATTTGCGCGAACACCCATTCGGCGTTCTTTTCCACAAATTCGCGCACCTGTTTGTCCGTGCACCTTTCGGGTCCCGAAACATGAGCAATTCCTCCGCGCACTGTCATTTTTAGCTTGCGCATGGGCTTTTTTGTAACCTCATAGCTGAAAGTGCCCTCACTGTTACTGAAAATGCAGGTCATGCACACCACCTCAAGGGCATTATATCATCAGAATCCGCCGAACGCAAGTGCTGTAAGCCCCAAAATAAGCAGTGCCGACGGCAGTCCCTTTATACATTCGGGTGAATCCGAAAGGCTCATACGCCGCACTGCCTGCGAAAGAGCAGTTATGAGAATAATTATTCCGACAGCAGTTCCCATCGCAAGCATCACCGCCCTGCTCCAGTCGGATACATCAGGCTGTGTAAGCACCAGCACGGCGGCAGACGCGGCTGTTGAAACAATATCCGCGTTCGGACAAATTCCGCGCACTGTCAAGCAGGAAAATATAAACGCAAACAGCACACACAGCAAATCCGCCGCAGGGTCGCCTAAAAAGGTTTTTGCCGGAGCATAAACCGAGCCTGTCAGCAAAAACGCAGCGGCAAGAGAAAGAGAGCTTGCAAACGAAGCTCTCACGGAGCTTTTGATGTCGGACATCGGGAATGCGGCAGGAGCAAGATATATCAGGGCACACGATGAAAAAATCCCTGCCACTGCGTTAGCTGCGATTTCCATAGATTTCCTCCCTGCCGCATGTGAAAATTCGCACTGCCGCCACTGTTACGGCGGCGGCAACCAGTCCCGACGAAATATGAGCCGACAGAGGCATAAACGAAAACAATCGTCTGACAAGCCCTGACAACACAACAAGTGCCGCGCCGAATGAAACAAACGCAAAGCTTTCTGAAAACGTTTTTTGGGCGGTCGAAGTCGCAAAACATGCAGAAAAGAACAGCGGCGCACCGGCAAGAGCAAAGAAACCGCCGTCCGGTTTTAGCGGAAAAGCGGCAGTAAAAATCAATCTGCCGCCCACCGACACGGCGGCCGCTGTCATTAAAGCGGCAAGCTGCGGCAGTGCGGAGGTATTGCTTTTAAAGCATCGAATCGCAACAATGGCAGTGCAACCCGACAACAGCATAATCGCGGCACACCCCATACACAGCCATATTGACGATGTGGAAAACGCCAATGCCGGAGCAAGAGCGGCAAAAAACGGAACAATATCCGCCATTTTGCTATTTGCGGTTTCATTCATAAGCATCGCTCTCCGAGGCTGTGACGGCATAGCCGCTCGACAAAATGAATTTTTCGGTAAACTGCGCGGCAATGTTCACCGCATTTGTGACCGCCGTTGACGAAACAGTAGCCCCGGAAACGCCGTCAACAGCAGTATATCCATCTGCTCCGCCTGCCTTTGCACAGCACTGTTGTGCAAGTGCCACAAAGGAATTTACCCTGACCGACACTCCTGCTATCGCATCGGTTTTTCCGTCATCACCGAAAACTATTTTTGACGGCTCCTGCACCTCTCTGAGCCTTGCTTCCAATAGCTGTGCCTGCTCATGCCACATAAGTCCGTCGGCGGTCATGACATACTCACCGTCAATGGAAGCCTGCCGCTTGCTTTTTCCGCCGCTTTCACTTTCGCCGTCCCAAAGGACGTGCGTAATCATGCCGTTTTCAACGGTAATGGTCAGATTGTCTTTATAGCCGCCGTCATAATTATCTGCCTCTGCGTAGTACGTGCCGTCTGCAAATGAACTGTCGCCAAGTTCCACAGGCAGGAGGGCGTTTGTAAACTGCGACAGAAAGACATTTTCCGTAACCCGACTGCCCAGGTTTTCCGTTTCGCTGTTTGCCCCCACTCTAACCCCCGTTACTCTTTTCCCATTAGCATCAACGCCTACGGTTATTTCCATATCGCCGCCGTATCCGTTTACAACCATTTCTATAATATAACCGAGTGTTTCGCCTTTCCCGTAAGCGCGATAGGCTTCGACGATTTCTTTGTACGGCTCTCCGGCTTCGCCTGTGTCGATTTTTTCATATCGGTCTGCGGCTATAAGACCTGAATATTTTTCTTTAAGCGCATTATCGTTCGTGCTTTCTCCCACTTTGTCCGCGATAAGCGACATAATAATCAGTATAAGTGCGCTGACACCGACGATTATCACAAAGCAAACGGCGTTTTTAAGCCATTGCTTCATACTTTCTTTCATATCCGTTACCTGCCTTTCCGTAAGGTGTCGGAGCGGTAAATTCTTCTATCAGGGGAACAAACAAATTCATTGTCAGTATTGCAAAACACACGCCCTCATCTGTTCTTCCCCATTTTCGCAATACAAAGGTCAGGGCGCCGATACATATGCCGAATATTATACGTCCCCTGTCTGTTACGGGAGCGGTCGAGTAATCCGTTGTCATAAAAAATGCACCGAAAAGCGCACTGCCGCCGAGCACTGCCGTCATCGCATCGCCGCAGAACAGTCTGTCACCGCCGAATATAAATGTCAGCGTCGCAAGCGTTCCGAGCATTCCCAACGGTGCGCCGAGACTTACAATATCCTTACAATACAAAATTCCGAATCCGAAAATCAAAAGCAGTGCACAGGTTTCTCCCATGCTTCCGGCATGATTGCCCGAAAGCAGCAACGGTACAGATGTGTTTTCCGCCAAAGGGGTCGCGGAGGACACCGTATCATAGGGCGAAACAAAATCTGTAACAGAGGCGGCGTCACCCAGCAGCAACGCGGCTCTGCCCACAAGTGCCGGATTGAAAATGTTCTGACCTATTCCGCCGAATAGCTGTTTTCCTACGATAATGGCAATCACATCTGCAAAGATAATTGCACGGACAGGCGTTGTCACCGGCACGCTCAGTGCCAGAAGCATTCCCGTTACCGCCGCCGAATGGTCGAAGACAGTAAGCTTTCTTCTTGTGATAATTTCCCACAGTGCTTCCGTTGCGATACTCACTGCAACCGAAATCGCCGTTAATACTAACGCTCGAACACCGAAATACCATACCGCCGCAGTTAATGCCGGGCACAGCGAAAGCAGTACCCACAGCATTATTTCCGATGTATCAAGCTGTCTGCGTATGAACACTTTCAGATTCTTCCCTCCCTCAACGCAAGCACGATTTTGCGTGCGGCAGAAGTGTGTTCCGTAAGCTCCCTTTTTGCCGGGCAGATGTAGCTGCAACAGCCGCATGAAATACAGGCATCGGCACATAATTTTTTAAGCTCTGCAATGTTTTCCGTCCTCTCTGCGGCATCAATTCTATACGGCACAATACGTGACGGGCACACCCGGACACATTCGCCGCAGTGTATGCACTGACTTTCACGCAACGGCGGTATCGGCACGGCAATATAGCCTGTTGTCGAAAGACCGACAAAAGTATTGTCCGGGTCAACAGCGTGACCGGTCATCGCTCCACCCTCTATAACCGCTGTGTTTCCGGCAGCTCCACCGCACAAATTCAGCAGATAGCGCGCACTTGTTCCGCAAGGCGTGAGAATATTCGCACATTTTCCTACCTTGCCTGCTACGGTAACTATCCGTCGAACAGGTGGAACGCCTGTTTCGATGCTTTCGGCAAACGCCGCCGCTGTTGCGCAATTTGACACTATTACGCCACAGCTTCCGGGAAATCCGAAGCGCGGAACTTCCCGGCGCAGTACAGAAGAAATAAGCTGTTTTTCAGAACCCTGAGGGAATTTTTTTGAAACCTCTACTATGCGTATGCCGTCATTCTCGGACACGCTTTTGAGCTTTTCAAGTATCCATCTGTGTTTCACACAGATAAACGCGGTAATTCCTCCTGCCGCTGCAGACAACGCCCGTGCGCCCCGTATGACCCTGTATGGCATATTAAACAGCAACGCACGGTCACAGCTTAAATGCGGTTCACATTCGCAGGCATTTATAAGCAGAAATTTCGCGCCGGTGCATCTTTCGTATTTTAACGCCGTGGGGAAACCGGCTCCGCCCATGCCTATCAGCGATATTTGTCTCATATAGCCTACCAGCTCGGTAGGTGAAGCGCCCGGCTTTTCAAGCGGAGCTGCCTTTTCGTCGCGACCGTCGTTCTCAATGGCTATCCTGCGGTCGGAGGTTTTGACTACCGTTCCCGAAACCGAGCTGTACACTGTCATTGAACGGTTTATCCCTATTGCTGTGCCCACAAGTACTTTCTCGCCTACACGCACCGAAATCGAATCCTCCGCAGAGAGCGATACAACCGGCGGCTGTGCTACGATAACGGAAGTATCCGCCTTTTCTTCGTCGGGGATTTTTCTCAGTATAACACCGCCCCTGAAGCCGACCGTGTTTTCCATGTCTTCCCTCCTCACACTGCGGTTATTATTGGAAATGTCGGGCGCAAATATGCAAAATCCGATGCATTTGTTTTGTCGCTTTTGCAAACAGCAGAACAGGCGATACGCCCCTTTCGGAGCGCAACGCCTGTTCTGCTGTTGTCGGGAATGTATGGGTTATCGAAAATTTAAAATTCGGAAATCAGTTAAGCGAAAGCTTCCAGACATTTATACCGCTGTTGGTAGAATAAATGTAAATATCGCCTGTGTAATTTATCGTTGCCGACAGCTCCTGTGCTGTAGATGTGCAGGAGAAGGAAGCAAGTGTGTTTCCGCTCGAATCCTTGACCACAAGCGTTCTCGTTGCCGAGCCGGAGGATTTTGCAACCACCTTAACGGTTGTTGTGCCGGAAACCGTACACTTCATTGCACGGTAGGAGGTAGAGCCTGCACCGCCCAGTGCAAGATATTTTGAATAGGTTGTACCGTTGACTGTGACGGAACCGCTGTTGACCTTCATTGTCTTGGCACTTGTTGCCTTGAGGGTAAGATTATTAACGGTTGTATCGGAGCTTACTGTTCCGAGAGAAGAAAATCCGCTGTCGGAAAATACCCAGCTCTTAGAGGAAGTGTTGCTTGAAGCGGCTTTAGCGGTGGTTGTGGTTGTCGTCGCGGAAGTATTTCCGGCAGAGCAGGATTCCAGATAGTAAAGCTGGCAATCTCCGCCCCAGTAGCTCCACTGCTTAATGGGATCACCGGCTGTGGTTGACCAGCCGTAAACATCAAGGCAGGAAGCATAGCCCGAAACGCCGGTCAGAATCGCATAACAGTTACCCACCTTAACGAGCTTGAACTGCTGGTTGCTGTTGCCGTTGTAAGTATACTGAATTGCCGACGCACCGTCTGCGGTACTCTTTCCGCTGATGTCAATAGCTTTGGTGTAATTCGATGCACCGGTGTAAATGTAATAAACACCCGATGTACCTGTGGAAACCAATCTGAATCTCTGCGCCATTGCTCCGTCACCGTTTTCGTGAACGATTGCCGCTCCGTTTGAAGATGAATCGTTCTCGGTATTAAGATAAAGCTGGCTGTATTTGGACTTGATATAATAGTAGCCGTCAAGATTGCCTGTTCCCGATGAAGATGCTGTTGTTGTGGTAGTTGTCGCTTTCGTAGTGGTGGTTGTGGTAGTTGTCGAAGATGAGCCACCCATTGCCGTCACCATTGCACTGATGATAGAGGACTGGGTCTGACTGCCGGTGCTTCTGTCGAACAATCCGAAGCCGTAGGTGCCGTTGTAGCCGTTGTCCCACCACACGGGAATGCAGCCGTACTGCTTTGCGTAGGTGACAAAGGTTTTTGCCCAGTAAACACGCATTGAGGTATTGCCCTTGTCGATACAGCCGAATTCACCGATGAATACGGGATAGCCTGCGGAAACAAATTTATTGTACATGCCGGAAAGCTGTTCAACCATGTAATCTTCATTACCCCAGCCTGCGGTACTGCTTGCGGACGAGCCCCAGCCGGTTACGTCATAGCTTTCGTTGCCGCAGAATTCCCACGGGCTGTAGTAGTGAACGGAAACCATGATTCTGGGTGAAGAATTGTAGCTGTCGGTGGGAAGAACAAAATTCTGCCACTCCGATACGGTGTAATCTATATTGGTATTCCAGCCGGTGACGATAAGCCAACGCTTCTGGTTGTTGCCGCCGGTTGCACGAACTGCATCAACAAAGGTCTGATTGTAGGTGTTGATGTTGGTGTAGTAGCTGTAGACAGTTTCCCAATCGTAATTGGCGTCTGCACCGATTTCGTTCATACCCTCGAAAATAAGGTGATGGTCGTAATTTTTAAAAGTGGTTGCAATCTGAGTCCAGAGGGATTTGAACTTTGCAACGATAGCTGTCTGGTCGGAAGCACCGGGAAGCAGCCAGCCGCCTGTTACGGTGCTGTAGCCGTCACCGTGAACGTTGATAACAACATAGAGGTCAGCGGCGATTGCCATATCAACAACTTCCTTGACCCTTGCCATCCATGCGGAGTTTACGGTGTAGGAAGAACCGCTGCCGATGTAGCTCAGCCACGATACGGGTATACGCACGGTGGAGAAACCGGCAGCCTTAACTGCGGTGAAGATAGACGAAGTGATAGTGGGATTGCCCCATGCGGTTTCGGAGGGTGTGCCGTTGCTGTTGGCTTCAAGCTGGTTGCCGAGATTCCAGCCAAGACCCATGGCAGAGGTAATCTGCGACTGATTCATGTCGGTAAATGTGGCGGCTTCGACCTTTGTGCCCATTTCGGAGGTCGGTATCCATGCCGCGGCAAGAATGAGGACAAGAGCCAATGCAAGTGCCAGACATCTTTTCATAAATACATCTCCTTAATAATTTGCGTTTGTGGTAAATTTGATTTCATTATAGCGTTTCGCAACTATGTTAACAATCCGCCGATTAAACAAGATTGTACAGTTTTGATTGTGCAATATTCATAGTATTTTGTTGCGCAATATAGAAAATATGCTTCATTTACTACGGCATTTGTGACAAAACCGCCCCTTTTAAACGTTTTATATCACTCTGAAATTTACTTTTGTTACAAACTTGTGCAACCGCATTTCGCGTGGTTGATTAACTATATTAAACGATTAACCTTTAAAGTTTTTGTTAATATTGTCTTAAAATCGACGCCGGGTAAAAAACAGCTTAACAATTAGCTTGATTATTACTTAGAAGTTAGCGCAACAAACACGCGTCGGTTTTTCGGGTAATCTTCGGCAAGTTATACATTTGAACGGTCAAATTTTTGTTGTTTTGCTTATTGAAACACAGCGTAAAAAAACATATAATTTAATGTGTATAGGCGTACTATTTCATTCTGCGCCGGTAAGGATGGTATCTATGAAAATTTTGAAAACCATTTTAAATAAATTCGGGAAAAACAATGCGCGCAGGTTACCGGCATTATCGCTGGTACTGCTGTTTGCCCTCAATATTCTCGCATCCGCACTGCCGTCCGGCAGTTTCGGAAGCGTACATGCGGAAGAAAATCTTGCCCGTCCCTGCGTTATAGCCGCACAGGTGCGTTCGGGGTCTGCTTTAAGACTTCGGCTCACTCTGAAAAGCGAACCGGTAATACAGGATTATCCCAATCCCCAAAAGAGCGTCAACGATTTGTCTTTCTGGGTTGCCGCCGACGGCAGGCTTTTCGACTGGAATTTCGACCCGAACGTTACAATGACTTACGCTGACGGAACTTTCGACCTTACCGTATACAGCAAAGCCGACTCCGTAATACAGATATTGCCGAAAAGCGATGTGGAAATTACCGCGCTGAGCATTGTGCAAAGCGGTGACGCAAATGCCGACTGCGTAAGCTCTCTTACCGTAAGCGGCATAAGCACCCTTGCCGCTCTGGACGTTTCCGATGTTAAAAGCCTTAAGGCGCTTACCCTTTCAAATCTTCCGGCTCTCACCCAGGTTGATGCATCAAGCTGTTCGCTGAGTACATTGAAAATCGTCGACTGTCCCAAAACAGGCAGTCTTGACGTCTCAAACAACCGTCTGGGCTACGACAGCCTGCCTGTTCCGTCTGCCGACTATACGACCTATAACTACGGCAGTCAAAGCGATATGGATATTTCGGCGTGTGTCGGAATCGGTGAAGAAATCGACCTTTCCCGATGCGGCACGGCTACATATACATGGTATTTTTCCGATGATGATTCGCCTGTAACCGCAGGGCTTACGTCAGAGGGCAAACTCGGCGTGGTCACAGTGGGCAATGAGCTTAACGGCAGAACAATATACTGTGTAATCGAAAGCGGCAGCTATCCGCAGCTTCCGAAAGTTAAAACCACTCCCGTTCATATAGTGGAAAACCTGCAATTTGTCTATTCGGACTGTAATACTTCCGTTCTTAAATTTACTCTTTCCGGAAGCGATGCTCAGGCGGCGGTCTACAATGACGGCACGGATATTTCGGCATTGCTTACAAAAGCGGTCATCGGAAACGACACCGAATACACCCTTGACCTGTCCGCCACCGACACATCGTACAGCGGAAATGTTTATGTTGCCTCCGACTCCCCGATTACAGTCATTTCTCTCAAAGGAAAAAATGTTGACAGTGTAAACACCGAAAGATGCACTGCTCTCAAATCTGTTGAAATCAGCGGCACACCCATAAGTGAAATTGACCTGTCGGCAAATGCCGTTCTTAAATCGGCTGTGCTTACGGACAACAATCTCCGCTCCTTTAAGCTTCCTGCCGCTCTTGAGGTTTTAAATATTAGCGGCAACAAAAATATAAGCTCCCTTATCTCCCTTGATACCTGTAAATCCACACTCAATACTCTTTGTATTGACAATTGTTCACTTAAGGTTCTTGACCTCACCGATTTTAATTCTCTTGTACATCTCTCGGCGGCACATAACGAAATTGCCCGGATAACTCTGCCCGAAAACATGTACAAATATATAGATATTTCCGACAACAGGCTTACCTTTGAAACCCTGCCCTCTTATCCTCTCGGCATTACCGACGGTGAATTTGTTTATTCCTACGATTCTCAGGCGGCATTGACCGTTGATGACAGCTACAATGTCGGAAATACCGTTGATATTTCGTCACAGATGAAATCCTCCGCCGACAATGATACTTTGACCGCTTATCTGCGAAGCGGCTCGGATTATGCGGTTTCTTCATCTGACGGCAGATTCGTGATTCCCTCCGAGCTTGCCGGCAAAAAGATTTACTTTACCCTCGAAAGCAGTTCCTTTAATAAGCTGACCATGCGTTCCGACAGTGTTGATGTTGCGGCATCTCAGCCTACGGTTGTTACCGTCGGAGCCGCCGTAAGATTTGAAAAAGCCGGAAATGTCAGCTTCAGTCTCAAATCCTCCGCCCCTGTTCTGGTTGACTGGGGTGACGGCGTTCGTCGCGAATACATTCCCTCTGACGGCGATTACAATAATCCGGTTGCTATTTCCGGTACCGCCGCAGAAACAAACGACGCGGCAGTCATATATATCTATACCGCCGGTGATATTACCGAAGCGAATTTCAATCGTCTTTCAAACAGCGACACTGTATGTGTAACCGCCGTGAACTTTTCGCATTGGTCGGCTCTTAAAAACCTCGACCTTTCCGGAAATAATCTCAGCGCGCTGAGTATTTCCTCAAACACCGACCTGGAATCTCTCAACGTTTCGGACAATTCTTTCACTTTCGCTTCTCTGCCCGATTTTGACGGCGAAAGCTACACCTACGCTCCGCAGAAAAATTTCAGTCTCGGCAAGACCGTAAATGTCGATGGGAAGGTTGACCTTTCCGCAGTCGGTGCTGACAGCTATACTTGGTATAACGCCGCAACAAACGAGGAGGTTACACCGAAAACCGCCTCCAATGGCGTATTTACTTTCGGAAGTGAATACGCAAATATGTCTCTCTACTGCAAAATGCAAAACAAGGATTACTGGCTTCTTACGATAACAACCGATTCTATTACCGTAAAAGCCGCAAACAACAGCTTCAGCAGTGCGACAGTCACACTTAAAACCGCTCTCACAAGCGGAACAAAAGCAAAGCTCCTTTTCGTCTGTGATGACGCTGTGTACGTTGACTGGGGTGACAGCGCACTTGTTTCCGCTGTTTCCGATGATGACAGATTAATCGCCGAAGGCAAGCTTGCCGGTGACACGGTTAAAATCTATACAGCCGGAAATCTTACCCTGCTTTCGGCAACAGATATGGGCATCACCGAAGCCGAGCTTTCAAGTGCGATTGCTCTTGAAACTCTCGACCTGTCCGGCAACAAGCTTGAAAGCATTGACGTTTCAAAGAACAACGCCCTTACCGCTCTCGACCTTTCGGACAATGCATTTATTTTCCCGAAGCTGCCTGCTGTTTCCGACAGCTTTGAAAGCTACATCTATTCACCTCAGGCTCTTTTCACCATTCCCCAGCTCAAGGGGACGGGCGCTTCTATGTCCGCTCTCACCGCTCTCACCACCGACAACGCCAAAATGGGCTATGCCTGGTATGCAAAGAATACCGCAGGTGATGACGAGCTTCTTGTTCAGGGCACCGACAAGGATTATGTTTCCCTTGGCAACGGTAAATTCAGCTTCAATTCAGGCGTCGCCGGCAAGACGGTGTATTGCATAGTCAGCAACTCGCAATATCCTGACCTCGGTATCAAAACCACCGATATGCAGATTCTCGCAGGCGGCGGAATTTCGCTCAGCGACTCAACCGGTATGGTTAAAAATATGACTATTGCCGAGGGTTCAACCTGCAAAACAACAAGCGGCGCAATTATTCCGGCAGGTGACCTTAACGGCTCTGCTTCTGCCGAAAACGCCGTACTGACATTTATGAGCAAGAATTTTACCAATACCTCCGATATTACTTCCGACAAACTTCTTACTATGGTAAAGTCTTTGCTTTCAACCTTTAACGCCTCCGATAACTGTCACAACATCTATGATTTCAGCTTTGTTGACAGCACCGGCACTCCGGTTGCCGACTTTGACGGCTCTGTTGCCATTACTCTCAATTATCCCTCCGCCGTTGCATCAAAGTATTCGGAATATGACTTCTATATATTCCATTACATCACCTCCGGCAGCAAAAAAGGAACAATGGAACAAATCCCCGTAAGCGCGGATTCTGCCGGGCTTACCTTTACGGCAACTTCTTTCTCCCCTTACGTTCTGGTCTATCAAGCTGACCCGGAAAAGGATTCGGAAAAGAATCAGAACGGCGGCTCTAACGGAACTTCAAACACACCCTCTACCGGTGATAACTCCGAACACAGCACAAAAGTCGCAACTGTTATCCTTATTATCAGCCTTGCGGTCATGGTCGCAACCGCCGTTGTGATTGTCTCCAAAAAGCATGAGCGTTGCCGTAAAAGCTAGCGTGAGGTATTGTTATGAACTGCTGTGAAATGTGCGTTTACTATGTGTATAACGAGGACTATGAGGATTACGAATGTCTTGTCAATCTCGACGAAGACGATGTGTACAAATTCATGAGCTCCTCTCAGCGCGACTGTCCCTACTTCCGTCTTGACGATGAATACGGAGTTGTCAGAAAACAAAATTGACACAATTTACAAAAAACAATTGAATACTGCCGGACAAAGTGTTACAATTACCTTGTCCGGCATATTTTTTGTTAAAGGAAGATGAAAATGAAGCTTAACTACAAAAGAGTTATTCTCGTTGGATTTGCGTTTTTTCTGATATGCGCATTCTGGCAGGCATATGATACCATTGTGCCGAAAATTTTAACCGATAAATTCGGTATGTCCCAAACCGCATCGGGTGTTGTCATGACGCTTGATAATATTCTTGCACTGTTTATGCTACCCATGTTCGGCGCAATTTCCGACAGATGCAATTCTAAAAAAGGCAAACGCACACCCTTTATTCTGGTCGGTACAATCGTTGCCGTTATCGCCTTTGTCGGTATGTCCTTTGCCGATAATATGCAGCTTACCAATATTTCCGATGTTTCGGAGGTCGATGCGCAGTCAACCATGACCGCGCTGTACAACTATGAATATGCGGACAGACTTCTCACCCCGGACGGTGAGGAATTTTCCGTAACCGAAAAATTTACCGAGGAAGAATTTCTCGCTATTACTTCGGAAATAACAGATGAGAACGGCAATATAATCACAAATCCCGATTACACTAACTATGTTGTACCTGCCCGTCAGGCGTATGCATGGGGGCGTGTAGTTGCAAATCCCGTTCCGCTGATAGTGTTCATTTCCGTTTTGCTTGTGGCTCTTATCGCAATGGCAACATTCCGTTCTCCGGCTGTCGCACTTATGCCGGACGTGGTTATAAAGCCGCTTCGTTCAAAAGCCAATGCGGTTATTAACCTTATGGGTACTGCCGGCGGTATTCTGGTGCTTGTTCTGGGTACTGTTTTTGCCACCGGCGCGGTCAAAAATCAGCTCATGAGCTACACCGTATTTTTCGGCGTTATCGCCGCAATCATGCTTGTTGCTCTTGCAATATTCATGTTGACCGTAAGAGAGCCGAAATGGGCTGCCGAAATGAAAGCCGACACCGAAAAATTCGGCATTGATGACGGTGACGATGAAAGTGATGAGGGTGAACGCAAACTCTCCAAGGGTGAGGTCGTTTCACTAATATTCATTCTTCTTTCGGTTTTCCTCTGGTATATGGGCTACAACGCAGTTACCAGCAAGTATTCCGTCTATGCAGGTAAAGTCATGGAGCTTGATTACAACACAACTCTGCTTCTTGCAAATGCCGCCGCAATCGTCTCCTATCTGCCCGTTGGCATGATTGCCTCAAAAATCGGCAGAAAAAAATCAATACTTGCAGGCGTTGTCATGCTGGGTGTTGCATTCGGCGTTGCCGGTACGCTTACCAAGGACAGCCCGGCAGTCCTTATGAACTGCATGTTTGCTCTTGCCGGCATCGGCTGGGCTACCATCAACGTAAACTCGTTCCCCATGGTAGTTGAGCTTGCAAAAGGCAGCACTGTCGGAAAGTACACCGGATATTACTATGCTTTCAGCATGGCTGCTCAGGCAATAACACCTACTCTTTCCGGAATGTTCATGGACAATTACGGTCTTAAAACCCTGTTCCCCTACGCCACCGTATTTGTAGCACTTGCATTTGTCACTATGCTGTTTGTACGCCACGGCGATAACAAACCGATTGCAAAAAAGGGCATTGAGGCACTTGATGTCGGAGATTGATTAAAATGACCTTGAAATTGATATTGTTGATTATCGGAGCACTGATAACGTTCCTGCTGATTGTGTGGATTATCATGTCAAAAACCTCCATGAGATACTGTAAACGTCTGGCAAAGCCAGGCAACCGTTCTTTTGCCCACCGAGGTCTGCACGATAAAAGTCTGGGAATCCCCGAAAACTCAATGGCGGCGTTTAAACGTGCGCTCGATCACGGCTTCGGCTTTGAGCTTGATGTCAGGCTGACGAAAGACGGTGTTCCGGTAATAATGCATGATAATGCCGCGCTGCGCATGACGGGAACGGACTGTCTCATTTCAGACAGCACCTTTGAGCAGCTTCAGTATCTTCGCCTTGCAGGAACATCGGAAAAAATTCCGATGTTCTCCGACGTGCTTTCCCTTGTTGACGGCAAGCAGGCAATTATTGTTGAGGTCAAAACAAACAACGACTGTGACAAGGTTTGCCGCACTGTTGCCGAATTGCTTGACAAATACAGCGGTGATTTTATGGTGGAATCCTTTGACCCTGCGGCAGTACGCTGGTTCAGAAAAAACCGTCCCGATTATGTCCGCGGTCAGCTTGTCACCCGTTTTTCCCGTGAGGGTAAAAAGAAGCCGCTGCTTGATTTTCTTGAATGCTTCCTGCTGTTTAATATTCTCGGCAGACCGGATTTCATTGCCGTAAACGTGCTTGATGTCAATATTCCCGGCGTTTGGCTCAACCGTGTACTTTTCGGCGCAAAGGAAATTCGCTGGACTGTACGCACACCGGAAGAACATCGCGCGGCTATCGACAAAAACGCTTCTTCGATATTTGAAAATTTTATTCCGGAGCAGTGATTTTGTCGGCTGAAAAATTATTCCGAAACATGACCGCAAATCTGCCGAAAAAGGTAGGCTTGCGGTCTTTTCTGTGGTATAATACGGCAATACAGGGAGGGTATTTTTATGCCGACCCTGCAATTTATTAAAGAAGCTGATTTTATGAATTACAATGAAGCCATGACATATATTGAATCAAGGAAGTCACTTGGCATTCGTCCGGGGCTTGAAAGAATGTATGAGTTTGCCGAAAGGCTCGGCAATCCGCAGAACAGAATTAAAACCATTCACGTTGCGGGGACAAACGGCAAAGGCTCTGTCTGCGCCATGCTTTCCGCTTATCTGCACTCGCAGGGCTACACCGTCGGCAAATACACCTCACCCTATGTTTCCTGCTTCAATGAACAGATACAAATAAACGGCGAATACATTTCCGACGAACAGCTTGCACAGCTTATTGACAAAATCAAGCCGATTGCGGACGAAATGGACGCCCTTGACGATTCTCCTACGGAATACGAAATTCTGACCGCTGCGGCATTTCTGTTCTTTGCCGAGCAAAACGTCGATTATGCCGTAATCGAAGTCGGTCTTGGCGGTCTGGAGGACGCAACAAATATTATCGCTTCCCCTGTTTTGAGCGTCATTACCGATATTTCACTTGACCACGTAAATATTTTAGGCTCTACCCTTGAAAAAATTGCCGCGCAAAAAGCAGGCATAATAAAGACGTACTGTCCCGTTGTGGCTTCTCCCTACAATCCGGACAGTGTGCTGAACGTTATAAAAGCGCAGGCGGCGGCTTCCGAAAGCAGACTTATTATCCCCTCTCCTGCCGTCACCGATGTTTCCGTAACAACGGAGGGCACTTTTTTTTCAACAGCCGAGAACAGCGTATATACTTCTCTGTCCGGCGTTCATCAGGTTAAAAACGCTGTCACGGCATTAGCCGCGTTAAAAGTCGTTCTTCCCGATGTTGCAAAAAATGTGAGCTTTGAATGCGTTCACCCTGCACGGCTTGAAATCATCTCAAAAGAACCGCTTGTAATCATTGACGGCGCGCATAACGCGGACGGTGCAAAATGTCTTGCTCAAACCCTTGATTTACTGCTCGACTGCAAGGCAGTGGGCATTATGGGTATGCTTGCGGACAAGGATTATCAATCGGCGGTACAACTGCTTGCGCCGAAATTTGAAAAGATATTTACATTAACCCCCAAAAATCCGAGAGCGTTAAGTGCAGAAAGGCTTGCAAAATGCGTTTCCGAATATACCGATGCCGAGAGCTGTGACAGTGCCGTTGAAGCAATTTCAAAGGCGAAAGCCTGCGGAAAGCCGCTGGTCGTTTTCGGCTCACTGTATCTTGCGGAGGAAATCAGACCGATGTTCACATAATTTTGGCTTTGCGACATACTTCCCGAAATTATTTTGCGTCTGTGGTGTATCATCACCACAGACGCTTTTTATGAGGTGAGGTTATGAAGCCCGAAATAATTAAAGAGGATTCGCGTATTACCGTCAGACTTTGCGGCGAAATCGACCATCACAGTGCCGCAGAGCTCAGAGAACAGATAGACAGGGTAATTGCGCTGAGAAAGCCACGGGAAGTCGTACTCGATTTTTCAAAAGTTTCCTTTATGGACAGCTCCGGCATCGGTCTTATTATGGGACGTTTCAGAATTATCCGCGAAAACGGCGGAATTCTGAGCGTTTGTCACAACGGCGGCAGTATCGGCAAAATGCTGTCACTTGCCGGTCTTTCAAGGCTCGGAATAAGCGTAGGAGGTGAAAAGATTGAAAAAGCCAATTAACGAAATGCGGCTGGTAATTCCCAGCACATCGACAAACGAAAGCTTTGCGCGTGTCGCGGTTGCCTCCTTTGCCTCTCAGCTTGACCCGACCATTGACGACATAACCGATATTAAAACCGCCATTTCGGAGGCGGTGACAAACTGCATCGTCCACGGCTATAAAAGTACTATCGGACTGATTTACATACACGCCAAAATTTTCGATGACGGTCGGCTGACAGTAAAAATACGCGACACCGGCTGTGGAATACCCGACGTAAAGCAGGCGATGGAGCCGCTGTTTACTACCGGCGGTGAGGACAGAGCCGGGCTGGGCTTTGCCGTTATGGAAAGCTTTATGGACAAGCTGCGCGTTTCATCCAGAGAGGGCAAGGGCACTACCGTTACAATGGAAAAGAAAATATCGGGACGGCAGGCAGATGAACGGTGAGCTTAACGAGGTAATAACTCAAAATCTGGGTCTGGTACACGCCTGCGCCAGACGTTATACAGGCAGAGGCATTGAATATGATGACCTGTATCAGGCCGGCTGTCTGGGGCTGATTAAAGCTGCCAGAGCTTTCGACAGCGAACGTCAGGTGAAGTTTTCCACCTACGCCGTACCTGTGATTTTGGGTGAAATCAAGCGGCTTTTTCGCGACGGCGGCGCAGTCAAGGTTTCCCGTTCGTTGAAAGAGCTGGGTATTAAAGCTTCGCGGATTGCCGGAGAATTTGAAGCCGTTCACGGCAGAGAGCCGCGAATTTCGGAGCTTGCACAGCTTCTTGGCACTGATACCGAAACCGCAACGGAAGCGGTAAACGCCATACGTGCGCCGATTTCGCTCACCTCTTACGCCGAAAACGATGACGGCGAAAGCCTTGACGTGCGCGAGGAAAGCTTTGATGCGGGGCTTGTGGATTTGCTGTCCGTGCGCCAGCTTCTTTCAAAGCTGGACGGCAGAGATAAAAAGATTATTTATTTGAGATACTACAAAGGGAAAACCCAGTCGGACACCGCCGCTGTTTTGGGCATGACGCAGGTACAGGTGTCAAGGCGTGAAAAGGCTATTATCGGTAATATCCGCGCTTCCATGGTCGGATAATACCGATTTCAAATGAGATTAAAAGGGTGCTGTAAAAAACTTGCGTTTTTACAGCACCCTTTACAAATGACTTTAAGCGATTACTTGTTTGAAATATCTATAAAATTCAATTCGCCTTTTTCAATATCGGATTTCAGAACAGCATAGCTCAGAGATTCTCCGCCCAGAGTAAAAATAACCGCGTCCTTTGTAATGGCATAAAGATTCGGCAGAGTTTTACTGCTCCCCTCAAAATCAACAGCACCCTTGCAAATTAAATTGCCGTCGGTGTCATAAACAAACAGATTCCTCGGCTCATCGACTGCCGTGGTTGACCATTCTTCAATATAAAAATACTTTCCGTCAAAGCACTTATTGCACATCAATGTGCTGTCAACCTCAAAAAGCAGCTCATTTTTGCCGGTTGCTATATCGTGCGTCCAGACATTCTGACCTGTCGATGTATAAAGTGTGGAATCGGTAACTGCTATTACGCCTCCGCAAAGCTTTTCACTCAAATTTACAAGCTCTTTATCGTCAAAGGAATATACATAATATGTCTCAACACGCTCGCCGTCGACAGTTTCCACGGTATAAATGTACAGCTTATCCCTGTATGGGTAGCAATCCAAATATCCCGTAATATAAAAATCCTCCGAAACAACATATTCAACCGATTCATCATCAAGGCTGATTCTTAAAAAAGCCGTCTTGTCCTCCTCATCTGACGAATCCGCACAGTAAAGGTATCCATTGTCCAACCCGGCTGTAAATCCGGCACTGTACTTTAACTGTTCCGTCGGAAGAAACAGTTCCGTCCTGTGGTCTGTTCCGTCAAGCTTTAAGCTACCGATTTTTGAAAAATCTCTATAATACAGTCTCTCATTATACATTCCCAAAAGCACCGTGCCACTGACATAAGCATTGCAACTGTCATCATAATGATAGCAATTGGGCTTGCCGCAAAGCGCCGTTCTCGGTCCTACGGACGACTCAAAGTATTCTATTTTATGAGTTTGCCGGTTCAGCCAATAGATACCCCGATTTGATTCACCTATCGTTCCACGAGCCATGCCGTCTTGAAAAAAGCGGTTGTCTTCATACCCCTCGGTGGATAATTCCTGCCAGTTAACATCGGAATAATCAAGCGTGCTGTTTGATATGACCGAATTTTCGTCATCGTTCGATACCTCCGAATTATCCGAGCACCCTGTAAACACCAGCAATATCAGGGCAAAAAGCATTACAACATACATTCTTTTTGACATAATTTTTCCTCCGTTTTTTACATTTAAAATGTTATAACACAAACCAGTGTAACATTATTTTACCACGCCGTAATCGCCTTT
Source organism: uncultured Eubacteriales bacterium (assembly GCA_964500965.1). GTDB lineage: Bacteria > Bacillota > Clostridia > Oscillospirales > Acutalibacteraceae > JAISGQ01. Next base: position 6,651 of record CAZCQZ010000021.1, on the reverse strand, counting down.
TCCATTGTGATTTTCAACAGATTTTAGACCGCTTTCATGTCAACAAGTGCCAACACGCGTCGTGCTCGCATTAGTCACATCGTTGACATTCTTAAAATTGAAATATATAATATTGATAATAGTTACACACTTTCAATTTGCGGAGATGAGTTTTCATGGCATATTTCGGCTTCGATGCATACAATGTGGATAACGGAAAAGACCCATTTGTATTTATAAGCTACAAATCCGATGACAGCGAAAGAGTTGCACCTTATGCAAGGTATCTGCACGATAACGGAATAAACGTATGGTACGACAACGGTATTCACCCCGGTGTGGACTGGGAATCATACCTTATGTCCATTATCGAAAAGGATAACTGCAAAGCAGTGCTGCTGTTTGTCACCGCCAATGTTAAAAGCTCCACTGTCATTCCACTTGAAACCACCCGTGCAAGGCAATGTGATAAACCGACTGTTGCTGTTTTTCTTGAATCGGGACTTGATTTGGAAAAGATTTTGAACAAGGCAATAAAGGTTTATGTTGAACAGCGACAGAGCGTTAATGCGTACAAGCTTTCCGATAAAGAAGCCTTTGAAGCGGTTCTCTCCTCTGCGAAAAAAGCAATGAAAGCTATTGATGACACTCCCGGCGGAAAAGATTCGTGGGATATTGTGCAGTTGTTCATTAAAAACGCAAAGCGTTCTGAGAGTGAAAACGATATCGCAAAAGCTCGAAAATGGGCAACGGAAATGACCGATAAAGACCCCACCGATTATCGCGGCTGGTTGGGACTGGCACTGTGCAATTTAGTTTTGCCGGTGAGCAATATTGACAGTGCGTTGAACAGGCTTAAAAAAGCTTCAAAATACTATTCATATGTCATTTCAAACGGCGATGACACCAATGCCACTCCGGAATATACGATATATAAAAGTGAATTCTGGCGTTCACTGCTTACTGTGATAGAGAACGATGTAAAAAAATGCACCACGGTAAAAGAGGCAAAGGCACTGAAAAAGCAGGTTCTGAATCTCGGCAATTATATGGAACATACTTACCCGAATATCCACGAGAGATATAATGAGATTTTAGCCCTGTTTGCCAACGCCGATACAGCTATAAAGCAGAACAATTCAAACGCCGTTTCAACACCCTCCGCAAAGCCCCAAAAATCGTCAAAGCCTTTCAAAATTATAGCTTTTATATTAGTTGTGCTTTTTGGTATAGGTCTTTGGCAAGGTTTATCATCTCAATTGCAAAGCACCGACAACAATAACAAAGCTCCGCAAAGCAATAAAGTTGAAAGCAATACGCAGAATGACATTCCGCAGGCTGTTACCTCCGATAAAACAGCTTCAGACGAAGTAATTGCAGGCTTAAAGTATGAAATAACAAATAACAGCGTGACTATCACAAGGTACACCGGCAACGAAACAACCTTTGCCGTTCCTGCTGAAATTGAGGGCAAAACTGTTACGGCTATTGAAAAACGGACATTTAAGAATTGTGATAAGCTGGTTGAAATTATAATTCCCGACAGTGTAACCGTTATCGGAGATTCTGCGTTTTACTCCTGTAGCAAGCTGAACAAAATCAACATGCCGAACGGAGTAAAAAGTATCGAAGACTATACATTTAAAGGCTGTAGCGAATTAACCGGGCTTACCATACCGAACAGTGTAGCAAGCATCGGCACTTATGCATTCCTTGATTGCAGCGGTTTGACGGAAATCACCCTGCCAAACAGCGTTACCGATATTGGTATGTACGCATTTTGCAACTGCACGGGATTGAAAAATATCACTCTGCCAAACAGTATCGGCAGCATCAAGTATGCTACATTTAAAGGTTGCGGTGCTCTTTCGGAAATAACCATACCGGGCAGTGTTACAAGTATTTCCGCTGCGGCTTTTCAGGACTGTAACGTTACCGTTTACGCACCCCATGAGGCTTCATATTACGGCGAAGTGTCATACGAGGGCGTTAATAAGTGGGTAGTTATCTGACTTTGACTGTTGCGATTCTACATAAGCGCGACTTGAGAATTTTGGTAATTCTAAGCTTGTTGATAAATTCTGCAATTCCCCTTGAAGATTGCGTATAAATCACGCAATCTTCTTTCCCCCTTTACACAAGGGGGACTTGGGATTATTGAAAAATCGGAATCTATTGCTCAATTCAAATCATCGGTTGATTTTCAATACTTCCGACAATTTTTTACAATTTACACAAATTTTTCTTGATTCAGCCTCCTTTGGCGAATATAATACAATTAAGTATTATACATTCGTTAAATTAAAAGGAGGCTGTAATTTTGTTTAAGCTCAAAGAAAACAATATTCGTATCCGCTCCGAAATACTGGCAGGTGTAACTACGTTTATCACCCTCGCCTATGTACTTGTTGCCACGCCGTCAATGATAACAAATGCGGTTGACCCCGGCAACGCCGCTCTCAACGCTTCCCTTTATATTGCAACCTGTCTTTCCGCCTTTTGCGGTACACTTCTAATGGGACTGCTTGCAAATCTTCCCGTGGCTTCTGCTCCCGGTATGGGGCTTAATGCTTTCTTCGCCTGTACTCTGCTCGGAAAAATGGGCTATACATATCCCGAAGCACTGGCTATAACTTTCTTTGCAGGTCTTATTTTCCTTGCCGCCACTCTCCTTGGGCTTCGTCGTGCCATTGAAAGCGCGATTCCGAAAAACATGAGGGTCGCAATCTGCGCCGGTCTTGGTCTGTATGCGGTCATGCTCGGCTTACAGCAGGCAGGAATCATAACCGCTTCCGGCTCGTCTGTTTCCTTTATTGACATTCGCGGTCTGTTTATCAGCGGCGATTATGAAGTCCTTTTCTCCGCCGGTGTTGCCCTTGCAGGCGTTGCGTTTATAACGCTTATGAAGCGCATGAGAATGCCTGCCGTCCTCGTTTTGGGACTTATCCTTACAGGCGGTCTTTACTACGGTGTGGGTATCCCTCTCGGATTGGTTGAGTGGAACGGCTTCTCGTTCAGCATTGCCGATGTGGGGTCTGATTTCGGAGACTGGCTCGGAAACTCCTTTGCCAAAGGCTTTACCGAGGGCATTGTATCCCTGTTTGACAGCGGTAAATTTATTAACAACCTTTATGTTACATTTATGGTGACAATTTCCTTTACATTCGTTCAGGTCTTTCAGAGTGCCGGGGTCACAATGGGACTTCGCCAGCATATCGAAGTTCTTGACGAGGAGGAAAACAGAAACGCCGACAACAACGAGGAAGCTTCCTCCGATGAGCCTAAAAAGGAAATCAACGTCACTCGCAGAGCCATGCTTGCCGACTCAATCTCAACAATGTTTGCTTCCTTTATCGGCACTTCCCCTGTTTCCTCCTGCACCGAATCCACTTCGGGTATTTCCGTCGGCGGCAGAAGCGGTCTTTCCTCCGTTATTACCGCCGTGCTTTTCCTCGCGGCTGTCTTTGTTTCTCCCGTTGTTGAGCTGTTCCGTCCTGCAATTGCCGCGGCTTTGCTGATTTTTATAGGTATGTATATGCTCCGTGTCATAAAAAGCATAAATATGAAAGACGTCACCGAGGCAACTCCCGCCCTTGTCACTCTTGCGTTCATGCCCTTTGTGGGAATTGTTGAGGCTCTTTCTCTCGGACTGCTCATGCATTTCCTTGTCAAGGTCATTTGTCTGAGATTCAAGGACATTACCGCCGCCGAAATTGTCCTTTTGGGCTTTGCGGCTATTAGATACATCTTTGTTTTTGTGTAACGGCATTATGACTTTAAAGTCCTGCAAGTCTGCTTTTCCGGCAGATTTGCAGGACTTTGTTTTGTCTTCGGTTCGTATTTAAATTTTTTGCAAATTTTCTTATTTTTACTTGTCTATCATCACAATTAACGCTAAAATTATATATGTATTGACTTCTTCTGACGGAGTGATGATTTTGAAAACTCTACGGCGTATTATTTCTGCCGCTTTATGTATATTACTTTGCCTGTCCCTTTTTACTGTTTTTGCCGGCTGCGAGCAGGACGACGGCAGCGACTATGCTTTCAGCTATTCTCTTACCGCCGAGCCTAAAAACCTTGACCCACAGGTTGCAACCGACAACAATTCTCTCCTTGTTATCAAAAACACCTTTGAGGGACTTATGCGCATTGACCCCAACGGAAATCTCATCAACGGCGTTGCCACAAGCTACAGTGCAAATTCCGACAACACCGAATATATATTTAATCTCAGGCGTGACGCGCAATGGTCAAACGGAACACCTGTCACCGCTTACGACTTTCAGTTTGCGTGGCAGAGATGTGTTGACCCTGCCACAAACTCCACAACCTGTTCATCGCTTTTTTGCATTAAAAACGCAAGAGCGATAAATCAGGGTGAGCTTGAAGTTTCACAGCTCGGCGTTACGGTCGTTGACGCATACACCTTGAAAGTCACACTGGAATATTCCTACGCGGAATTTCCGTTGCAAACCACTTTGCCGCAATACATGCCCTGTAACCAGAATTTCTTTGCAAGCACCAACGGTCACTACGCTCTTGATGATATTTACCTTATCACAAACGGACCTTTTACGTTCAGTGACAGCAGTAACGGTTGGTCACACGGCAACTATGTCAGGCTTGTCAGAAACGAATATTATGTCGGCGAAAACAAGGTTGCACCCCGTGTGCTTTATCTCGGCATAAGAAAATCAACTGTGGACTATTACGAGCTGATAACCGAGGAAACCGTTGAAGCCGCCGCAATCGAATCGAAGAATATCTCAAAGCTGTCGGGCACAAAGCTCAACATCACAACCTATACCGACAAAACCTGGGGTCTTGTATTTAACACAGAGAAAACAGGTCTTACAAATGCGACCGTTCGCCGCGCTATTGTTTCGTGCATTGATGTTTCGGATTACGAGCTTTTACTTCCCGATAATGTGACGGTTGCCTACGATATTATTCCTCCGGCCACTACCATTAACGGTCAGCTTTACAGGGAGCTTGCAGGCTCTGGTCTTAAGCTTTCCTCTAACAAGGAATATGCCCCCGACCTGCTGACAATCGGTTTGAATGAGCTTGGTAGAAAATCGCTTCCGTCCATAACCATAATCTGTCCCGATGACGAAAAGACCGTGCTCATGATGCAGGAGCTGCTCTCCATATGGCAGAGCATACTCAAAATTTACTTTAACCTTGAGCCGCTGGATATTGAAACCCTGGAAAACCGCGTGGACATCGGAGATTTTCAGATTGCCCTTTATGCTCTTGAGCCGTCTAAGGACGGTCCGTTGAACTGTCTGAATCTGTTCAAGTCCACAACCTATTATAATCCTGCTCAGCTTGAGGACGTTGCCTACGATTTGCTTCTGGAAGCCGCGTCCGCCTCAACTACAACCGAGGATATGCTGACCCCTCTGGTTGCCGCGGAACGCTATCTTAATGAAAACGCCGTATTCTATCCGATGTACTACGAAACACGCTACTATGCGACTTTGCCCGGTGTGAGCGGCATATATTTCTCACCCTTTGACGGCACTGCCGATTTTACCTGCGCTAAATATAAGGAATGATTTTTAATGGATACAAGCTTATTTATTAAGTCCTACAAAAAGCACTTTGAGCATTCATACGCCTTCGGAGCTACGCTGGTTTTTTATCTTCTGCGTTCAAAACCTGAATATGCGCGGCTTGTTTATGTTCACTCATCATTTACTGCCAACGAAAGCTATGAAAAGCTTCGGACTATTTGCGACACTTCAGGTGTTGAAATTGTAGTTTCCGACAAGCTGGTTTCTCGTCTTTCTCCAAAGGAAAACGTTTTTGTCGTGGGTGTTTTTGAAAAATTTGATTCAAGACTTGCGCCGTCGCCCTTTCACGTGCTTCTCGACAACCCCTCAAACAGCGGAAATGTCGGTACTATCATGCGTACCATGCTCGGCTTTAACGTTCGCGACCTTGCCATTATCCGTCCGGGACTTGACATTTTCGACCCCAAAGCCGTGCGTTCCTCAATGGGTGCGATATTTGACCTGAGAGTTGAGTATTTCGACAGCTACGAGCAGTATGCCGCCGCACACAACGGTCGTGAACTTTATCCCTTCATGCTCGGTGAAAACTGCTATCTTGACGAAATAACAATTGACCGCTCAAAGCCCGCTACTCTTGCGTTCGGCAACGAGGCAACCGGTCTGCCGGAGCGTTACCGCACACTCGGACAGCCTGTGATGATTCGCTCAACGGATTCCGTTGACAGCTTCAACCTCTCCATTGCCGCCGCAATTGGGCTGTATGAGTTTACCAGAGGTACATTTTGATGATGAGAAACAAGTCTTTACTATTTGCAAAGCAGATACTGATTTCCTCATTTAATGAGATTTATTTCTCAAGACGATCCCGTGTTATCCAATGACCAAGATTACCTTTAGAAATCAATCTTTATGCGTACTGTATGAATAATTCGATGATTCTTGTTGATTTAACAGTTGAAAACCAGCTTAGGAGGTAAACAATCGGTGAAAAAAATACATTCTATACATATAGCAATTCACGGACAAAATCAATGCGAAGCATTGTATATCATCACTTTCGCAATGGATAAAAAAATCGACTTGTTTTCACAAGTCGATTTTTTGGTGGGAGCGGGTGGATTCGAACCACCGAAGTCGTCGACAACAGATT
>CAZCQZ010000020.1:0-34889 GCA_964500965.1 uncultured Eubacteriales bacterium | reverse complement strand
AGTTGTTCATAACATCATAAGCGGTCTTAAATGCGCCCTCGCCGGTGCATCTGGGAGCAAACCAGGTGCAGGGCCAGGTGGGATTGGTGCGCTCCATAAGGGTGTCGGTAACTTCATCGGGAAGTGCCACAGTCCAGCCCTCGGCAATCTGAAGCACAGGACCTAAGCCCTTGACAAGGTTAAGTCTTATCATGGTTGCCGGCATTTCCGCTCTTGTTACAAAGTGGCTTGAGAATCCGCCGCCGCGGAAGTTGTCAAATCCGGCTTCGCACCATACGGTAGCGTCGGTCATCTTCTTAATATCTTCATCGGTAACTTCCCACCATCTTTTCATGACGGGGTTGCCGTTTTCATCTCTGCACTCACCGCAGGCATCAAGACAGGCTGCACCGGAATTGAGCAGGTGAATAATACCGTCCGATTCTGCCGCTTTTCCCTCCAGCTTGTAGCCGGTGACACGCTCAACAGCCGCACCTGACCAGTATGTGCGAACGTCCGCAAAAATCTGGGCACGGTGGGTGAGCAGGCGCATAAAGAGCATACCGAGACCGTTGAGAACATCGTTTTCCGTTGCCAGTGTGTACGGCTCACGTGCGCCCTCATAGTCAAAGGTGGAGCTTAAAAATGCTTCGGGATAATCGCAGTTGGGCCAGTGGTCTGTCCACTGTCTCTGACCCTGGAAGCCGCCGGCAATGGCATTGTGACCGGCTTTTTCTTCCTCGAATTTATCGGGGAGGTTTTTGTTGCCTGCCATCAAATCCTTGATTATGCAGTACATTTTAACGGTGAACTTCCACTGTTCTTCCTTTTGCTCATCGGTGAAGCGGACAAAATCGGGGTTGTCGTCACGACCCATTTTGCAGTGCTCATGAGTCCATGCCAGTGCCTTTTCATAGGCTTCCTCGTCGTAAATACCTTCCTCCATGCGACGGAGAATCTCCACCTCGTCAATGGATTCGACACGCATACCGAGGTAGGATTCGATGAAATCCTGGTCAATAATAGAACCGCCGATGCCCATGCACTGTGAGCCTATCTGGAGATATGACTTGCCTCTCATAGTCGCAACGGCAACAGCCGCACGTCCGAAGCGGAGAAGCTTTTCCTTTACATCGTCGGGAACTTCGGAAACGTTGTCAACGTCCTGAACTTCATGACCGTAAATGCCGAATGCGGGAAGTCCTTTCTGAGCATGAGAAGCAAGAACAGCCGCAAGATAGACTGCGCCGGGACGTTCGGTACCGTTAAAGCCCCATACGCCCTTAATTGTCATGGGGTCCATATCCATTGTCTCCGAGCCGTAGCACCAGCAGGGAGTGACGGTCAATGTTATGGCAACGCCCTCTTTTTTAAACTTTTCCGCACAGGCGGCGGCTTCGGGAACACGACCGATAGTAGTATCGGCAACGACAACTTTTACGTGGTCGCCGTTTGAATAGTAAAGGTTTTCTTCAAAAAGCTTTTTTGCGGCAAGCGCAAGAGCCATTGTCTGATCCTCAAGGCTTTCGCGAAGCTTCATAGGTCCTCTGCGTCCGTCGATTGTCGGACGGATTCCGATTACGGGATAATCTCCGATAAGTCTGTTCTGAGCCATATATGCTTTCCTCCTGAATAAGCTTTGTTTTTTGTCACAGGGCATAAATTGCCGATTTAAATTATATGCTATTTTTTCTTTGGTGTCAACAAATGCATTAAAAACAACCGCCGATATTGCAGTTTTCATGTGGATATTTATTAAATCGCGGCAGTATTAAAATTATCGGAAATATCCGTAGACCGCGTTATGCTCAGTCTCGTACAGCGTTCCGTACCGCTCGTAATATCCTCTGTCGGTAAAAGCGTAGGGACTGTTTTTATCTCCCAGCAGCATTTCCGGCAGGTTAATCAGCAGAAAGCAGAGGGCGAACATTACCGTCACTGCCAGAATCCACTGCTTTGCGGTCGGACGTTCTTTGTCGCTGAAAAACAGCTCTGCAGCAAGACCTATGACGATGGGCAGAAATCCGAACAGAGAAGTGACAAGTCCCGGAGAATACAGAGTATTCATGCCGTATTCCCCGAATGTTTTCAGAGAAGTAATGCCGATAACAATGTGTATGACCACCTCAAAGGCGGAAAACAGCATGATTGCAATGCCTGCCGACTTGCCGAATCCGCGAAATTTCAGAACGGCACAGCCGAGAAGTACGCCGCCGAAGTTTGTAATCATGTCAGTCAGACGATTCATGGGGTATCGGCTCAATATTTCCGAACCGTGGTCGATATTGTATGAATAGTGCAGACCTCCGGGGAATACCCATTCTTCCAGCACATGAAGCACCAGAACTATAACCGCCAGTGTGCAGAGGATATTCAATGAGGTCCATTTGTTTCTGCTTTTCCAAACGCAAACACCCAACACGATTCCTATACCTGCCATAACATAAAGCCAGACGGACAGCCACATTTGAATAATTGTTTCCATGAAATCTTCTCCTTTAAAAAATGTTTTCGATACTATTGTATCGAAAACAGAGATGTGATACAATAGTTTGAAAACAAACGCTACATTATACTGAAAATTGTAGCGAAACAACAGGAGGGCTGATATGAAAAGAATCGGCAAAATATGGCTTTCGATGTGGCTGTATTTTATAATTTTAATTGGCGGTGTAATTGTCGGCATAGCGATTTGCAGATGGAATGATTGGTGCTTACAGCAAAAGCTGTTTGCTGTCGCGACTGTATTACTGCCGCTCCACGTATTGGAGGAATGGCATGTTCCCGGCGGATTTCATACCATGTACAACTTAATGGCAAAGTCGGATAAGCCCGACCGCTATCCCATGAATCAGATGAGCGACATGTTTACGAATCTTATCGGTGTCATGTTTGGCTGTGCGGTACTGCTTGCAGGAGCAACGCCGTTTTTCTGTGTTATGCAGTTGTTCCTTTGCTGTACTGAGATAATCGGTCACTTTAAAGGCGGTGTTTATCTTTTGAGGCAATTTGGAGAATACGGAAAGCGGACAATTTACAGCCCCGGTATGGTTACTGTGCTGTTGGGATATATTCCCGTGGCAATCGGGATTAACGTTTCATTTTTTACACAGTTTGCACCTACTGCTTTTGAATTTATCCTTGCTGTTTTATGCGGCGTGATGTTGGGTGCGCTTTCGCTGAAAATGCCGGAAAAGCTGTTCAAAAGCGAAGCAACGCCTTATGCCTACACCTGGGGTGACGGCTATTTGGATAAATATATAAGGAGACGGGAAAATGTATCACATCAGCAATGATAAGCGTTCCGCACAATCTGCGGATTCCATATACGACGGTCTTTTGCGGTGTCTCAAAAGGAAACCGTTTGACCGCGTTTCCGTAACAGATGTGCAGAAAGCCTCCGGTGTGGCGAGGACAACGATTTACCGTTGCTTCGATAATCTGGCGGACATTCTTTACTGGAGGTGCGACCTGTGCTTTCGCGAAGCACTTAATTTTGCGAAAACGGTCGAAAAGCCCGATGAAGCGGATTTGATGTACGGCTATTTTTCGTATTGGACAAGTCACAGCGATATTCTGAAGCTGCTTATCGACATCAACCGACAGGACATAATTTATGCCTGTCACATGAAAAACGCAGAAGCACTGGAGCGGTCATACGGTGCGCTTCCGAATATGGACGAAAGAAACGCCCGGTACTTTATGGCGATTCGCACCGGAGTGACCGTAAGCGTTTTGAAAGCATGGCTGGAAGGCGGACGGAAAGAGACGGCGGAGGAGCTTATGGATATTCTCAAAAAGCAGTTTTCATTTTTGTTACCGGCTTTCGGCAAGCACAATTAAATAGACAACGCGGCTGTAAAAACTCACGTTTTTACAGCCGCGATTAAGTGAATTATACTATAAGCTGACCGTCGGAAATATTTTCATAGCCGTCGGTTTTCTCGGCGTAGAAATAGTAGTTGAAAATCTCACGGGCAACACCGGTCATGGCACTGCCGTGACCGCACTTTTCACCGATTATACATATCGCAATTTCGGGAGTATTGTACGGTGCAAAGGCGATAAATATTGCGTTTGCGGTGACGGTTTTCAAAGTATCCGCTGTACCGGTCTTGCCGCCGACCTGCATTTTATAGTTGGAGAACGCCGCAGATGCAGTACCCTCCTGAGTAACCGAAAGCAGACCCTTTTTAACGTTGGCAAGGTTTTGCTCGGAAACGTTCAGGTTGTTCAGAATTTTCGGATTATCCGATGTGTCCTCAACTATTGTTTTGGTATAGTCGTAGCTCTTTATGGTTTTAATGATTCGCGCTTCATAACGTGTGCCGCCGTTTGCCACGGTTGCCATGTATGCGCAGAGCTGGATAGGCGTAAAGCGGTTGTCACTCTGACCGATAGCCGCCTGTAGGGTATCGGCGTAATACCAGCCCTCCTCACGGGATTCGCGTTCCTCACGACCGGCAAGAGTTCCGGTGGATTCGCCCAGTCCGACACCGGTTGCCGAGCCGAATCCGAGCTGACGGCAGTAGTCGTTCAGCTTTGTTATTCCGAGCTGTTCACCTACATTGTAGAAGAATATGTTGCAGGATTTCGACAGCGCGGTGGTAACGTTAATTGAGCCGTGTGCGCCGAGGCACTTCATTTTCAGATTGTACTCACTGTGAGTAAACACTCTGTTGCAGTTAAAGGTGGTTTTTGTTGTGATGATGCCCTCCTCAAGTCCGGCAAGTGCAGTTGCAACCTTAAAGGTCGAACCGGGAGCGTAGGTGCCGTTAAGGGCGCGGTTGTAAAGGGGTTTTCCCGGCTCTTTAAGGAGGTCGTCATAATCTTCGGAATAGGTTGTCAGGTCGTAGGAGGGATATGTTACCAGTGCAAGCACCTCAAAGGTCTGCACGTTCATAACAACAATCGCGCCGGAATCGGCGTCCTCACCGTCATATTTTTTAGCGGTTGCGGCACCTGATTTTGCAATGGATTTGATGCATTTTTCAAGAGCTTTCTGTGCACGCTTTTGAAGCTCCGAATCAATGGTCAGGACAATGGTGTTTCCGGGAACGGCGTCTTTGGTAAATTCCTCGTAAATGATGTCGCCGTTTTCGTCCCTCTGTACCTTTTTAACGCCGTCTGTGCCTTTCAAATAGCTTTCGTAGTTCTTTTCAATACCGAATTTACCTACATAGTCGGTCATTTTGTAGCCGCTCTTTTTAAGCTCCTCATATTCTTCGGCGTAAATAGGTCCTATGTTTCCTATAATATGAGGTGCGATGGTGCCGTCGGCATATTCTCTTATGGGCACGACATTTATTTCAACGCCCTTGAAAAGGCTTGAATTTTCTTTGATTATCTGCATTGTTTCCAGAGAAATGTCAGATGCGTAGGTATAGGGATAGGCGCTTGAGAAAGAGGCAAGCTCCATTTCAAGACGCACGCCCATGATTATTCTGGCAACCTCCGGGGATACGTTTTCAAGCTCATAATCGGTAATCATTGTGTCATAACAGTTTTGAGCCGTTGCATAGGATTGAAGCATCAATTCGGTCTGCATATTTGAAATGTAGCTTTTGACCTTTGTGGTCTGCTCCTCCTCCGGAGGGTATGAGGCTGTGCCGTATTCGTCAACATAAAGGGGCGTATTGTCGTTCCATTCCTCGCCCTGCTGCGTCAGCAGAGTGCAAAGCCGCCATATTATTTCGTTTTCGGTGCCGACTTCCATTTCGGCGCGGTTAAATACAATGGCGTAACCAAGCCGATTTTGAACGATAGCCCGTCCGTAGCGGTCAACAATTTCGCCTCTTGCGGCAGTGACGGAAATTGAGGTTGCCGTCTGCTTGACTGCCTGTGTGCGGTAATATTCGCCCTGCTGCACCTGAAGCTTCATAAGCACCACGGAATAAACGGAGATTATTAAGAGAATTACGGAAATCATAATATATATCCGTCGGCTTATTTTCTTTTCGTCTTCCACAAAGCAACCTCCTTTCGGGAATATGTTGATTATAATTTACATGTGTGAAAATTGCGCGAACAGCAACTTAAAAATTGAATAAGTCTGCTATTCATCGTCCTCAAGATGCGTGGCGATGGCGCGGTTGAAGTAAAACGCCAGCGGCATGAGCAGTGTTGAATAAACGGTTCTGGGCAACAGGATTCCGTACAGAAAATACCATGTGCCGCTGTTGCCCCACAGAGCAAACTCGAAAAACCATTGAAACAATCCCACAACAAGCACGGAAGCGGCGGCAAGCACCACGGAGGTAACGAGGTTGTTCCTCATGAGATAGACCACAAGAATGCCGCAGAAATAGCAGATTACAGTGGTCAGAATAGCGTAAAATCCGAATACCGTTGAGCTGCCCAAATCAAGCAGCAGTCCGGCGATAAGACCAATCCACAGACCTCTGCTTTCGCCCTCAAACATGGTGATGCTCACGGCAAAAATCATAAGCAGCATGGGCTTTGTGTTTAAAAACGTGGGGATAAGATTCGGTGTGTTCTGAATTACGAATACGATTATCAGCTCAAGAATATATACAGCCCACTTTATTCTCACCCTGCCGAGCAGCTTTTTCATCGGGTCACTCCTTTACAGTATCAATAAGTGACTTGCCACGTCATTCCTCACCGTCGTCATCGGGGAAAAGATTCAGCTCGCCGTCCACAACTGCGCCCTGACCGTCAAAATCGGTTATCACAAAGACAGTAGTACAGCCGCTTATGTCCGCAGCAGGCTCGACTATGGCGTAAAGTGAAATGTCCTGAGGTTCGGGCTTTATCTCCACAACCTCACCGATTATGAGATTTTTGGGGAATATTCCGCCTAATCCGCTGGTGACAACAATGTCGCCGGTTGTTACGTCACAGTCACGGGCAAGATAGGCAAGCTTTGCGTAGCCCTGAGAAGCAAGCTCCAAATCACCGATGAGCACACCGCCGTCACGGGTGCTGCTGTCAACAGCACCGACACTGCTGGCGGAGTCGATAATGGTGGTTACTTTTGAGGAAATGGGTCCAATCTGAGAAACATAGCCCACAAGTCCGTCTGCGGTTATGACCGGGTCGTACAGCGCAACGCCGTGCCGTGTGCCCTTATCTATTATAAAGGTATTAAAGGTGTCGGTTGAATCACGGGAAATGACAGTTGCCATTTCAAAGGTGTAGTCCGGATTACGTTCACTGATGCCGCTTATGGCGCGAAGCTCCTCGTTTTCCGCCTTGATGGATTCGTAATCTACCATCTGCGCTTCAAGCTCGCGACACTTTTTTTCAAGCAGCTCGTTTTCGGCGCGTACCTCGTCAATATCCTCAAACTGGTCGGTAAAGCCGCCGATGCCGCTTGAAACAAGGGCACTGAGCTTTTGAATCGGTCTTGTTATATAGGAAGCAAGAGATGCCGCAAAGCTCTGCTCGGTGGAACGGGAAGCGGCGTACATCATTACGCCCAGCAAAACCAGCAGTACGGCAATAAGTATTTTAAAGCTTCTGCCCTTAAATATTTCTTTCACGGCTACACCACCTGTAAATAATATCAGATTGCCGCAAGGTGTCCCTTGCGGCAACATTTTTGTTTTGTGCGAATCAGTTTCTTGCTCTCCAGTAGGAATTGGGCATTATAATGTCAAGTCGCTTGCCTGTTCCGTCAACAACGCAGTCAAGGGGTCTTTCGGCAATGTGTACGGGCATTCCGGTTTCCTGAGCCACAAGCTTATCAAAGCCGCGAAGCAGTGCGCCGCCGCCGGTAAGCATAATGCCGTGGTCGATAATATCGGCGGAAAGTTCGGGGGGAGTTTTTTCAAGAGTTACCTTGATTGCATCAATAATGCTCGAAAGGGGGTCTGCAAGAGCTTCGCGCACCTCGGCTGCGGAAATAACAACGTTTTTCGGCAGACCGTCAACAAGGTTTCGGCCCTTTATAACCATACCCTCCTCGTTTTCGTAGGGGAATGCCGAGCCGATTTTGACCTTTATTTCTTCGGCGGTTCTTTCACCGATGAGAAGATTGTATTTTTTCTTGACATAGGAAACGATAGCCTCGTCAAACTTATCGCCTGCAACACGTACCGAACAAGCGGTAACTATGTCGCCCAGAGAGATAACGGCAACTTCACTGGTGCCGCCGCCGATGTCAACGACCATAGAGCCGGTAGCCTCGGCAACGGGCAGACCTGCGCCGATTGCCGCCGCCATAGGCTCCTCGATAAGGTCAACATCGCCGCCGCCGGCCTGCTTTGTGGCGTCCTCGACAGCTCGTCTTTCAACCTCGGTAACGCCTGAGGGTATGCAGATAACGACCCTCGGACGGGAGAACAGGTTGGTTTTGACCGCCTTTTTAATGAAATATTTTAGCATGGTTGCGGTAATATCAAAGTCCGCGATAACGCCGTCCTTTAAGGGACGTACCGCAACGATAGAGCCGGGAGTACGACCGATCATATCCTTAGCCTGTGCGCCCACGGCAAGAACCGTATCTGTTCTTATGTCAACGGCAACAACGGACGGCTCGCGCATGACGATACCTTTACCCTTTATATATACGAGGGTGTTCGCTGTTCCGAGGTCAATTCCTATATCTCTGGCAAGAAAATTCATAAATCTTATCCTTTCTTTGCAGGCTCAGCCTGTGAAATCAGATTCCCTTTGCAATAGTTGATTTTATCATAGTTTTACATAATACACAACATCGAAATTGTTACAGAATGTGCCCAAGATGTTAATTTTTTGAGAACTATATGCGAATGCCGTGACTGCGAAGCTGCCTGCGAAGCTCACACACGGGTAATCCGCGACAGCTGTTAATATCACCGTTTACCCTTTCGACAAAGACAGAAGCGAATCCGCCGATGTCATAAGCTCCGGGACAGGTGAGATATTCCTCCGTGGAGGACAGGTAAGCGTCTATTTCCGCTTCGGTATAGGCGGTCATCTGCACTGTGGTTTTTGCGGAAAAGGCTATCTGAATGTAATCGCTGACCAGATGAACGCCGGTATGCACCTCGTGAACCTTGCCCGAAAGACGCATGAGCATACGCTTTGCATCATCTCTGTTTTTGGGGTATCCGAAAAGCTCGCCCTCAAGACATATTACCGTATCAAGTCCGAGAACGGTGCTGGAGGGATAATATTTAAGCACCGTTACCGCTTTCTGCGCGGCAAGAGCACGGGCAACCTCCATAGGCGGCAACCGCTTGCCGGTCACAAGGGTTTCGTCCATATTAGGATTTACCACCGATGCTTCAATACCCATTCTCAGCAACGCATCTGTACATTTTCCGGAATCCGCCGCAAGTACAACCTTCATTTTATCTGATTTCCTTTCTTCCGTACTGTATCCTCTTTTTAACGGGAGCGGAACCGGAAGCACAGCTCCCGCGAAATCCGCCGTTTGCGAGACGAAATGTCCGCACTCCGATTATCAATTCTCTGTTATAATCTGCACCACATAAACGCGCCGCAGATATTTTATATCATGCTCTGTGTAGCTGGTCACAACATATTTATCTATTCCGACAGACGATTTTTTATCGGCAGTCTCCATCGCTTTGCGCAGGGCATTTCCGCCTGACATAAGCCAGTCGTTTGCCGCAAGTGCCTCAAATTCGGAGCTGAAGCGTATGTTCATTTCGGTTTCGCCGTTTTCGAGCAGCCCGACAATCTCATCGGCTATAAGCTCTACGGAATCATCGCTGAGAGTCGGTATCAGCAAAGCCTCCTGAATGAAGTAATTGTAATCAAGAGAGTCCGCTTTCGGCATGTCGAAGTTGTAAAAACGTGCACCGGCGGCTCCCGACAGTATACGTTCCTCTGTCAGCGCATCGAAATTTTCGCACAGCTCGTGTGATTCCGCTATCATTTCATCGGTGATGTTAAAATATGTGTGCTGTATCAGTGAGGACGGTTCGCTTAAAATCGGGTCGTCCCAGGTTACGTCCAGATGATACCAGCCGCCCTCTATTTTGACCAGCAGCCAAACGTGGGCATAATCATCGGAAAAGCCGTGAACCGCATAGCTCTCTATCCCCACGCAGTTGAGCAGCAGCTTTGTTGCCGTGGTGTAGCCGACGCAGGCGGCACTGTGGTTTACCAGCGCGCCGTATGCGCAGGAAACGGTGTGATTCCTTGAATTTTCCTCATAAACGGTGTAATCGTATTCGCATTCGGACACCAGTCGGTCGTGAATATAAAGCTCTCTTTCGTATTCGCTCAGATTACGCGGCATGTCAATCAAATACGCCGACACCGCATTTTCAAGTCCCCGTGCCATAACCACGGCGTCCTCGTAGGAATAGAGCGAATAGAGAATAATAAAATAGCCGTCCTTGAAATTGAAATCCAGGGAATAATTGCGAGAGAGCCAGAATGCTTCGGGGTGGTCGCAGTAAACCGCTTCCTTTACCATGTATATCTCGGCACTGGTAAGGCGCGGAATATACGCCCGTTCAAGCTGGCATACGCCCCTTTCGCCGCCGCCCTCGTTTGTGAAACGGAAAACAGAGCGCTCCATTGCCTCGTAAGCTTCGCGCTGTTCGTCGGTAGTCAGACTGCTGTAGCTGGTTTTTCCCGATACCGATTCATAGTATGCGCTGGTCGGCATTGACAAAGTAAGCTCCATGACCGTCTGGTCGTGTTCACCGAAAATATCTCTGCCGAGAGAATCAAGCACAAGACCGACACTTTCGCCCTTGTGCAGACTTGCCATCATCGCGCAACTGTTGCAGCCCGATAAAAGCAAACAGGTAAGCAGCACCGCTATTACGCCGAGCTTTGCGGCTTTTGTGCCGATAATACGTTTCATCTGACCCTCCGAAATCGTTATAAGCTATTTCCCCGATTCTTCTTCGCCACCTCTGCCGGTTGAGCCGAAGCCTGCCGTGCCGCGCTCGGTTTTTGAAAGAGCGGCGACAACCTCAAGGGGCATGGTCGAAACGGGAACAATCATCATCTGGGCGATGCGCTCCTGAACGCGCAGCTCGTAAGGCTCGTTTGAAAAGTTTGAAAGCCCTACGATTATTTCGCCCCTGTAATCGCTGTCGATTAGTCCGACGCCGTTTGAGAGGGTCAGACCGTGACGTATGCCCAGTCCGCTTCGCGCCAGTATCAACGCGGCGTAGCCGGAATCGGGCAGCTCAATGCCGATGCCGGTGGGAATAACCACCCTTTCGCCTGCGCCGATGGTCATAGGCTCGCTTATGCAGGCGTGTAAATCAAGCCCGGCAGAGCCTTTAGTTGCGCGTTCCGGCACTACCGCGCCGTCGCGAAACTGAACTATTTTAAGCTTTGGCTTAACATTTACCTTTTTAATCATTCTATCAATCTCCGTAAAATAAGCGGTGTAAACATTATAATACAGTTCTGAAATACAAGCCCTTTGTGCGCTGTATACACATAGGCTCACCCTTTATCGCCGCTTCGATTATCTTTCCGCACTCCGGGGCACTTTCGGTTGTAAAGCGCATTGTAAAGCCGTCAACACCGGGAAGCAGCTCGTTTCTGTCCATTATGGCAAGAGGAACGCTGTTGAGCACTTCACTTGCACCGGCACGGCAGATTACGGGGAAATCTATTCCCCGGCGGTCGGTTATGTGACAGTCTGTGCCGACACAGCCGTTTAATGCCGCCGGACAGTTACGCGTAAGCATCATGGGAATCCTGCCGTATATCATCGCTTTTCTCGGCAGTGTTCCGCCTAAAGAGCTTATTCTGCCTGCGCAAAGCTCCGGCGACAGCTCACAGGAGGAAAAGCCCAGCCTGTCCAGCTCGGCTATTGCCGCAGTGGACACCGTGTTTAGAGAAAAACCGCCCTCAAGCTCAAAGCCCATGCTTTTTGCAATTGCGATTTGCCCCATATTATGAAGCATAACGGTTTTTACTCCGGCATTTTCGGCGTCGCTCAGCCATTTTCCGAAAGTGTCCTCACCGGTAAACAGAGTTCTCGGTGCTTCGGCACAAAGAGGTATTTTCAATGAGCCGACCTTTTTCAGGTCGCATTCAAGGGGTAAATATATTTTTTCAATGCTGTCGGAATATTCCGACAGGTCATGGGGTATCTGTTCGTAGCTTCCGAATATCAAAGTCAGAAGCGGCTTTTTTGCTACGGTGTGCCTTTCAAAGGCGTCGGAACAGAGCGCAAATTCAATCGAACGGGGCTTTTTGCGCTCATCGGACAGCATGGAAAGAGCATTTCTGCGCAGAGCGTTGAGGGCAGAGGGGGCAATGCCTCTGTCACCGCCGACACTCAGACTGTTAAGATAATAAGGTGTGCCGCCGGTGCGTGAGAGCTGTTTTTCGGCAAGCTCTGCCGACACTTCACCGGAAGCCGCGGGGTTTTCAATTTGCGCAACGACGGTGTTTTGACCGTCCGAAAGGCTTAAAACAGCACTTTCGCCTGCCCAAAGCTTCGCTGTGAGGGGAATTTTGGGGGTCTGTACACGGTAAAGCCGATGCAGTGAGGCAAAGGTACCGCTGTCGGCGGCATCTTCCTTTTGCCTTGTGCCGAACATCGCACTGCCGCGCCTGCCGGTGTAATAACCGTCGGTAAAGCCGGAGCGTGAAAACACCCTTTTAAGGTCAGCCATAAGCTCAGGAGAAACCGAGCCCTTGTCTCTCATTTCCCGACAGGCTGTCACCGCAGCCGCCACATATTCCGGGCGTTTCAGCCGTCCTTCGATTTTAAGGGACGTAACACCCATGCCCTCAAGTTCGGGGATATATTCGATGTGGCTCATGTCCTTTAATGAAAGACAGCTTTCAAAGCCGTTTGACGTAAAGGGCAGACGGCATGGCTGAGCGCACATTCCGCGATTGCCGCTTCTAGCCCCCAGCATGGAGGAAAAAAGGCATTGCCCGGAAACGCTCATGCAAAGGGCGCCGTGAATAAAAACCTCGGTTTCTATTACGGAATCCTTTGCGATTGCCGCTATTTCACCGCCGGACAGCTCCCTTGCCAGCACAGCACGGGAAAAGCCCAAATCACGCAGAGTGCCGAGAGCGGCTCTGTTATGTATCGTCATCTGGGTTGAGGCGTGCATCACAAGCTGCGGCGCACATTTTCTTATAAGTGCGGCAAGTCCCAAATCCTGAACTATTACCGCATCGACGCCGGCGCGACACACCGCTTCGATTTGCGAAAGGGCAGACTGCCGCTCGTCATCGAAAAGCAGAGTGTTAAGCGTTACATGAACGGAAGTACCTGCTTCGTGGCACATAGCCACAACATCGCTCAGCTCCTCGACGGAAAAGTTCGCCGCGCCGCGACGGGCATTGAGCTTTCCGCGCAAGCCGAGATAAACCGCGTCCGCGCCTGCTCTCACAGCCGCTTCAAGCTGCTGCTCACCCCCGGCAGGGGCAAGTATTTCAATTGACATTATCTGTTTTCAAGCTCGGAAAAGCGCATACGAAGGCTCTGAAGCTCACGTCTGAGATGCTCAATCTCACGGCGGGCTTCGTCCGCTTCCAGCCGTGCCTTGCCGCTTTCCTGAACATAGTCCTTAATCTGACTTCTCAGGCTGTCGGCGGCGGCGGTTGCCTTGTGCTGTTCGTCCGCGTAGGTCAGCGCACAGAGGACAGCAGCCATAGTGGTTGATATTCTGTCGTTTTCCGACATCATTTCACTCATACGGGTGTCAACCTCGTCACCTATTGCGCGAATGTAGCTTTCATCGTCGTCGCTGGTGATGTAGTAATCTGTTCCGCAAATGTTAAGACGTACTTTGCTCTTCATTTTGAATGATTCTCCTTCTTAGAGATTTTGATGCATGAGCATAACTAACTTATTGTATCAAAGCTATTATAATATATTGAAAGGACAAATTAAAGAGTGTTACGAAGATTTTCTGTGAAATTTTTAAAATTTTTATTTTACGGAAGTATTACGGGCAAACAGTATGTCTGAAAAAGTTCAAAGAAAGTATATATTTTCGGAAAATTATATGGTATAATAACCTCACGGCATTAGCGAAAGTCTTGAAAACAAGCCTTTCGATGCCTGAGAGAACATTGGTATCTAAATTGCGGCTTTGCCGCTCGGTGCTCCGCACATACTTGTGCTTTGCACAAGTATTTATGATATAATAACTCAACGGCTGTAGCCGGGCGGCTTATAACCGTCCGAATTATCAAACGTCCCGAAAGGCTCAGACATTATGAAAAAACTGTTTTTTCTGATAATATCAGTGTTTTTGCTGTTTTCCCTGTGCGGCTGTCACGCCGCTCCCCTTGATTCGGAAAATATGCTGCGTCCTCCCAAAACGTCGGGATATGAACGTGAAATTTGCGAGGCTCTTGAAGCTCACCTGGGAAGACAGCCCCTTTTCAGGTATCCGCGAAACGGCGAATACCGTTCGGCGATAACGATGAAAGACCTTGACGGCGACGGTGTTGAGGAAGCGGTGGTGTTTTACACGGAGTCTTCCGAAAGCACCCTTGCAAGCATTGCCGTCATGAAACGCTCCCACGGAAGCTGGCACGTAACCGCCACCGCCGAGGGGCTTGCAGGTAATGTCAACGTTCTCCTTTTCGGAAATATTCTGCCCGAACACTCCGGCAGCGAAATTGTTGTGGGCTGGTCGGTAAGCTCCGGCGGCGGTCTGCTTACCGTATATTCCTGCTCCGGGGACGAAATGCAAACAATTGTCATAGATGACAAGAACGGTACCGAGGCGCAGTCTTCATCGGGCTATTCGGGCGTTGCGGTTTGCGATATGGACGGTGACGGTACAGATGAAATCATGACCGCAACCCTTAATACCGTAGCGGGAACGTCTGTTGTAAGAATGCTGAAATATGTATCCGGTGAGGGAGCGGAGCAGCTTTATACTGCCGGTATGCTCTCCCTTGACGGAAGTGTTACGCGGTACGCCAAGGTCACGGTGGATATGCTTGATGATACCACTCAGGCATTGATTATCGACAGCTACAAAACCGCAGAGGTCATGTGTACCGAAGCTGTGTGCTGGGATAAATTCAACGCGGTGCTGACCGCACCCTTTAACAGCGGAGAAACCGGAACTGTTTCCGGCACTGACCGCGCGGCGGTCATAGCTTCTTTCGATGCCGATGCAGACGGGCTTATCGAAATCCCGGTTCACACGCTTCTGCCCTGTTACACGGAAAGCTCCGAACAGAAGCTGTACAAAACCTCGTGGCGTTCCTACGATTCCCTGTCCGGCACACTTTCGGAGCAGAGCGGATTCGAGACTGTGTTGAACACAGCCGAGGGCTATTACATGGTACTGCCGCCCTCATTGCCGACGGATATAACCGCACGGTATGACCCGAACTATCGAACTATGGTATTCAGCGTGCCGGAGGTGACTTACGAAGAAGTCACCGTGCCGCTTTCCGAGCTTGACGGCTCCGAAACCGTGCTGTCAACCGACCCGGATTCCGACAGTGCGGTTATTCAGCGAAAAACGGAAAGCTACGGAACGGAGCTTTTCAAATTACGTGCCTTTGACAGCAAAAACGAAAAACTCATTCCCTCCTACGGATATGAAAAGCTGATTTCATATAACGACACCGTATGGGGTGTGCAGATATGTCCCCTGGGCGAGCAATACGACATAACCTATAATGTGGTTTACGCCTGTTTCTATTTACTGTAATTCGGAGATGATACATTATGAAAAAAATACTTGTTACCGAGGACGAAGACGCAATCCGCGAATTTGTTGTAATAAATCTGGAACGCGCCGGCTATGACGTTGTCGAAGCAAACTGCGGTGAAAAAGCCCTTGAGCTTTATTATGCCGACCCGAAAAGCTTTGACGTGGCTCTCCTTGATATAATGATGCCGGGTATCGACGGCGTTTCGGTCTGCCGGGAAATACGCAAGGACAACGGCAATATAGGCATTATTCTGCTCACCGCCAAAACTCAGGAGATGGACAAGGTGGGCGGTCTGATGATGGGCGCGGACGATTATGTTACGAAGCCCTTTTCGCCCAGCGAGCTGGTTGCCCGTGTGGACGCTCTTTACAGACGTGTTGCTCTTGCGGAGATGAGGCAGGGCAATAATTTCAACGAGGAGCTTAAATCGGGAGATTTTGTTTTGAATCTCCGAAACCGCACCCTTACAAAATCCGGCATTCCCATAGATTTAACTCAGGTGGAATTTCAGATTATGGAATATTTCTTCTCCAATCCCGGCGCGGCCCTGGGCAGAATGGAGATACTTTCCCATGTTTGGGGTGAGGGCTATTACGGTGAGGATAAGATTGTCGATGTTAATATTCGCCGTCTCAGAATGAAAATCGAGGACGATGCTTCAACGCCCGTACATATTGTAACGGTCTGGGGTCTTGGATATAAATGGGAGGCTTAATTGCGAAGCGTTCCGGACGGAAAGGAGGCAGTCGCACTTTGAAAAAATTCGATTATCAGCACTCTAACGGCAAGGAAATCATAAGCATGGTGCGAAAGCGCAGTGTCATGCGCCGCTGGCTTTTTTCCTCCTTTTCCATTATTGTTGTCGTGCTTGCGGTTGCCGTTACAGCCTGCTCACTGCTCATTAAAAATTCATATTATAATCAGGTGCGGCAGCTTGTAGAAAACCGTGTAAGCCTTAACGCATCCTATTTTACCGCCACCTCCGGCGTTACCGGAACGTCGGATTTCGTAAACGCGGCTCAGAGCTATGTCGAGCAGTTCGACGGCAGAGAGACTATGGAGCTGCAATTTATTGATAAAAGCGGCATTGTTCAGGTCACGTCCACCGGCTTCAAGCCGACAACGGAGGCAATGAACGACTATGAGTTTGCCAAAAATGCCGAGAACGGTCAGGGCATTTGGGAGGGACGAAGCTCTCTGGGTGAAAAAGTCCTTGCGGTGTCACAGATAATCACACTCTCAAACGGCAGAGAAATCGGTGCTCTGCGTATAATAGTATCGCTGTCTCTTGTTGACAGAACTATTTTTTACATAGTGATGCTGCTTGTCGCAAGCAGTATATTGATTTTGTTGCTGGTGCTGGTTTCAAGCTTCTACTTTTTCCGTTCTATTGTCCGTCCGGTAAAAAGTATAACCGTCAGTGCAAACGAAATTGCACAGGGCGACTTTACCACAAGGCTGAAAAAGGACAAGGAGGACGAAATAGGCGACCTTGTGGACGCGATTAACTCAATGGCTGCCGCCCTTGCCGCCAACGAGGATTTGAAAAACGACTTTATTTCCTCCGTTTCTCACGAGCTGAGAACACCGCTGACGGCAATAAAGGGCTGGGGTGAAACCCTGCGGTCATGCGGTCCCGAAGATACCGAGCTTTTCGTGAGAGGAATGGATACGATTACCACCGAAGCCAGCAGATTGGGAACGCTGGTTGAGGATTTGCTTGACTTTTCAAGACTTCAGCGCGGCGCAATGCAGATGAGATTTGAAAAGCTTGACATATTGGCTGAAATAGGCGAGGCGGTTTACTTTTTCTCCGACCGCGCTTCTCAGGAGGAGAAAACGCTTACGTTCTTTGAAGCGGAAAATCTGCCTCCGGTAATGGGCGATAAAAACCGTTTGCGCCAGGTGTTTACAAATCTTATCGACAACGCCATGAAATACAGTGATGCAGGCAGTGAGATTCACGTTACCGCCGCCTGTACCGGCGACGAAATAAAGGTTATGGTGCGAGATTACGGCTGCGGTATTGCCGCCGAGGATTTGCCGAAAATAACCCGGAAATTCTATAAAGCCAACAACACCCGTCGCGGCTTCGGCATAGGGCTGGGCGTTGCCGAGGAAATTATTACACAGCACGGCGGCAGAATTGATATTGCCAGTAAGCTGGGTGAGGGCACGGTTGTCACAGTAACATTGCCTATAGCAAAGAAAAACGCAGAGTAATTTTTAAAACAAATATTTCAGATAGTTATTGAAAGGATACACCAAAATGAACGAAAACGAAAGAATCACGGAAATCGAAGACGAGGAGGATTGGCGTCCGCCTATCCGTTTCCCGGAGGACGATGAGGACGAGACTGTCCCTGAGGACACTGCCGTAATTTCCGCAGAGGAATGTACGTCCGGGGAACAGCCGGAAGAATCCGAAGAATCCGAAGAATCTGAAGAACCCGAAGAATCCGAACAGTCGGAAGAACCCGAACAGCCCGAACGAGTTCGTATTCGCAAGGGTGAAAAGAAAATAACCTCAATAGGCGGTCAGGCTCTTATTGAGGGCGTTATGATGAACGGACCGACACGGACAATGATGGTTGTACGCGACAGAAACGGCAAGCTCATTTACGAGGAAGTCAAAAAGAGCAGAAAAAAGAGCTTCATAAAGAAAATTCCTTTTATCAGAGGTATTTTCGGATTTATCGACTCAATGAGCATCGGCATGAATACCATGACCCGTTCTGCCGACCTCTCCGGCTTTGCCGAGGAAGAAGAACAGTCGGAATTTGATAAAAAGCTTGAGAAGATGTTCGGCGGCAAGCTTATGGATTTTCTCATGTTCATCGCTTCTCTGCTGGGCATAGTCCTTGCAGTGGGACTGTTTGTTGTGCTGCCTGTTTATTCTTTCAAGGGAATCGGCTGGCTTTGCGACAAATTCATTGCCGACTCCGCCTTTACCAAAGCTGTTTTCCACAGCAGCGGCAGTCATCTTATCAAGTCCGTTTTCGAGGGCGTATTCAGAATAATTATTTTCGTAGTTTACATTGCGCTGATTTCCGGAATGAAAGAAATCCGTCGTGTGTTTGAGTATCACGGTGCAGAGCACAAGAGCATTTTCTGCTATGAAGCCGGTGAGGAGCTTACCGTTGAGAACGCCAGAAAATTCAAGCGTTTCCACCCCCGTTGCGGCACAAGCTTTCTGATAATTATGCTGCTTCTCAGCATAATTGTGGGTATATTCATTCCCGAATCATTCCCCGACTGGCTTCGCATACTTGTAAAGCTTGCCTGTATTCCTCTCATTATGGGCGTCGGCTATGAGCTTTTGAAGCTGTGCGGCAGGCACGATAATCTGTTTACGCGAATTATCGCAGCTCCCGGTATGTGGATGCAGAGATTGACCACAAAAGAGCCCGATGACAGCCAGCTTGAATGCGCGCTCGAAGCTCTGATTGAGGTTATTCCCGAAAATCAGGAGGACGACAGGTGGTAACGCTTAATGCACTGTACCGTCAGGGAAAGGCTATAATAGAAAAGGCAGGGCTTTCAAGTCCTGCCTTTGATGCAATGTGTCTGCTTGAGCCTGTTTTCGGAATTACCGACCGCACGGAGCTTATAATGCGCGGAAATGAAACGGCGGAAGCGGAATGTGCCGAAAAATACATTGCGCTGTGCAACGAGCGGCTTCATCGTCCGTTGCAGTATATTTTGGGAAAATGGGAATTTTGCGGCATGGAGCTTGAATGCGGCGAGGGGGTTTTAGTGCCCCGTGAGGACACCGTGGCTCTTGTGGAGTGCGCTGCGGAAGCGTTGAAAGACGTGGAAAACCCCGAAATTCTCGACCTTTGCGCCGGTACAGGCGCGGTAGGACTTGGTGTGTGCAAACTTTTAGGCAAAGGGCATTGTACCTGTGTGGAGCTTTCGGAAAAAGCTTTGCCATATCTTTTTTCAAATATAAAAAGCCACGGCAACGGTGATGTTGCTGCCGTGAAATACGATGTGTTGACCGCTCCCGATAATCAATTTGCACCGGTTGATGCCATCGTTTCAAACCCTCCCTATATCGCTACGTCGGTGTTGCCCACCCTTGACAGGGATGTCGGCAAAGAGCCGCAAATGGCGCTTGACGGCGGTGAAGACGGACTTACTTTTTATCGGGCAATTGTTCATAACTGGTTTCCTCTTTTGAAACCCGGCGGAATACTTGCCGTTGAGATTGGATATGACCAGAAAGACAGCGTGACGAAATTATTTGAAAACGCAAAAATGGCTCAAATACGCGCTGTTCGGGATGTGAACGAAAACTATAGGGCGATTATTGGTACAAAACTCTGACGATTTTTAAATTTATTCTTGCACTTTTAGAACAGATGTGCTAAAATCAAATCACAAACACATGGAGGTAACGAAATGGCTGATAACAAGAAAAAGGGCACTGCTCCCATTCCCACCACTACAGAGGGCAAAAAGAAAGCACTTGAAACCGCAATGGCAAACATCGAAAAACAGTTCGGTGCAAATGCGGTAATGCGCCTCGGTCAAAGCTCCACTCTTAATGTTGAGGCTATCTCCACAGGCTCACTGGGTCTTGATTTGGCTCTCGGTATAGGCGGACTTCCCAGAGGTCGAATTGTGGAAATTTTCGGACCGGAATCCTCCGGCAAGACCACCCTTGCGCTGCACTGTATCGCGGAGGGTCAGAAAAACGGCGGTGAAGTCGCATTTATCGACGTTGAGCACGCTCTTGACCCTGTATATGCCCGTGCTTTGGGTGTGGATATTGATTCCCTGCTCGTCTCTCAGCCCGACAACGGCGAGGACGCTATGGAAATTGCCGAAGCTCTTATTCGTTCCGGCGCAATTGATGTCATTGTTATCGACTCCGTTGCCGCCCTTGTGCCCCGTGCGGAGGTTGACGGCGAAATGGGCGATTTGCAGGTAGGCGCACAGGCAAGGCTCATGAGCAAAGCCATGAGAAAGCTCACCTCCGCTATCGGAAAATCAAGCTGTCTCGCCATTTTCATCAACCAGCTCCGTGAAAAGGTGGGGGTAATGTTCGGCAATCCCGAAACCACTCCCGGCGGCAGAGCACTGAAGTTTTACAGCTCTGTCAGAATTGATATAAGAAAGACCGATGTCCTCAAGCAGGGGCAGGAGGTCACGGGAATACTTGCAAAGGCAAAGGTTGTTAAAAACAAGATTGCACCGCCGTTCCGCTCCGCTTCCTTTGAGATTGTCTACGGCAAGGGAATAAGCCACGTGGGTGAAGTGGTTGATATTGCCGCGGAAATGGATATTATCAAGAAAAGCGGCGCATGGTATGCATACAAGGGCGAAAAAATCGGTCAGGGCAGAGAAAACGCCAAAAAATTCCTTGAGAACAATCCTGAGATTGCCGAGGAAATCGAGGCTCAGATTCGCGCAAATGCCGTAAAGGCGCAGGCAGCCGCAGACGATGCGGCGACCAGGGAAGCTCCTGCGACCGAAAAAATCACAGTCCCGAAAGCACCCTCGGAGCCTACCGTTGACATCGACATAACCGTTGACTGATGCCGTCCTTTGAATTTCGCAAAAGGCGCGGCAAGCTCATTGCGCTGATAAACGAGGACGGCACGGAATATATGCGCCTTGATGCACAGCTTGTTTATGACGAGGGACTTCGGGAATACCGCGAGTATTCCGAAGATGAGCTGCTTGAGCTGAAAGAAAAGTCCGATGCGCTACGTGCAAAGCGCAGTGCTTACTACATGATTTCATGCAGAGATTATTCCGAAAACGAGCTTCGGCGTAAGCTGTCCATGAAAACAACGCCCCAGGCTGCCGATGAGGCTGTGGAAAAAATGCGCCAGCTCAAAATGCTTGACGATGAAAGCTATGCCCGAAATCTTGCGCAGCATTATCTTGAGCGCAAGCATTACGCAGGCAAACGCATCCTGCTGGAGCTTCGGCAGAAGGGCATTTCGTCACAGCTTGCTCAGCAGGCGGTGGACGAGCTTGAAATCGACGAGGACGAACAGCTTGAGATTCTACTTTCCGGCAAGCTCGGCAATGGACTTGAGGACGAAAAAACCAGAGCAGGGGTATTTAATAAGCTTGCACGCTACGGTTACCGTAGCGGCAATATTGCCCGTGCACTGCACCGCAGAGCCTCCGCCGATGAGATGTTTGAATAATAAATTCACCCCGGACGGAGAAATTCTGCCGTTCGGGGTTTTCACAATTCTCTCACCGTTTCACCATAAACACCCTGTTGACAGCACCGTTTACCTATGTAATACTTATTTCAAATTAGAAAGTCAATAAAAATCCGAGCGGAAAGTCTTGCTTTTTGACTGATGCGAAGAATTTTTATGCCATACGTCTTATTTGAAATAAGTATAAAAATATTATCAGCAAAATGACAGGAGTATGAAAATGGATAAAGAATTTACAATTAAGCAGCAGCTAATCAGTATGCTGGACGAAAAATCCTTTGATGAGCTTAATGATATTGCGGAAAACGTCAGGCGGCTTATGACCTATTATCGCTGTGCGATTTTTGAAATCGAAACCAAGTTCCGCGTGCTGAACGAGTATTTTGCGCTGAAAGATGAGCGCAATCCCATAGAGAGCATAAAATCAAGGCTGAAATCTTTTGAAAGTATTCGTGAGAAAATGGAGCGAAAAGGGCTTCCTTTGCGCTTTGACCTTGTTGAAAGCACCCTTAACGATGTTGCCGGCGTTCGGGTAGTGTGCAGTTTTCTTGACGATATTTATATGCTTGCGGACTGTCTGCTCCGGCAGGACGATGTAACCCTGATTGAGCGCAAGGACTACATTAAGAATCCCAAGCCCAACGGCTATCGCAGTCTGCACCTGATTGTGGAAATTCCCATTTTTCTCAGCGGTGAAAAGCGGCTTGTTCGCGTGGAGGTTCAGTTGCGCACAATCGCCATGGAATCCTGGGCGAATTTGGAGCACCGTTTGAGATACAAAAAGCAGCTCAGTGAAGAACAGCAAACCATTATGGACGCGGAGCTGAGCGAATGCGCGGAAATGAGCATACTGCTTGATGAAAAAATGCAGCGTCTCAAGGATATAGTAAGCGACTGACCTGTTTTTCAAAATAATAAATATATGGTATAAATGCCGCTTTGGGAACGTGTTTCTTAAAGCGGTATTTTTGAATCAAAATTTGGAAGTAGTATTAACAAAAAATTTGTTGTTTTGAACGCAATATAATGTTATTATAATATATCAGATATTCCGTACATCAGAGAGGAAATACAGCAATGCAGGAAAAAGAGCAACAGAGAGAAAACAATGATATAATAATCGGCAGAAACGCCGTAATCGAAGCGTTAAAGAGCGACCGCGCCATTGATGCGGTCTGGATTGCAAAAGGCGAGAGAAGCGGCAGCATATCGAAAATCATGGCGATGGCGGCGGAAAAGCATATAACCGTTAAGGAGGTTTCTCCGGCAAAGCTTACCGCCATGAGCGCAGGAGGAAATCACCAGGGTGTCTGCGCAACTGCGGCGGTTAAGGAATATTCCACCCTTGAGGATATTCTTGAGCTGGCACGGGAGCGGAACGAAGCACCGTTTATTATTATTGCCGATGAAATTGCCGACCCCCATAATCTGGGCGCGATTATCCGCACAGCCGAAGCCGCAGGCGCACACGGTGTGGTCGTTTCAAAGCGCAGAGCCGCAGGGCTTACATACGCGGTGGGTAAGGCAAGTGCCGGAGCGGTTGAATATATCCCCGTTGCAAGGGTTGCCAATATTCCGCAGACTATCGAAAAGCTTAAAAAGGATAATATTTGGGTTTACGCCGCCGATATGGACGGCGAAAACTGGTGCGGAGCAAATCTGACCGGCGGACTGGCACTGGTTATCGGCGGCGAGGACGGCGGTGTAGGCAGATTGGTAAAGGAAAAATGCGACGGCATTCTGAGCTTGCCGATGCACGGAAGTGTCAATTCCCTTAATGCCTCCGTTGCCGCGGGAATAATAATTTATGAGGCGGTTCGGCAGAGAGATGCCATAAAAGCCGTAAACTGCCGGTAATATTTCGATAATAAATCACTGAATGTATACGAAAGGAGGACTTGTCAATGGCAAGGCGTTTTTCGGGAAACTATAAAAATCCGTATTTAAAGGACGTGCAGGTCAGCGATGACGCCTCCTATCAGCTTGACGTTCTTCTTGACGAGGCAAGAACGCGCAGGGTCGGTACAATAAAAGCCAAAAAGGGTGCCTTTGAGCTGCAACGTGCACGTTTGCTTGCGGCTCATTCGGAGGGCATGAAGCCCGATTCGGGTAGATTTGACCTGGATATTGAGGAGGATTTGAACGGCGGAAGAATAACTCCGGAAATGCTTGAAAAAATGAGCTATTCTCCCAGCTACAGACCGAGCGGAAAGGTCGGTGAGCAGATTTCCGACTTTACTATAAGCCGTCTGCGCTATTCCGCCCTTGCAGGAAGAAAGGCGCGTGCTCCGAGAGATTTGTATTTTCTCAAAGACCCGGCGGCAAGGGACAGCTTTGACAAGGTGAAGGAACGTGACGGAAAGCTTCGCAGAAGCTCGGTGCGTAATGAAATCCCCGTTGAAAAACGCCGTGCGGAGCTTATTGAAATGCTGCCGAAGGAGCAGCAGGAAAAATATGAAGATATAGCCCGTGAAGTAAACGAGCACCGTGAAAAGCGCGATACCGCCCAGGGCAGAGTAATAGAGCCGAGAAAGCGCAAAAAACGCTATGACGATGAGGATTTGTCCATGTTTGCCGAGCAGATGGACATTAACGACCCCACGGAGGATTTCCGCCGCAGGGAGCTTGACGACCGCGAAAGAACGGAAAAAATCCCCGGTGACAACGGGCTTGATACCTATTCTCCGCCTCTGCCGCAGATGTACAGCGAAACACGCTACTGGAGCAGGATTGACAGTGCCGAGCCAACATGGTCGGAAATTCAGCAGAACACGGAAACGGAGGTAATCGGTACAAAGCCGAAAAAGGAGAATATTCCGGCGAATCCCGGCAGATATATTCCGGACGAACAATTTGACCCTCAAAACCGCTACAGACAGCAGTCGGGAATTGAGCCGAGACGTATGCCCAAACTTGAATCCTATGACGATATGAAAGCAATGTCGGTAAATCCGTATACGCTGGACTGTGTGCTTTCTCCCGACGAGATAGAAAAAATCATGAAAGATGATGTCCGCTCACCCGGTCAGCTCAGTCTGCCTGACGAAATACGTGACCCGAAACTTCGGGGCGTTTGGAACAGCACCTACGGCGCGAGGTACGGTAAAGCCGATGTTCGGGAGGAGGCTGCCGCTCAACCGAATCGGCAGAGGAGACGCAGAAGAAGCGGACAGCCGCGAGTGCATTACGCAGAACGCCCCTCGGCTTACCGCGAACCGATAGCGCAGGGCTATGCTATGGGCAGAGCCGAGGCCGACAGAATCAGGCACGCGGAAGAAAAACGGCGTAAAATCGAAGAAGAAAACGAAAAACGTCTTGCGGCGGAGCAACAGCGCAGGGCGTTTGAGGAACAGCGCAGGGCAGATGCACAGCGTTGGGCGAGAGAGCAGGAGGAATACCGCAAGAGAATGTCGGGTCAGCCGCCGCAGTCCCCACCGGTAAATCAGGCTCCGCCGCATGTTCCCGGTCAGCCGCAGAATACGAAACGCTGGGATATGCAGCAACAGGCGCAGGCGGCGTGGCAGAGCCGACAGGCTCAGTATGAGCGCAGCAGACAGCAGCGCACTACCCCTCCGACCGATACGCCGAGGGGAAAACGATGACGAAAGGAAAGTCGAATAATGGGCTTTGAAGATAATAACGAAGCGCAGGGCTTTGAGGGCGAACAGCTCGACCTTGACGGCGATGCAAACCTTTCCATGGGAACAGGGCGCACAAAAGCACAGCGCAAAAAAGGGGTTAAAACGGAGGAACATGCCTTTGTCACACCCAGACGCGACCGCTTCGGCAGGCGCGGAGACGGTGAGGAAACGGGCACGGGAGCGGATATGCTCAATCCCGACAAGCCGACCAGAATTGCCGGCGGCTTCTCACGCCGCGAAATGACCCCACAGGAGGTAAAGCCTCTACAGAGCGAAAACTCAAAGTTTTCATATCTTTTCTCGGAAGATGAGGAGGACGAAGACGAAGTGTCAACAGTAGAAGGAAAGAAAGCCGCAGTCGATGCCCTGGCAATGAAAGGTGACGAAGACAACGCGGAAAATATTTTTCAAAGAGAAGCCCGTTCGGTTATACATTCTCAGGGACGTCCTCAAAGGCGCAGTGAGCCGGAACAGTCCGCGGCGGATTCCCAAAGCGGCGGTACGCAGCAAAGCTCCGGGCGTTTTTCGCGCCGTGGCGAACAGGAGGAAAAGCCTGCCGTCTCAAGGTTTTCAAGAAGAAATACCACTGCCGCGGCGGAGACTGTGCCGACCGTTGAGGAAGCCGTACAGGAGACTGCACCGGAAGCTGTGCCGACTGCCGAAGAAGCCGAGCCGACAGCTCACGGTGAATGCGCCGAGCCTGCGGCAGAACCCGAAAACACCGAGCAGAACGAAAGAGAGCAAAACGGCGAGGAAACCGTATATGCCGATAATCAGCCTTACGGCTACGGCAATCCGTACATGTACGGTCAGTATCCGCAGGGGTATCCTCCCTACGGAGCATATCCGCAGCCGAATCCATATGGTCAGCCCCCTTACGGTCAACCCTACCAGCCCTACGGTCAGCCTCCTTATCCCTATCAGTATCCGGCAGGCTATCCTCAGCCCCAGTATATACCGGTGGGCTATGTGTTTCAGGCAGGCTTTGTCCCGGTCGAAATGACCCACAATGCCGCACCCAGGCGCAGAAAACGTCCATCTGCCGCAAGGTCGGCGCACAGGTATGACCGAAGTCCCGAATTGGAAGACAGCGAACAGCCGCAGGAAATTCAGAGGGTGCGTGCCATTGCGGCAAGAAGCGAAAACGCATCGGCGGAAAATGCCGGTACAGTGCCGCAGGAAGCTACTGCACAAGCCGATTTGACCGCAAATAATTTTCAGCCGAATAATTTGAATGCAAATATTATCCCGAACGAAGCCGCTTACGAAAGCCAGTATGAGCGGATAGCCGCCGAGATACCTCAGATTTCAGAGCCTGCGGCGGAAGAAAGCCCTGAAATAAAAGTCGAGAGCAGTACACCTGCCCGATTTGCACGCAGAGGCGCAGGCACTTCGGAGGGCGAACGTGCCGAAGCCGCCGCGCCGTCCCGTTTTTCCGCACGCGGCACAGCTCGCGGAACGGAGAATAACCCGGCGGATAATTTCGCAAATGACGGCAACGACCGTGCCGACAGACCTGCCGCATCGGGAGGCAGGTTTAACAGACGCGGTCAGTGAGGATTGATATATTATGAAACCCGGTTTTGACGTACAAAGATTAAAAATCAAAGAACGCACACTACAGCCGGATGCCGAAACGTCACAGCTAACCGCTCTGCCGCCGCCGATTGCGTGGGGAGCGGAACTGCCAAAGCCGGCAAAAGCTGGCAACTTCGTACTTCTGCGCGGAACGATAGTGTTTGAGCGGCTTCACGTCCGTATAATCCCTCAAAAGCCGGAGAGTGCGGAAAGCCTTTTCCCGGAAACGGAAGTCTCCGAAATACCGGATAATGACCCGGAAATCCGCAGAATTTTTCCCGAAACGGAAGAATCTCCGTATTCCGAACCGCCGCAGCCGACATTCGCCAAAGGCGATGATACATGCGCCCATGGCGATGATACATGCGCCCATGGCGATGTTGACGATTACCGCCACAGCGCAGACAGTGCGGAAATAAAGGAGGACCTTTCCGAACAGATTAAAAGTGCCGGTTTTCGGATTACCTGTTGTTCGATTGCATGTCTGTTTCTTACGCTTCTGGAGCTGCTTCCGGCGTTGGGCACGGCACTGCCCGATATGCTCAATGCGGCAAAGTCCCCGTCGATATATCTTATTATCAACCTGATAATGCTGGTCTTTGCCCTTGTGCTTCAGCGTTCCGTGCTGAAAAACGGCGTTGTTAAGCTGTTTCACGGAAAAGCGGACGGTGAAACCGTTGTGTCTGTGGCATCAGCCGCTACGCTTGTTCATATTTGCGCACAGCTTATTGCCGTTGCAACAGGCGGCACTGACCTGAACGGCGACGGAAGCGGAAAAATATTCAGGGTGTTTACGGCGGCACTGCTGCTAACCTATATTATTAACGACATTGCACTGATGCTTTTGAACAGGCGAATTGAACGCAATTTTGCGGCTGTGTCGGGAAAGAGACAGCACAATGCCGTTATGCTCTGTCAGGACGGCGAAAATTATTTTGACCTGCTTGACGCGGCAGGGCGAAACAAAAGCGTTGTTTACAGAGTAAAAACCAAGTTTTTAAGCGACTTTCTGCGCTTTTCATACGAACGGGACGACTGCGAATCGAAGCTTGACAGGCTTGCGCCCTACACTCTGATTCTTGCGGTTTTTGCGGCGGTGGTCGGCTCCATGACGGGCGGCAGTTTGTGGAGTGGGCTTACCTGCTTCTGCGCGGTGGCAGTGACCGCAATACCTGCGTGCAGATTGTTTGTGTCCGCAGTGCCGCTGTTTGTTGCGGCATCGAATCTGCGAAGACGGGGTATCATGCTGTCCGGCTGGGCTGCCGTTGATGAGTTTTCAAACTGTGATACTATTGCTCTTTCCGCCTCCGACATTTTTCCGAATGGCTCGGTGCGCTTTGTCGGAGCGAAAACCTTTACGGCTCTCACGCGAAACGAGATAATTCTTTACGCCGCCTCCCTTGCCATTGCCGCAGGCGGAACGCTGAGCGATGTGCTCGATGAGGAAATCGGTCACAAACGGCATCTGCTGTACCCTGTTGACAGTCTCCGTTATTACGATGAATGCGGTCTTGAGGGGCATGTTAAATCGCGCAGAGTCCTCATGGGAACAAGGGAAATGATGGAAAAGAACGACATTGAAATCCCCGGCAGGGACCATGAAAGCCACATGCGTAAAAGCGGAAATCATTTGATATACATTGCGGTTTCCGACAGGCTTGTGGGAGTTATTGCTTTTGATTACCGTGCGGACGGACGGATAGAAGCGGCTCTGGACAGCCTGAAAAAAGAGAATTTCTCCGTCATGGTCTGCACCCGCGACCCCAATGTTACCACAAAGCTTATAAGCGATACTTACGGTATTTCCAAAAGGCACATAAATCTGCTGGGAGTACGGGAAAGTGCCGATTACGACGAGCTTACAAACATTATCCATGACCGTTGCCCGGCAGTGCTTTCCTGTGACAGGGGACTGGCTTCCTTTGCCGCGGCATTGTGTACGGTCAAAAAGCTGGGCGTATCAATTAAGGCTTCCTCTTTACTGCAAATCATCTGCTATGTGTTCTGCATCGTTCTTGTAACAGTGCTTTGCTGCATGAGCGGCGGCGTGATTGAATATTTCTCCGCAAAGCTGCTTTTCCCGATTCTCATATGCACCATGGCATCATTTATGGGAATTAAAGGAGCACTGTAGCCGACGTTTACCGCTCCGTCCGTATTGCACCGCCGGGAAACAGCAGCGCAAGCTTATCTATGTAGCTGCCGTCGCATTGTGCAAGCATATTTACATATTCTTCCAGAGAAAGGCGCGATTCCTCCGACAGCTCAAGACTTTCGTTTTGCGCATTGCGCCAGACGGCGGAATAAAAAGCGCACCGTTCGTCACATTTTTCACCGAAAAGAGCGGCGCGTTTATCGGAATCAATATAAAAAATCCCCTTTTCCGTCAGCGACGATGTGTTCAGCATAACGCAAAGTGCACGCAGTGATTCTTCATTCGTTTCCTCCGGCATGAACGCGCTGGCGGTGCCGATAAACAGTTCCTCGGCACTTACCGTGAGGCTGTCGCCGTTTGGCATTTGAACGGTAACGGCTTCCTTTTCGGGAATAAGGGAGTAATTGTGTTCCGCTCCGATGGATATGACAAGAGGAACGGTAAGAAACACAATAATAAGAACGGAAACCAGTCTGATTATGTATTTTGTCATTTCGCGCACCTTTCTTTTTTCGCATATAGCCCGTGATTGCCTGTTCGTGCTATTGACTTTGGGTTTTTTGTATACTAAAATAAATAAAGACAAAATTGCGTGAAGTAATATTCTTATAAAGTTTATGTTCGATTGTGCTGATATATAACGCAAAATTTCGGGAAGGAGGAAAACAGACAATGAAAAGGCTTAAAGCCTCCCTTATCACCTGCGTGATAGGTACTCTTGTTTGTATTCCGCTGCTTGTGCTGACTTTAAACGGTGGGGTTGAAAAGGCACTCAGCTATGTTTTGTATGTTTTTATTGCGGCGTTGACTGTATTGATGCTGACTTTTTCGCTGTCATGTGCCGAATGGCCCGGCTTTCTTCCGAACGAAAAGCGTTCGCCGGTGGCGGGAATAGCTTCCGTGATTGCGGCAGCGGCTTACGCCGGCGTAGGAATTTTCGGCGCCATGCACCCCGAAAAGCGTTTGTTTTCCGCTACTGCGGAAGTGACCGAAACCATGATGGATTCTTCCGGCGCGGTGGTCACGCAGGTGGTTTCATCGTCGGAAGCCTTTGATACCGCAGGCATTATTTATATTGCCATAATGCTGGTTATGGCTGTGGCGTTTCTCTTTTACGCAACGGGATTTTTCGGCGGTCAGAATTACGCCGGAAGCTATGTAATGGTGCCGCTTATACCTATATTGGGCGGAATTGTACGAGTGGTGCTTTCTTTCCTCGAATACACCAAAAGCCCGGATATGAGAGCGGATTATCTTGAAACTCTCACCATGGTGTTTCTGATGCTTTTCTTTGTTTCCTCCGCAAAGCTGACCGTAGGCTCTGCCGGAAATTCCGCAAAGTGGGCAATAGGCACCGGAAGTGCCGCAATGTTTTTTATCGCGCTTAAATCCGTTGAGCCTGTAATGGGGATTATCGGCCGTGAGGCGAATGTTACGGCTCTTGCCCTTGAGAGCCACTTTGCCGCCGACCTTGCGACATTACTGTTTATCGCAGGCTACTGCACTTATATTGTAAATACCGATATTGAGGATTATCTTGAGGTTATAGACGAAGACGAGGAGGATGGCTACGGCGGTCCGGTATCCTCAAAGCCTACGCTTCTTACCGGCGGAAGAACTTCCAAAAGCGACCGCTACATACCGGAAATCGTTACCGTGCAGACCGTTATGCCCTCGGCACAGACAAAGGCAGGCTCACAGGTTGCAAAATCCGGTACGCCCTATTCCGCGCCTGTTCCGCCCAGGCGTGACGGTATTACTCAGCCGGACAGATTAAGGTCAAGACAGCGTGAGGGCTACGCCGCTCCCGTTCCGCCCAGACGTGTGCCCATAGGCTACCGTCTTGAGGCTGACGAGCTGACTACCAGAGGCGCCGGCATGCAGGTTGCGGAGCAGTTTCACGTTCAGCGCAACGAAGCACGCCGCAGAACGTCCAATCTTATCCGCTATGACGGTCTTGATGCGTTCAGGTCGGAGATGAAAGGCGGCAGAACCGCTCTTGATGTTCTCGAATCCTCACGTAATGTTGCCGTTGAGGACGATTCTCTTGCAGGCATAAAGCCGATAAATCCGTTTGCACAGCAGAGCGAGCCTTTTGCGAGCACCGCTGTTGACCCGGAGACAGCTCAGCAGATGGGCGAGGAGCTTCAAAAGGACGTTGAGCAGATGTATGAGATTGCCGACCGCAGAAAGGGCGGCGACAGAAGAAAGGGTGAAAATGTCGGCGGCAGACGTTCTACCGACAGACAGCCGGAAACGGTTGTTGCCGCGCCCGATGAAAGCGCGCCGGAAATTGAGGAGGAGGAAATCACTCCCGAAGAACCGGAACGCGAATACCGCGATGTTAAGCTTTCCGGCTCTCTTGACAGCAAAATGAAGAAACGCCGCAGTGCCGACAGAGCAGAGCAACCTATTGCGCAGGGTCAGCCCATGCAAAATCCCTATCAGCAGGGTATGGGCATGAATATGGGCTACGGAATGGGTATGAATATGGGAATGGGTATGGGTTACGGCATGGGTATGACAAATCCGTATGACCCCTATGCTTCCATGGGTATGACCAATCCTTACGCAAATCCCTATGCCGCAAATCCCTATGCCGCCGGTATGGGGCAAATGCCTTACGGCAATGCCGACATGTACGGTGCCGAGGAGGAATACGAGGACGGCGAATACTATGATGATGACTATTACTATGACGACGATTACGATGTAGAAACCGCCGATTCCGAGGAATACGAGGATTCCGACGGCGACTACGATTACGATGAAGAATACGAGGACGGGTATTACGACGATGATGATTATGTCGAATACGGCGACGAGTATGACGAATACGACGAGTACGACGAGGAATACGGAGATTACGATGATTACGATGATTACGATGATTATGATGAGGGCGACGAGTATTACGGCGATGACGACGCCGAATACTATGACGACGAAAACAGCTATGGGACATACGATATGTCCGAACATGGCTGGGAATAATCAGGAGGTAGCTTTATGAAAAGAAAGGTGATAGGTCTTATGCTCGCACTGACAATGGCATGCGGCGCACTGGGCGGCTGCGGAGGTAAAGCCGAAAAAGCCGTCAGCGATACCGATACGCTCAGCTTTGACGTGTCGGGTGTTACCGCAACACACACAATCGGCATTGACGGCGAAAAGGCACTGACTGCCGACTGCACTCTTTACGAGGGATTGGGCTTCATTTCCGCCAACAATTCCTCCCGTCTGCTTCTCGACTACAAGGCTGAAAACCCCGAAGCCTACAACGAGCTTCTGGAATACGTTTTCGGCAAGGACGGCATGAATATTTCTCTGCTCAAGATTGAAATGGGCGCGGATATTGATTCTTCTTCCGGTACGGAACCGGCTGTCAAGAGAAGTGCGGATGAGATTGCCGATGTCACGAGAGGCGCAGGCTATCAGCTTGCCGCCGATGCAATCAAAGTTAACCCCGACCTTGAAATCGACATGCTCTACTGGGGCATACCTGCATGGGTAAATAAGGCGGAGGACAGCTATGCCGCTCTTTATCAGTGGTATAAGGAAACAATTGACGCTCTGTATGATACCTACGGCGTTAAGGTTACATATGTCACCGCAACTCAGAACGAAAAGTTTATTGATACCGAATGGATAAAGTATCTTTCCAAGGCGTTGAAAAGCGAAACCGACGGAAGATATGATTACAGTGAAATAAAGATTGTTGCCGGTGAGAGTGTAAGCTCGTGGTCAATTGCGAATCTGCTTGTCAAGGACGAGGAGCTTATTGACTGCGTTGACGTAATGTCCGCTCACTACACCTCATGGACAAACGATAATGCTATAGCCATGCGCGATGAGCACGGCAAAAAGGTGTGGTTCTCCGAGGGCTCGTCACCTATGAGCAATGCCGCAGAGGTGTACAAATATGACGGAACAGGATCGGGCATGAGCGACATTAACGGTATGCTTGACATTGCAACACGTATAACTCAGGCGTTTGCCGAGGGCATGACGATGTACGAATTTCAGCCTGCTGTAAGCTCCTATTACGACGGCGTTACCTATTTCCCCAAGCAGCTCATTACCGCGAATGAGCCGTGGTCGGGCAAATACACCTTTGATACCGGCTTCTATATGTGTCTGCACTTTTCACAGTTTATCGAAAAAGGCTGGCAGATGATTGACGGCGCATGTTACGGTGACGGCGTTGCAGGCGGTGACGGACATGCTATTGTAGATTCCACCTACAACTATATTACTTACCGCAATCCGGAAACCGATGATTATTCCGTTGTTATCGTCAATAACAGTGCGGAAACCATTTCTTATGAAATTACCGTAACAAATCTTGCCAAATCCGCCGAAAAGGTTTACGTTTGGCAGACAAAGGGACCCGGTGAAAACGAGGATTATTTCAGCAACTTCTTTAAAAAGCTCGGAAGCGTCGCTCCCACAGAGGGTGAAAACGGCATGACTTATACCGTAGTTGTCGAGCCTTATTCAATGATGACCCTGTCCACTCTTGATGTCGAGGAAAAAAATTACACCGACCGCGCAAATGAGGGCAAGGTGCTTGAATACGATTACACCGACGATTTTGAATATGCCGACTATCCCGATGATTACCTTGCTTCAAGGGGCTATGCTCCCAGATATACCACCGACCAGAGCGGCGCCTTTGAGGTTTCCGTGACAGATAGCGGCAACGTTCTCAGACAGGTGATAACCGCAGACATCAAGGCAAAGGAATGGGCTTATTCCGGTGATCCCACCACCAATTTCGGTGATGACAGATGGAGAGATTATACTTTCAGTGCGGACGTTCTGATTGATGTGCAGGAGGAATCCTATGTCGGAATCGGCGTGAGATACATTCTTGCGGACAATAACCAGAGCGGATACTGGCTCAAGGTTGATACCAACGGCGTTTGCGACCTTATGAAGAACGGTACTTCTCTTGCACAGTACACAATCAGCGGCTTTGATGCCGCCGCATGGCATAAACTGTCGGTCACTGCAATCGGAAATGTGATTAAGTGCGCCGTTGACGATGAGGATATTATCGAATACACGGAAGAAGGCTCCTTTATCAATTCCGGACGTGTCGCACTGTACAGCAGCTATAATAACAACTGCTTTGATAACGTGCTTGTGACTTCCGCAAAGGGCGAAGATTACGTCAGCAGATTTGATAACTTTAATTCCTGTATCGCTTATTCCGACGGAAGCAATGCCGAAGACGGCAACGGCTGGTATTTCAATACCATGTGCAGTTACAAAAACTTCGGACGTACACTGGCGGTCGGAAGCAGAGGTGACAGCTTCACGTTTAATTATACCGGTGGCAATTTTGCGCTTATCGCAAGCGGCGAGGGAACATTGAGCATTTCCGTTGACGGCGGTGAAAAATTCAATGTGGACTTCAGTTGCACGAACAGCCGCGAGGCAATATTCGCTTCCGAGGATATTGCGGACGGTGAGCATACCGTTACCGTTGAAATATTCAGCGGAGACATGTCCTTTGATGCTCTGGAAATAGCATAGCGCAGGAAAAGCCGAAGGGCAGAACGTAAAAACGCATAAACGGAAAATTTAATATTTTCTTTTCCTGTCCGGTGAAAAATGCTGTAAAAGCGAAAGCTTTTACAGCATTTTTGCTTTTTGAACATTCGGAATAACAGGAAAACTCCAAAAGTTTCTAAAAGAGAAAGTTTGCAAAATCCACAGTTTTTTATTCACAAATTATTG
>CAZCQZ010000019.1:0-35353 GCA_964500965.1 uncultured Eubacteriales bacterium | reverse complement strand
AACGGTGTATTCGTAGGCTCTATCATGGCTTCCGAAACTACCGCTGCCGCAACCGGCGCAGTAGGCGTTGTACGCCGTGACCCCATGGCAATGCTTCCTTTCTGCGGCTACAACATGGGCGACTACTGGCAGCACTGGTTTGACATGGGCGCAAAGCTGGGAGATAAGGCACCTAAGATTTTCAACGTCAACTGGTTCAGAACCGATGACGAGGGTCACTTCATTTGGCCCGGCTTCGGTGATAACCTCCGTGTTCTCGACTGGATTCTCAAGAGATGTGAGGGCGAGGTTGAGGCTAAGGAAACCGCAATCGGCTACGTTCCCAACGCCGAGGATATTAACCTTGAGGGTCTTGACTTCTCCGTTGAGCAGCTTGAGGGTATTCTCAATGTTGACAATGAGCTTTGGGCTGCCGAGATTCCCGGCATTGAGGAATTCTACGCCAAGTTCGGCGATAAGCTCCCCAAGGAAATGCAGGCTCAGTTTGACAACTTCAAGGCACGTCTTAACTAATCAAAAAATCACAGAGAGCCTCGGCAATTTTGTCGAGGCTCTTTTGAATGGGTATAATATTATTGTTTAATAAAATTTGGGGCAAACCTTTTTAAAGGTTTGCAGAGTGCAGAGACAGCGTCTCTGCCGGGGTTTGGGGCAGAGCCCCAACTTTTATTTGTGATTTTTATTTTTTGAGGTGAATTTATGGAATCTAAGGCGAAGAAATGCCTTGATTTATTTAAAGTTTTCTTTAAAATAGGCGCATTTACTTTTGGCGGCGGCTACGCCATGATACCCCTTATCAAGCGTGAGGTTTCCGAAAAGCGCGACTGGATTAAGGAGGAGGAAATTCTGGACGTTATTGCCGTTTCGGAAAGCACTCCCGGTCCTATCGCCATAAACTCCGCAACCTTTATCGGAACACGCAGAGCCGGTTGGCTGGGCGCACTGGCGGCAACGTTGGGCGTTGTGCTTCCCTCCTTTACGATAATTTATATAATCTCCCTGTTTTTCAGGCATTTTGCGGAATATGAAGCGGTAAAGTTTGCGCTTATGGGTCTGCGTGCAGGCGTTTTGGCACTTATAATCAAGGCTCTTATATCAATGTCAAAGCATTGCCCAAGAAATATCGTGGCATACATCATAGTAGCAGGAGCGTTT
This sequence comes from uncultured Eubacteriales bacterium, assembly GCA_964500965.1. Taxonomy (GTDB): domain Bacteria; phylum Bacillota; class Clostridia; order Oscillospirales; family Acutalibacteraceae; genus JAISGQ01. The sequence goes on along the minus strand of CAZCQZ010000019.1, from coordinate 34,198 downwards.
GCCGCATCTGTGTTCTTCGGCGCAAATGTATTTGTAATCATTCTTTGCAGTGCCGTTGTGGGTCTTGCGTTTTCCTTTACTCCCGTAGGAAAGGAGAAAGCAAAATGATTTATCTTGAGCTGTTTATTACTTTCTTCATGATAGGTGCGTTCACATTCGGCGGCGGCTACGCCATGCTTCCTCTTATCAGTGAGGAGGCAATTGCCAAGGGCTGGTCGACAATGGAGGAGCTTACCAACTTTGTCGCTATCAGCGAAAGCACCCCCGGTCCATTTGCGGTGAATATCGCTACCTTTATCGGAGCGGAGCAGGGCGGTATTTTAGGCTCTGTATGTGCGACGCTGGGCGTTGTAATGCCCTCTTACCTGGTAATTCTCGTTGTTGCAAAATGCTATGAGAAATTCAATTCAAGCAAAATTGTCAAGGGCGTTATGAGCGGACTTCGTCCGGCGGCTATCGGACTTATTGCCGCCGCTGTAATATCAATGGGCGAAACAGTGCTGTTCCCCAACGGTATTGCGTGGTCGGTTTTCACGACCCCGGCATTTATTTTCTCCGCTCTGCTTGCGGCTATAATGCTTGTGGTGGTGCTTAAATTCAAAAAGGTAAGCCCCATATGGATTATTGCCGTTTCCGCCGTTGTGGGTATCGCGGCAGGATATATTTTAAAATCCTTTGGCATAAATCTTATGTAATAAAAATGACTGCTTTGAAACCAAAGCAGTCATTTTTATTACAGTGCCCAGTCGCCTTTTTCAAATACAGGCATTTCCGAGCCGTCCTTTTTAACGCCGGTAACGGTTAAATCCGCAGTGCCGAACATAAAGTCAACATGGGTTTTCGACTGGTTACAGCCTGCCTTGTCCTTTTCCTCATCGGTCATGTCAACACAGCCCTCCATATTGATTGGATATGCACTGCCGAGAGCCAGATGACAGGAAGCGTTTTCGTCAAACAGAGTGTTATAGAAAAGTATTCCCGTTTCACGAATCATGGACTTAAAGGGAACAAGGGCAATTTCGCCAAGCCTTTTTGCGCCCTCGTCAACGCTGAAAAGCTGGTCGAGAGCTTCCTTGCCGACCTCGGCGGCATAATCGACAACCTGTCCGTCCTTAAAGGTGATGTTGAATTTATCAATGGTCATGCCCTGATAAATAAGGGGCATTGAGCTGTATACAACACCGTTTACGCCGTACTTGTGAGGCATACAGAATACCTCCTCGGTGGGCATATTTGCCTGAAATTCAACGTCTTTGTCAACGGTTTTCTCGGCACCGCCTGCCCAGATGTAATTGTCCACAAGCTCAACGGTAAGGTCTGTGCCGAGGGAATTTGTAATACGAAGTGATTTTAAATCGCTGTTGTTCAGTATTTCGCAGTGGTCGTGAAGTGCCTTTGAATGAGCTTCCCAGGAAGCGGTGGGGTCTGCTTCGTCAATGCGGACGGTATGGTAAATGCAGTCCCACAGCTTTTTCACCGCTTCGGCTTCTTCGAGTTCGGGGAAAAGCTTTTTTGCCCACGCCGGAGAGGGTGCGGCAACAACAGTCCACTGGTTTACGCTCTTGTCAAGCTGTTCGTAAAAAGGTGCGGAGGCAACGGAATTGGCTCTGACAGCCGCGCCTATCTTCTCCGCATCAAGTCCGTTGAGGGCGTCGGGGTCGTCTGCAATGAGAGAAATAAAGCAGCCGCCTTTTTTGGCAATGTCAAGTTTGGGGGCGTGCGCCCAATCGGGAACATCGCCTAAAACTTCCTTTGAAGCGTGGATATATCTCAGCCTGCTTAACTGCTCATCGACATAGCGCAGTGTGACATCGCCTGCACCGGCTTTCCAGCATTCCTCCGCAAGGATACGGGCAAACTCCACGACCTCAACATAGGTGGTTATATAAACCTGCTGACCGGGCTGAATATTTACGCCGACCTTTGCGATAAGCTCGGCATATTTTTTTGCATCGTTTTCTCTGTACACAATAAATCAACTCCGAAAAAATAATTTTATAAGGCTATTTTAACACATTTCCGCCGTAAAAACGGCGGATTAAGTTCATAACGGCGAATTTTCTTCGGGATATTCAAATTTGCCGTCAATAATGTTATTATAGTTCCTGCAAAAGTATATCATACAATTATCATTTTTGAAAGGGTCAGAATATGATTACCGTAACAAATTTAAGTCTTGCTTTTTCCGGCTCAAATCTTTTTAAAGATGTAAATTTAAAATTCATGCCCGGCAACTGCTACGGCATAATAGGTGCAAACGGCGCAGGCAAATCCACCTTTCTGCGTATACTTTCAGGCGAGCTTGAGCCGTCAACAGGTGAGGTTATTATACCAGAAAACACCAGAATGTCGGTACTCAAGCAGGACCACTTCGCGTTTAACGATTATACCGTTCTCGACACGGTAATAATAGGCAACCGTCATCTTTACGATGTTATGAAAGAAAGGGAAGCCCTCTACGCCAAGGAGGATTTCACCGATGAGGACGGCGACAGAGCCTCCGTTTTGGAGGGCGAATTTGCCGAAATGGGCGGCTGGGACGCAGAAACCGATGCAATTAAGCTTCTCCGCGGCTTAGGTCTTGATGACCTTGACGAGCAGAGCCTTATGAGCAGCGTACCCGATGCCGCCAAGGTCAAAATCCTGCTTGCACAGGCACTTTTCGGACAGCCCGAAATCCTGCTCCTTGACGAGCCTACAAACCACCTTGACATAAAGAGCATACAGTGGCTTGAAGAATTTCTCATGGACTATCCCGGAACTGTGCTTGTGGTATCTCACGACCGTCACTTTTTGAACAACGTCTGTACTCATATTTGTGATATAGATTACAACAGCATTAAAATTTTCGTGGGTAACTACGACTTCTGGTACGAATCAAGCCAGCTCATACAGCGGCTTCTTGCAGACCAGCACAGAAAGGCAAATGAGAAAATAGCCGAATTGCAAAACTTTGTATCACGCTTTTCCGCCAACAAATCAAAGGCAAAGCAGGCAACGGCAAGGAGAAAGCTTATTGAAAAGCTCAGCGTTGAAGAACTGCCCTGCTCAACACGCAGATACCCCTTTGTGGGCTTTAATATGGACAGAGAGCCGGGCAAGGAAATTCTCCGTGTCAACGGTATTTCCAAAACCATTGACGGCGTTAAGATACTCAACAACGTAAGCTTTGCCCTTAATAAAACAGACAAGGTTGCTTTCATTGCGGAAAACGACCTTGCCATGACAACGCTGTTTAAAATTCTGTTTGAGGAAATAGAGCCTGACGAGGGCACTTTTACATGGGGCGTATCAACAACCCAAAGCTACCTGCCCAGAGATAACTCCGAGTTTTTCGACGATTGCGACATGAATCTTGTGGAGTGGCTTTCTCAGTGGTCAAAAGACCAGACCCAGACCTATCTGCGAGGTTTCCTCGGAAAAATGCTTTTCTCCGGTGACGAGGTTTTAAAGCCTGTCAAGGTGCTTTCCGGCGGAGAAAAGGTGCGCTGTATGCTAAGCCGTATGATGCTTTTCGGCTCTAACGTCCTTGTCCTCGACCAGCCTACAAACCACCTTGACCTTGAAGCCATAACCGCCGTAAACAAAGGCGTTGAAAGCTTTAAGGGCGTGGTTCTGTTCTCATCTCACGACCACGAATTTATGGGAACAATCGCCAACAGAATAATCGAAATAACCGAGGACGGCGTTATTGACAAAGCCTGCACCTATGATGAATATCTGGAATATAAGATAAATAGTTAACGGGGCTTTAAAAGCCCCGTTAATCCTTGAAAATATCCATATTTCTTTTGATAACATTCTTTCCGCGCCACATATAGGCGCGGTCGGAAGCGTCGGCCAAATCGTTTTCCTTAACATCGGGATTAGCCCGTCTCAGGAAAGCCTCGATATACGTGTTCTCCGCACCGACATTGTGAGGGCATACGTCCTGACAGGTGTCACAGCCCCACACAGAGCCGTTTTTGCGGATAAGTGCGATTTCAAGCTCGGTAAGTATACCCTTTTTCTGAGTTATATAGGAAATGCAGTTGTCACGGACAAAGCCGCTTTCGCAAAGCGCCTTGCCCGGACAGGCTTTTCTGCAAGAGCCGCAGTGTTCGCAGTATGAAGCCTCACTGCCGGTAAATGGCACTTCAAGATTTGTGACTATTTCACCGATAAAGCAGTATGTACCGTAGCGGCTGTTTATCAGCAGACCGTTATCGCCAATCATTCCAAGACCGCACAGAGAAGCGGTGTAAACCTCCGGAATGGGGGAATTGTCGATAAACCAGACAAATTCATGCTCCGGAAATGCGTTGCGCAGTGCGTTGCAGGCGTTTTCAAGCATGTGACCTGCTATCTCGTGATAATCAGGTACGGCGGCATAAAGGGAGAGATTTCCCTTTTCAACGGGCACCTTGTAGGGGAACAGCACCGAAATTACCGCCTTTGCCTCTTTCGGAAGCCTGCCCTTTGCCATGCAGTTGAGGAGCCGACCCTCAATCAGCGAATAATCGCATACACCGAAGTCGTATAAGTTGTTTGCGTTCATTATGATTGACAGTAAGCCCGTCACGGCTGTCACCCCTTTTAAGAAATAATACTTATTTTTATCGTGCGTAACTAAAGTCTTTTAGCTATTATAACACAAATTATGAAAAATCCAACTATTTTCTGTGAAAAAATATCCATTTACATTTTGTTAATAATTTGATATAATGAACTGTAATAAATTAAGGAGGATTCTCCCTATGAGAAAGGTAACACCGATTTTGTTGCTTGTTCTCGTTTTGCTTATTGCACTTATAGCACCGTCATGCTCATGTGACGGCTCGGATACATCTCAGCCTCCGCTGACAAGCGGCTCGGTAGTAGTAACGAGCGGCTCGGCAATACCAACTAATGTCGAGCCTGATATAGTCGGCAAGATAACCGGAATTTCAATCACCTCGGACAGTGCTACAATGCTTGTCGAGGCTGAAGTGACCGATGAAGCGAGCGGACAGCAAAAATATCAGAAAGCGACCGTTACGGTCGATTTGAAAACAGCTATCGGCAAGGAGGATTCGGAGGAGGCTTACAGCCACCTTTCACTTGCCGCAGGCGATACGGTACAGGTGTGGTTCGGCTCGTCCGTTACCGAAACAAGTCCCGTTCAGGCTTATGCTCAGGCGGTTAAAATCATGCGCTCCGAGGTGAGCAGCGATGCTCTCGGCATAATAAATCTGCCGCGCCTTGTTGTCAACTGCGGTGCGGAAAGCTCACTTGCCGCGGCAACGAATGTAACGTGGAACGGTCAGAGTTATTCCTACGGAACGGCGGAGGAAGTGCTGAGCGAAAATCTCGGCGCGGTGGTCAGCGTTCGTTGCGGTGAAACCGTTTCACTCCAGTTCAGCATGACGCCCGACAGCTATTCCGTTTCCTACAGAACAACCGAGGAGGGCTCTGTACCTGCACAGATTGAGCCTGTAGGCGGCAAACTCAATATTCCGGAAAACGCAGCCGGAGATTACATTTATACGGTTAACGTCACATACGGCGAAAACACCGTTTCATATGTATTCTCGGTATTTGCATTTATATGACAATAAAAAGCGAGGTTGAAAGCGATGCTTAACACTGAAAAATCAATGGAAAAAATCGTGGCTCTCTGTAAAAACAGAGGCTTTATATTCCCCGGCTCCGAAATTTACGGCGGTCTTGCAAACACCTGGGATTACGGTCCTTTGGGTGCACGCTTGAAAAACAATGTAAAGGATACATGGAGAAAGAGATTTATTCAGGAGAGACATAACAGCTTTGAAGTTGATGCGGATATTCTCATGAATTCCCGTGTATGGGAAGCAAGCGGTCATGTTGCAAGCTTTTCAGACCCGCTCCTTGACTGCAAGGAGTGCAAAATGCGCCACAGAGCCGATAACCTTATTGATGATTTTGACCCCGATGCTCACGCAGACGGTATGACAAAGGAGGAAATGTTTGAGTATATCAAGGCTCATTCCATTCCCTGCCCTCACTGCGGAAAGCACAATTTTACCGATATTCGCGAATTTAACCTGATGTTCCAGACGTTCAGAGGCGTAACCAACGACAGCAAAAGCATTATTTATCTTCGCCCGGAAAACGCTCAGGGTGAGTATGTAAACTTCCTCAATGTTCAGCGTTCAATGCGTGCGAAGCTGCCGTTCTCAATCGGTCAGATAGGTAAGGCATTCAGAAACGAAATCACCCCCGGCAACTTCACTTTCCGCACAATCGAGTTTGAGCAGATGGAATTCCAGACCTTCTGCAAGGAAGGTACGGATACCGAGCTGTACGAATACTTCAAGGAATACGGCAGAAAGTATTACGAGGATTTGGGCATTCCCACCGAGCACCTCAGATACCATGACCACGAGAAGCTTGCTCACTATGCAAAGGCGGCTTGTGATATTGAATTTTTGTTCCCCTTTGGCTGGGGCGAGATAAACGGCACTCACAACAGAACAAACTTTGACCTTACCCGTCATCAGGAGTACAGCGGTCAGAAGATGGATTATCTTGATCCTGCAACAAACGAAAAGTTTATTCCCTATATTATCGAATCAACCTACGGACTTGACCGTACCGTTCTTGCCCTGCTCTGCGAAGCATATGACGAGGAAGTTATTGATGCGGAAAAGAACGACGTTCGTACCGTTCTGCATCTCAATCCCGCAATTGCGCCTTACAAGGCGGCTGTACTGCCTTTGTCCAAGAAGCTTTCCGACAAGGCAATGGAAGTTCGCAATAAGCTCAGCGGCTATTTTATGACAGACTTTGACGAAACAGGCTCAATCGGTAAGAGATACCGCCGTCAGGACGAAGTAGGTACTCCTTTCTGCATTACCTTTGACTTTGCGTCCGAAACCGACGGCTGTGTTACAGTTCGTGACCGTGATACGATGGAGCAGGAGAGAATCAAGATTGATGACCTCGTTACATATATCAGCTCTAAAATATCATTTTAACACCGATTCCGAATCAATGTAATGCTTGAAAGCAGGCGTTTCCGGGAGGTTGACCGATGGAGCATAACGGGCACTGCGAAGATGTTCGCGTTACAGTGTCGTTGACGCCCGATGATATTTACAGGGCTGAGAAAACATATTTCGGCAAGCGAAAAAAGGGACAGCAGCGAAGAATAGTTTTCATAATTTTTCTTACGCTGCTGCCATTTGCGACATATCTGTTTATCTGGTGGTATATCAGAATTATGAGAGCCGGCGGCTGGATTGACCTTACGCCGTCACAGGTCAGGCTTGTAACCGTAATTCTGGTTATCGGCGCAATAACAGTGGCAACTACGGGTATAGTGTATCTGGTGGTGCGCAGAAAAAATATGCTTGTCCATGTGCGGCGAGGATTGCAATATCGTGCGTCTCTCTGCACATATACATTCGGAGAAAAAATCCACATAATGACCCCAAGCAACGAAAGCTATCTTGACTATGACGATATTGCCGAGGTTATCGAAGATTATTACGGCTACCTGATTGTGCCGAAAATCGGTGCGTTGATGTATTTGCCCACAAGGGTGCTTTACGGCGAGGAGCTTAATCGGGTGAAGCTTACGATAAAGAGTAAGCGCAGTTTGTCGGATAAAGTCAGAGAACAGAAAGGGGCATAGCCATGCTGTATATAACTCAGAATACGCTGATAAAATCTCAGGAATTTGAAGTCACAGATGAATATAAGCGCCACGTTTGGACTGTGAAAGGCTCGCTGCTTTCCGGCGACGCCCTGGAGCTGTATACAAACACCGGAACATTTGCCGCGGAAATTCGGAAAAAAAGCGGCATTTTCGGCACGAAATTTGAAATTCTGGTTAACGGTGTTTCCTTTGAGACGGTCAAAAAGAAGAACATCGCAACAGGTGTTAAATATGAGATGACCAAAAGCGGCTGGAAGCTTGACGGTGATTATATCAAAGGCGATTACCGCTTGCTCACTGCCCGTGAGGGGCTTGTCATGACCCACGGGAAGAAATGGTTTTCCTGGGGTGAGACTTATGTGCTTGAAGCCTGCCGCAAGGAGGACGAGCTGATGTGTCTCTGTGTATCTCTTTGTATCGACTCATCGTCTGAGGTTAACGCACTTCTTGCGTAAAATTTTATATAAAGTTTGAAAAACGGCAAAATAATACTTGACATTTGGCGAAACCCAATATATAATAACAAAGTCGCTTGAGGCTTTAAGTCTCCGGCAAGGGCCACGGCCCAGTAGTTCAGCTGGTTAGAACGCTAGCCTGTCACGCTAGAGGTCGACGGTTCGAGTCCGTTCTGGGTCGCCAAATATGCTGATATAGCTCAGTAGGTAGAGCGCATCCTTGGTAAGGATGAGGTCTCCAGTTCGAATCTGGATATCAGCTCCAAAAATCCCATTTCAGGTTTCCTGAAATGGGATTTTTTCAATATTCTATTGATGTATTGCAAATCAAGTCGGTTTTTGTTGCCTAATACTAATTTCAAATTAGAAAGTCAATAAAAATCCGAGAGGAAAGTCTTGCTTCTTGACTGACGCGAAAGATTTTTATGCCATACGTCTTATTTGGAATTAGTATAAGAATTGCTAAGCAGTTCGTAAATGAGGCAAAGAAAATCGAAAAGTATACCAAATCATTTTCTCTCGGATAAGAAGGTTTCGAGAGCCATTGTGTGATGATACTTGACGGATGTCTTTTTCGATTATGAGCGTTGTAAGGTCAATATCGGTTTGCTAAATAAGTCTGTAAACCATCTATTGAAGTCTTTATTTCGCATTTTCCTTTGCGGTATTGATAGAGGAAATCAGCATAACACGAATACTTGTGCATACAGAATCGAGAGCCTTATATTCGTTTTCGGATATATAATTTGTTTTGAACAGTAGCTCTAACCAATAACCGGTTTCATTTGCTTCTTTGAGTGCAATCTGAAGCTTGGCGATAAAGTCTGCTTTACCGTGTGCATACTGGGCTTCACGGATATTTGCACCGATAGACGTGCCGCTTTTCCCGATTTGATTGGAGATGATGGATTCTCGCTTTTCTTTGAGAGATTTTACAAGGTTAATAATAGAAACCGCAAAATCAATAGACAGGGTTTTTAATTTGCTTTCAGACATAATGGCACCTCTTGATTTAGTGAAGTTTGGCTTTGCCAAGTGAAGTTATGCCTACGGCATAGTGAAGTATCGTGCTTACGCACGAAGCGAAGTTAAGTGTGCCACCCACGCCCGCAGGCACTTCACGATGCGCAGCATCACTTCACGCACCGAAGGTGTGCTTATCGTGCCGCAAGGCACACTTAGTTCAAAAAAGTCTCTTTTGTCATTTGACAAAAGAGACTTTTTTGTTGGTGGACGCAGAGGAACTCGAATCCCCGACCTCCTGCGTGTGAAGCAGGCGCTCTAACCGGCTGAGCTATGCGTCCATATACGGGTAATTGCTTACCCGATAATTTTACCACATATCTTGCAGTTGTCAACCGGAAATTTAGCCATTCGGAAAAAGCTTTTTCATTTTTGAATCCGAAAGCCCGAAATATTCCTGTAACTGCGTTTTCAAAATACCTCTGCGCTTTTCGCAGACCTTTCGGAGGTACGCGACCTCGTTCTTCCATTCGGAATAGGAGGGAGCGCCCCAGCGTTCGGCATTATTGGCAATTTCAGGCTCAATCTGAGCCGCCATATCATCAAGAATTGCCGTTAAGTTAGACGGCAAAAAGGTGGTGTTTAAAAGCTCGGCATAGCGGTTTATAAAAGCTTCCTTATAGACCTTGTTCCTCAGCAAATATTTGTGAATCGGCTCTCTTTCAAGTATCTGTTCAAGGGAATAGAGCTTTTCGTTTGTCGCATCGCTTCGCATGGACATGTCCATATCGAACATAATCCATTTCCATTTTGCGCCGTCCTCGCCTGAAAGATAGTATCGGGAATTTCGCAAATCATTATTTTTAAAAAATGTTTCAAAAATAATGTAATCCATATAATTGTCAATATCCAGCTTTGAACAGACATAGTTGTAGTTATCGGCATCGTACATGCTGTTTTGCGCAACAAATTTGCGCAGATTGCGAAATTCGTCCATGCTTCCGGCAAGCTCAATCTGACTTGTACCCTTCAGTATTGTAACACTGTCCTTACGTATGCCGTAATTCTGCTCAAGATAGTCCTCGTTTATCTTTTCGCGCAGATTGTATAAGCCCCAGTATTCGCCGTTTATGTAGAGGGCAACCGGCTGCCAGTCTGCGGTAAGCACTTCACTGTCCGAGCTGAGAAGCACCTGCGAGCAGAAAGCGTCACGAAGTCTTGCCGAGTTCTGGTCCTGCCCGGCGGCACGGAGCACAAGCCCCTTAACCTCGGTAAATTCGTTGTCATCACCGAAAAAAGGATAGGTGACGCTGCTTGCACCGTAAATATCGCGTATGTGCAGCGCAAAGGATTTTTGCGCACTGGCGCGGCTGTACTGACCGAATATTTTCGTGCCTGCATCAAAGGCAACGGCGCATTTGCCGTCAACAAAATACTCTATGCTGACCGCACGTTCCCAGTCTTTCCAATAGTTTGAATTGAGATAGGGGTACTTGTCTCCGTGACCCTCTCCGTTAGCACCGGCGGCATAAATGCCGCGTTTCTCGCTGAAAAGTCCCTCCGGGTCACCGACCATTGAAACAACCGGAATTTCGTGGTTTGTGTCGATAAAATAAGTCGCTGTCACGGTATCGCTTGAAATTTTGCCGTCGGCAAAGGCTTTTGCGCGGATTACGCAGGTTTTATCAACAGTGATGGCGCCGCTGTACCGCTTAGACGATGTGGTGGGCACACTGCCGTCCGTAGTGTAGTAAATGGCGGCGTTTTCATGTGAAAGCAGCTCTACAGTAATGCTCTCGGTATATATGCCGGCAGCGGCGGAAAATTCGGGCTTTGTAACATACGAACTACAGCCTGTGCCGTTTGCCGCCCCCTTTGTGGGAGTTGTGAAGAAAACTCTTTTTCCGCTTTCGTCAACACGTCCGCATGTAATGCCTATTCGCAGCTTGCCTGTCTCGAAAATATCAAGGGTATTGCCGTCGGGCGAGGTTAATATGAGAACTTCGCCGTCTGTGCTGATTTTGAAAGGCGCAGTCCCTGCCGCACCGCCTGTTCCTGCGGCGTATATTACCAGATAGCCGTGAGGCTCGATTTTTTCACTTGTGAAAGTGAATAAATAAGGATTTGTTTCATCGTTTGAAAGTCCGTAGCCCTTTAAATACACGGTGCTGTCCGAATCGTTGTAAAGCTCGACCCAGTCATTGACCGCCTTGCCGGTGGCGGAGCTTACAGCGGCGGCGGAAACCTCGTTGATGCGCACCGAGCCGCTCATCGGACATGGCTTTTCGGGCATTTCCGCGCTTGCACTGCCGTTTTCCGTGCCCGGTGTGGGCGTTGCAAAGTAGCCCGGCTCACCGTTTTCGGAAAGTCCGTAGGATATGCCGTCATTAAGCTCATATAATGAAATTTCGCTGATTATTCGTGAATGCTTATCACTTAATATAATTGCTTCATCGTCTTTTCCGAGCTTAAAGGAGGCATGAAGCTCATCGCCGCATCTGTCCTTTCCGGACATGAATATAACAATTCTTTCTCCCGGTGAAAGAAAATACGAGCCGGAAATACTCCATTTTCCGAGCTTGTCCGGATTGTCGGAAAGCCGTACACCGTCAAGAGAAATCGTATTTGCACCCGTGTTGGTAAGCTCTATCCAGTCGGTGAAATCACCGTCTGAATCGGAAAGAGTGTCGATATTTGCGGTCATATATTCGGTGATAACAAGACCACTGTAGGGGGAGGAGAGCAAAAGAGGGTCATCTGCTGCTTCGGCGTCGATATTCGGCATACCGGGAGTTGCATATAAAAACCACTTGTATGTACCTGCGCTGTCACGTCCGTAGGAAATATCCGCCACAGCCGTGCTGTAGTCAAGTGTATCTACAGTTCCGTAGTAGGAGCTTGCCAGAACAACGCTTTCGCCCTTACTGCTGAGCTTGAAGTTAGTGTGATATTCGCCGTTTGCGATGTCTGTTTTGTCTTTTCCCGATGCGAATACCACCAGATATTCGCCGGGCTCAAGGGTAATATCCGGCATGACCCACTTTAAAGGTGAGTTTTCATCGTCCGAAAGGCAGTAGCGCGAAAGGTCTGCGGAAATATTGCCGCAGTTATATATTTCAATCCAGTCCGGGTAATCGCCGTCTGAATCGGAAAGGGTCAGAGTGTTGTCGGCCATTATTTCGTTTATGACAAGATACGGGGCTTCGCCGCTTTCGCCGCCGCAGGTCTGTGCTAAGAGACATATAAGCAGAATGCCGATGAAAAGCACTGCCGCAGAAGCAAGCACTATAAGCTTATGCCACTTTTTCAACACAATCCCGTCCTTTCCGAAAGCTATAGTTTTGTAGTGAATATACTATATCACAGATTTACGCCGCAAACAAGACAGAACGTGAAAAATGCCGCATATACAAAACGTCTGCAAGCTTACCGTTTCGGTAAGCTTGCAGACGCAAGGTTTAAAAGCTGATTGTCGGTATCAGTCCTCAACAACTGTGTACCAGTCGCCGTCCTGTGTTACCTTGTAGCCGTCGGCAACCTTGATGTTTCTGATAGCGTTGGTTGCAGGATTGTAGTTCTTATATGTTCCGCCGTAAACACGGATTGAGCCGGAGTAATTGCCCATATAAAGCAACTGGTTTGTGTGACCTTCGGTTTCAAAAATGCCGCCGTAAATGTTTATGTCGCCGTCATTTGTGTAAACAGCCGCGCCGTCCTTTGACATATAGTGACCGCCGTAAATATTTACAGTGCCGCCTGTTGATTCTCTAATCATGACTGCCCATGTTCCGTCGGGGTCATTGCCGTAAACAGTACCGCTGTTGTCTCCTGAGCTGTCGATGATTGTCAGAGTAGCGTTCTTGACATAGAAAATATACCAGCAACTGTCGCTTGTGCCGCCTGTATAAGCCAGAGTTTTTCCGTTCAAATCAATAACCGTATCCGTGTCGATTAAGAACATACCCTTGGCATTTTTCGCGGTATCGACAACTTCAAGCTCATCGTCGTCAATTTCAATGTCGTCTGCAAGAACGATGTTTGCTTCGCCGGATTCGATTGCGGCGCGAAGCTCGTCAATATCGGAAACGTAGATTTCGTACTCAGCGTCCTTATCGTACTGATTTGTGGTGCTGTCGTACTCAACGGTATCCTGAGTTGCGTATACGGTGATAGCAACGCCGTCAATGGAAAGTCCCTGATACTCGTTGCCTGCGGTGGTCTGCATTTTACCGGAGATTGTAAGCACATTGCTTGCGCCTGCTGCAAGAGAAATATCTTCGCCTGCATCGTAGGTTTTTCCTCCGACTTCAACAGTCCAGTCGATTACTTCATTCAGCTTTGCGTCGCCGTCAATACCGGTGATGACGATTTTGTACTTCAGTGCAAGGTTGCCGATGTTTTTGATTGTAACGGCTTCCAGGTCGTAGCTTGCGCCCGGCTCCCAGAGAACAGCTTCGTCCTCGTGACCTGCGGCTTTCTGCCATGAAAGGGTCTTGCCCTCAAGGGTATCGCCGTTCTTGTCAAGCAGTTCAATATCAAGGGTACCTGCCTGAATCTTGTTTACCGCCGTGCTTGCGGTGTCGGTAAACCACGCAAAGGTAGTTCCGAGAAGCATTGTAAAGCAAAGGATAAGTGCCAGTGCGCTGTACAACAACGTTCTCTTTGTCTTTCTGTTATTCGTCATAATTGATTCCCTCCTAACAAAATTTCGACGAATGTATATAAACTCCGCAGAGTACATACCACATTAAATCGGTTTTTATTCCATACAATACTAGCATTAAAAGTTTTCTGATTACATGATAATACTCGAATTTTCAATTGTCAATAATTTGTGAATAAAAAACTGTGGATTTTACAAACTTTCTCTTTTAGAAACTTACGAACGTTCACATAATAAGCAGATTATTTTGCCTCCGTTGTTTAAAGCGAAAGAAAAAGAAGCTGTAAAAACGAAAGTTTTTACAGCTTCAATTAAAGCCGAAAATCAATATTATTCGCCGATTATGGAAATGCCCAGCTCTTTAAGCTGTTCTTCGTCAACACCGGCAGGAGCATCGGTCATAGGCTCGGAAGCATCTTTAATTTTCGGGAACGCAACAACATCACGCAACGATGTTGCACCGGTCATAAGCATACACAGTCTGTCAATACCGATTGCCATGCCGCCGTGAGGAGGTGCGCCGTACTTGAATGCTTCGATAAGGAAGCCGAACTTGCGCTCAACGCTTTCATCGTCCATGCCCAACGCCTCAAACATTGTAGCCTGAAGCTCCGGGTCGGTTATACGGATAGAGCCGCTGGAAAGCTCCACGCCGTTGAGAACGAGGTCATAAGCCTTTGCGCGAACTTTTCCGGGGTCGGTGAACAGATAGGGTATGCACTCATCGAGAGGAGAAGTAAAGGGGTGGTGCATAGCGTCCCAACCGCCGGTTTCGTCATTGTATTCAAAAAACGGGAATTCTACTATCCAAAGGAAATTGTCCTTTTCGTAGGGGATAATATCAAGCTTCTTACCAACCTCAAGTCGCAGTGCACCGAGAGTAGGAAGAACAACTCTGTCTTTGTCGGCAACGAAAAACGCAACATCGCCCTTTTTCATGCCCAGCTTTGCGATAATTTCGTCAAGCTTGCCGTCAGGCAGGAATTTCGCAAAGGAGCAGTTGGGAGCTTCGTCTGCCCAGCGAATGTATGCAAGACCCTTTGCGCCGATACCTTTTACAAATTCAACCGTGCGGTCGATTTCCTTTCTGGTATAGATATTGCTTGCATTCTCTGCAACGATAGCGCGAACAGAGCCGCCGCTTTCGATTGCGCTCTTAAACACGACAAAATCAACATCGGAAACAGCGTCCGTAAGATTTTGAATTTCCATGCCGAATCTGGTATCCGGCTTATCCGAGCCGTAACGCTCCATGGCTTCGGCGTATTTGAGCCTTGGGAACGGGGTCTTGATATTTTTGCCCAAAACCTTTTTGTAAATGTGCTTTATGTAGCCCTCACCGACTTTGAGAACGTCCTCAACTTCAACAAAGCTCATTTCAAGGTCAAGCTGTGTAAATTCCGGCTGTCTGTCCGCTCTCAAATCTTCATCTCTGAAGCAGCGTGCAAGCTGAAAATATCTGTCCATACCGGCAACCATAAGAAGCTGCTTGTACATCTGGGGGGACTGGGGAAGTGCGTAAAAGCTGCCCTTGTGTACACGGCTGGGAACAATGTAGTCTCTTGCACCCTCCGGAGTGGACTTAATCATCATGGGGGTTTCTATTTCAAGGAAGCCGTTTTTAGACATATACGCACGGGTTTCCTGCATCAGATGATGGCGCATGATGATTTTGTCTCTAAGCTCCGGTCTGCGCAGGTCGAGATAACGATTCTTCAAACGAAGCTCCTCTGCGGTTTTACAGCCGTCAACAATTTCAAAGGGAGGAGTTTGAGCCTTGTTGAGAATACGAAGCTCGTTGACTTCAACCTCAATGTCGCCGGTAGGGATTTCGGGATTCTTGCTTGAACGCTCACGCACGGTGCCCACTGCGGCAAGAACATATTCGCCACGGCAGCTTGCCGCTTTTTCAAAAACCTCTTTGGGTGTGTTTTCATCAAATACAAGCTGAACAATGCCTGTTCTGTCTCTCAGGTCGATGAATATAAGAGAGCCTTTATCTCTCTGCTTTTGCACCCAGCCGTAGCAGGTAACGACCTTGCCTATATCCTCACTGCGATATTCTCCGCAGTATTTTGTCCTTTTAAGTCCGACAATTGTTTCTGCCATCTATATTATCTCCTTTTATAAGCTTTTAAATCCGTGTTCCCGCTCCAAACGGGTAGGTATCAATATCGCGCGTCATGCCGCACAGCTCCTTGTTTTCAAACTATTAAAAGAATAGTATCAATTACCCGAAAAGTCAATAATAAGGAACGTAAAAACGGGCTGTAAAAAACGAAAGTTTTTTTACAGCCCTTTCTGTACATATTAGTAGGTTGCTTTGCCGACACTGCGCCAGTCAAGGTCACCGCGTTCAAGACCGTGAATAAGCACCTCGCCGGTTGCGATATTTGTGGCCACCGGTATATTGTGCATATCGCACAGGCGAATCATATCCATATCATTCGGCTCATGGGGTTTTGCGGTGAGAGGGTCACGGAAGAAAAGAAGCAAATCAATTTCGTTGCAGCCGATACGGGCGGCAATCTGCTGTCCACCGCCTGCCGAGCCGGAAAGGAACTTCTGAATTTCCAGACCGGTTGCCTCCTGAACAAGCTTGCCTGTTGTGCCGGTTGCACAGAGACGGTGACGGCTCAGGATACCGCAATAAGCAATGCAAAACTGTACCATAAGCTCCTTTTTGGCATCGTGGGCAATAATCGCGATGTTCATTTATTATACCTCCCATTATAATAGAAGTTGTATTTTACATTTTGGGGATTTCGGATTTCTCCCCCTCATATCTGCGGGCAATTCTGACGATTGCCTCATAAGCGGCTCCGCTTTTGGGCGGTATGCCCTTTGCAAGTGAAGCGGCGTACTCTCTATCCTCCGGGACAACGCCCAGCAAGCGTACCTTTGCCGCGTCTATACAGCAGTCCAAATCCGCAAATTCAAGGTCATCGGAATCAACAAATGTCAGGACAAGCCTTGCATTTGTGCCGATTTTTTGAAGTCTGCGACGTGCGCTGTAGGTGCATTCAAGCTCACGCATGGCAGGCTTGCTGCACAAAATAACCGTATCCGCACAGGAGAAAATCCGATTTGCCGAATCGCTTTCCGCAACAGGCATATCAACAAGAACATAATCATACCTTTCAAACCGTGCAAAAAGGGGTAACAGCTCCGACAACGGAGCATCATCCGCGTTTCTGGCGGCTGAAAAAAGCACTGTACCGGCAAAAGGTCTGATTGCGGCATCTGAAAGCTCACAACGTCCTGTCAGCACATCACCCATATTGAAAACGGCGGTTTCTCTTGTGCCGAGCATCGAATCCAGTGCCCCTGCGCCGCTGTTTGCATCGACAACGGCGACTGTTCGACCCATTGCCGAAAACGCCTTTGCCAGCGATGCGGTTAATGCGGAACAGCCCTGACCGCCACAGCCTGCGGTAATACATATGACCACACTCATGGCGTCACCTCGTTAAGCACAGATTCTTCACTATCATATATCTTATCATATAACCCTACAAATGTCAAAGCCAATTTTTCAAAATTCGCACTGTTTTGTACAAAATTCAGCACATTTTGCTTCTGTAAAAATCGGCTTTTTTATGAAGCACGGAATCGGACTGTTCGGGGCGGTCATTGTCCAAATGGAAGCAGTGCCAAAGTTCCTCGTCCTTGCCGAAGCTTAAAAATTCGTTGCAGACCCCGATGCTGTCGAGAAGCTCACGGAGCTTTACGGTGTCCCGGTAATAGGTGTCGTTTTCAACTCCCATGAGAAACGCCGGTGGAAAATCGGCGGTTATGTGGCTGTAAACCAGAGCGCTTTTGTAAAAGCGGCTCTTTTTCGGATTTCTTTTTCCGAATAAAGCTCCGAGCACCTGTCTGTTTTGCCAAAGCTCCCTACCCTGTTTGCTCAGCATACCGTCAAAATCATAAGCACCGCAGCACAGACCAAGCCCACGGGGTACAATTGGAGAGGAAAAGGAGTATTCCCTTGCGAGGGAGGGGCTGGTGATTATACAGGCGGTCAGTGCGGCAAGCTGTGCCCCGGCTGAATCGCCCTCAAAAAAGACGTTATTTACATCAATGCGGTATTTTTCCGCATTTTCACTTACCCAGTTAAGCACGGCGAAAATGTCCTCAAGCTGTGCCGGGTGCGGATATTTTGGCGCAAGTCGGTAATTGGGATTTACAACAACAAAGCCCTGTGTTGCAAGCCTTGAGCCGTGAAAGGCGTATTCGTTAACCTTTTCGCCGTAAACCCAGCCGCCGCCGTGAATATTGATAATAGTCGGCAGCTTTTCCTCTCCCTCCGGTATGTAGAGGTCAAGGAGATGATATTTATTGCCGTCACCGACGTAATCAATATCGGAAACTTTTTCTATTCCGTCATGTACCGGTCGTGAGCCGAATTTTTCGGTGTTCATTTTATATACGTTTTTCCAGAATTTTTTAATAAGAAAATTCATACTACACCCTCACAAAATCCAAAATGTCATCGGGCTTTTCGGCAATGAAGTCCGCTCCTGCCGTGAGAAGCTCGGTTCTGTCACCGAAGCCCCAAAGCGCGCCGATTCCGCAGACATATGCGGATTTCGCACCCTCCATATCGTATTTTCTGTCACCGATCATATATATTTGTGCGTCTTTTGGGGCGTCAAGTGCCTGTATTGCACGTTCGATAAGCTTTGTCTTTCCGGGGTCTTTTTCGCCCTCCTGCGGTGCGCTGACAAAGGAGAAAAATTTGTCCAAGCCGTGATATTCAAGCACTTTCGGAGAATACATTATGGGTTTTGACGTTACCAGAGCGCATGTAACGCCGCTTTCGGTCAGCCGTTGCAGTGTTTCGCGAATACCGTCATAAACGGTACATTCCATATAGCCTCTGACGGCATATTCCGCACGGTATGCCGCAATTGCCTTTTCCGTGTCCTCTGCCGAAAAGCCGAAACCCTCGGAAAAGCTGTAGTATAACGGCGGACCTATAATAAAGCGCAGCTTTTCATCGTCGGGCTCGGCAATTCCGAATTTTTCAAGAGCCAGACGGAAGCAGCGCATGATGCCGGGAGCGGAATCGGTAAGTGTTCCGTCAAGGTCGAAAAAGCAGTATTTTTTGCTCATTCGTATCCTCTCCTTTCAACTGATGAGTATATCATTTGACGGCGGTTTTTTCAAGATGACAGTGGAGTTGTGTTGTCGGAAAAAATAAAAATCCCCACCGCCTGAGCGGTGGGGATATAAAATGCAAAGATTAAATTACTTAACCTCGACAGTTGCGCCGGCTTTCTTAAGCTGCTCTGCAAGTGCCTCTGCATCTTCCTTGGAAAGACCTTCCTTAACAGTCTTGGGAGCACCCTCAACGAACTCCTTGGACTCCTTAAGACCAAGACCGGTGATACCACGGATTTCCTTGATAACAGCCATCTTGTTGCCGCCGTCGTTAACAAGAACAACGTCGAACTCGGTCTTCTCCTCAACAGCTGCTGCTGCGGGACCTGCTGCTGCGACAGCAACGGGTGCTGCTGCGGAAACATTGAACTTCTCCTCGATAGCCTTAACAAGCTCGGAAAGCTCGATAACGGTCATTTCTGCAATAGAATCAATAATTGCGGTAATCTTCTCAGACATTATTGTTTACCTCCATAAAGTTAATTTTAAAATTAAATGAGATTAAGCCTCGGCAGGAGCTTCGGCTTCGGCAGGTGCGCCGCCCTTAGCGTCGGCAACAGCCTGAACAGCACGTGCAACAGAAGCGATGATGCTGTTGCAGGTACCTGCGATGGTAGCAAGAAGCTGGTCTCTGCTGGGAAGCTTTGCAAGTACGTTGACTTCCTCAACGGAAATTGCCTTTGCATCCATGTAGCCCTTCTTAACGATGAACTGCTTGTTCTTATCTGCATAAGCGCAGAGGATTCTTGCAGCGTCGGTGTACTCGTTGCTCATTGCGATAGCGGTAGTACCCTCAAGAACATCGTCAAGACCGGGAATTTCAGCGATTTCGGCAGCTCTCTTGAGCAGGGTATTCTTAACAACGCGGTATTCAACGCCGGCTTCACGAAGCTCCTTACGAAGCTTGGTGTCATCGGAAACGGTGATTCCCTGGTAAGAAACGATAACGCCTGCGGTAGAGTTTTTGAGCTTGTCGGCAAGCTCTGCGACATACGCTTTCTTCTGTTCGAGAATTGCATTACTCGGCATTTCAGATTCACCTCCATAAGATTTTGGTGCTGTCTGAACGGTAAAATAAAAGCCCCGGCTTCACATGAAGACAGGACGCAAATTATCCGTATTGTCAGGCATAAAGCCCGGCTATGATAAACGCATCACCTCGGCAGGCGGCATTACACCGTTAGGACACAGCCCAAAGGCATTGTGTCACCTGCTGTCTTCGGACAGCGTTAGAATGTTATCACAGACGGCGTTATTTGTCAAGGAATTTTTGAAATTTTCCAAATTGTTGACACAGCAGTGTAACAATGGTATAATTTTTTATTGGCAAAGGACTTTTTTCAAACCATTAAGTCTTTTGGTTTGTTATATTATTGTTACAATTATTATGAGACAGAATGAGAGGAAATCCGACTATGAAATTTGATGCGGTATGTGTTGGCGCGGGAATTGCCAATCTTATGTATGCATATGAAGCGAAAAAGCTTCGCCCGGACTATAAAATCGCCATACTTGATAAGGGACGTGAGTTGCCCGACCGTGTGTGCCCCATTCTTGAAGGCAAGGCGGAAAAATGCGTAAAGTGCCCCACCTGTGCCATTGTAAACGGCATTTCCGGTTCGGGAGCAAAGAACGACGGAAAGTATATTATCCCCGACGAAAGCTCCTTTGATTACGGCGGCTGGCTCAGCTCCTATCTTCCGCACAACGATGTGCGCGAAATGATAAAGTATCTTGACAGCGTACTGCGCGAGTTTGCCGATAAGGATTATCCCATGTACGAACCGAGCACGGAGTTTCGCCGCGAATGCCTGAAATACGACCTGCATCTTCAGCAGGCATCTATTCGTCACTACGGCTCGGACGGTAATTACAATGTAATGAGTGCGCTGGTGGACTATCTCCGTTCGGTAGGCGTTGAGATATATCCCAACGCCGATGTTGTGGACGTTGATATAGCCGCTCACCGCGTTATTACCGCAAAGGGTGACGAATATGAATACGGAAAGCTTGTGCTCGGCATAGGCAGAACAGGCTCCGGCTGGCTTACGGATTTCTGTAAAAAGAATAATATCCCCCTGAAAAACAATAAGGTGGACATAGGCGTCCGTGTTGAAATTCCGGCAGATGTCTGTGCTTCAATATCTTCCGGAATTTACGAGCCTAAGATATATTACCGCACCAAGCAGTACGGCGACCTTGTGCGCACATTCTGCTGGAACAACGGCGATGCGAGAGTATGCGTTGAAAACAATGACGGCATAATGTCCGTAAACGGCTATTCAAACAGCAATTCGGGAGCTTCCACCGGCTGTTCCAACTTTGCGCTGCTTTCCAGCATCAACTTTACCACACCCTTTGACAATCCCACACAGTATGTACGCTATGTTGCGGCGCTTTCAAACATGGTCAGCGGCGATAATGTGCTGGTTCAGAGATACGGCGATTTGCTTGCGGGCAGACGTACAAATGCTCACAGGCTGGGACAGTCTACTGTTATCCCCACACTGAAAACAGCCGTTGCCGGTGATATTTCACTTGCTTTGCCGAAGCGTACTCTTGACAATATAATCGAAATGATACGTCAGCTCGACTGCGTAATGCCCGGTATGGCAAATTACGACACGCTTATGTACAGTCCCGAAATAAAGATGTACTCGGCACGTCCCCATTTTATCGACAACAGCTTTGCAATTGCAGACGGTGTGTATGCTACCGGTGACGGTGCCGGTGTTACACGGAGCCTTTCTCAGGCAGGTGCAATGGGCATTTACGTGGCGAGACAGACACTTATGTGAATAATTTAACCTATTATTAACACATTCAGGCAAAATAGGTATTAAAATTATAGCCGACCCTTTACTAAGGAGGAATCGCGCGTGAGCCGCAGTTATCAGAATAATAACAGACCTGTACGCAATGATTACGTGTTCGACGAGGATAGCTATGAGGGCTACGAGCCGGTCTATGACGAAGACCGCCGTGCCTATAACAGCTATGACAATTACAACAAATCGGGAAGCGGCAGGCGTTATGAGGATGAATATGACGATACCTATGATGGCTACGTCGCAGGTGATGCGTTGCATCGTTCCAGAGCGGAATCAGCCGACAGAGCAGGCAGGGAGACTTTTAATACCTATCCGGCAAGAAAGGACGATGCGGCTTCCAAAAAAGCCAAAATCATCAGAATTGCCGCCTGCTGTCTTGTGGCACTGATTCTTGTTGTCGCAAATGTCGCCGTAACTTTCGGGTTTAATATGCTGGGCAGTGTGAATACGATTTCGCAGGAACAGATAGATGCATCGCGCGTTACGGGTGACGAGCTGACCGAGCTGGACAATCAGTTTGCGGAAAGTGCTTCCGATGCGATAAGTGAGACAGACCTGAATCTGCCCACCGATTATATAATGAGTACCGATGACGTTTCGCTTATTCTGCTCATAGGCTCGGATTCGAGGCTGGGCGTAAGTAAGGCGGCGCGAAGCGATTCCATGATGATAGTAGCCATCGACCGTGTTCATAAGAAAATCAAAATGGCGTCTGTCATGCGTGACCTTTACGCAATAATTCCCGACTATAAAAACAGTCGATTCAATACGGCTTTTTATTACGACAGCAGATACGGTAATCTTGACCTGAAGATTACATTCAGGACAATTGAGAAAAACCTCGGAATAAAAATGGAGGATTATATCGTTGTCGATTTCGGCGGCTTCAAGAAAATTATAAATATTCTCGGCGGCGTTACCCTTGAAGTCAACGAAAAGGAAGCAAATTATATGTGCTCCCACAAGGATTACGGACTGTTCCCGCGTTTCAGTGCCGGTGCGGGTACTTACACAATGAACGGCGCGGAAACTCTTAACTATTGCCGAATGAGAAAGGTCGGTAACGGAGATTTTGAACGTACCGAAAGACAGCGCAGAGTACTTGCGCAGATTGCAAGTCAGTTGAAAGGCTCCGATGTCTCGACTCTGTACAATGTCGCGACAGAGTGCATGAGCAGTATAGTTACGAACATTCCGGAGGAAGAACTGATAGGCTACGTTATGGAAGCGGTCGATATTCTCGGCTACGAAATAGTGCAGATGCAGATACCCATTGAGGGCACCTATGTGTACAGTGATGTGTACAGCGGTACTACAAGAATGTCCGTGCTGTGGCCGAATTACAGTTGGAACGCAAAACAGCTTAAAAAGTTTATTTTCGACGATGATATGACCTATATCAGCGGCAAAAAGGCAACCGGTGTTTCGGTGCCTTATCTTCCCGAAGGCACGGTGACATCGCTGGAAACACCGTCCTCTACGGACGTGTCGTCCGATACCACATCGACGGAAACAACCTCAAGCTCAACTACAACGACCACAACCCAGTCAACGGAAACGACCACAACCACAACTACAATAACTACGACAACCACAACCCAATCAACGGAAGCGACCACAACAACCACAACCGCCGCGGTGGAAGCCGGCGGCGATGATGCCTGATAACGGCAACCGGGCGGTGAGCTTTGTCCGGACTGAGGAAAAATAACAGTATTACAAAGACCTGCAAGCCTGTCTTTTCGATGCGCTTGAGGTCTTTGTTGTTCGTGACTGCCGAAAACGAAGCGGAATATTTCACGAAACAGCGGTATTGTTTGATGCGTTGTCCGAATATAGATAAAAAACAGTGGAAATAAGTAACCGGATATGATACACTATAAAAAGCGATATTAGCTGATTTTGAACAGGTCGGCAGATTTTGCACCCTGTATATATTTATAAAAGGTGGTTTGCTTATCATGACAAATACCTGTGCCGTAATCCTAGCCGCAGGCGAGGGGAAGCGCATGAAATCAAATAAATCCAAAGTTCTTCTTGAAGTTCAGCTCAAGCCCATGCTGGGCTGGGTGACAGATGCCATACGCAGTGCCGGAATTGCCGACCTGTGTGCCGTTACCGGTCATCGCAGGGAGCAGGTGGAGGAATATCTTGCAGGCTCATGTGAAACGGTGGTGCAGACCGAGCGAAAGGGTACCGGCCATGCGGTAATGATGGCTCGTGAATTTCTGGAACGTCACAGCGGCGGTCACGTGCTTATTTGCTGTGGTGATGCGCCTTTCCTTGACAGCGATACGATTGCCGACGCGTTTTCACAGCACACGGAAAACAATGCCTCCGCAACCGTTATTTCCGCCGTTCTTGACGACCCCACCGGCTACGGCAGGCTTATACGCGGAAACCGCGGTGACTTACTGGCGATAGTAGAGCACAAGGAGGCTACAAGCGAACAGCTTGCCATTCAGGAAATAAATTCCGGTGCTTACTGGTTTGAGATAGACCCGCTTCTGGAAGTGCTTGACAACATAAAGGCATCAAGCGTAACCGGCGAATACTATCTCCCCGATGCGGTGAAGCTGCTTATTGAAGCAGGGAAAAGCGTGGGCGCGTTCATTGCACAGTCCGATGATGTGGTGCTTGGTGCAAACGACCCCTCACAGCTCTTTGAGCTGAATCGTCTGGCGAGGGATAAAATAATTTCCCGGCATATCGCAAACGGCGTTTCAATGCCCTGTACAGACGGAATAATTATCAGCAATGATGTTATTATCGGAGACAATGTAACTGTTTTCCCCGGCACGGTATTAAAGGGAAAAACCGTTATTCATGACGGCTGTAAGATAGGACCGACATCATATATCGACAATTCGGAAATCGGTGAAAACTGCGTTATCAGCCTGTCACAGGTCAGAAAAAGCAGTGTGCTTGAAAATACCGATATAGGACCTTTTTCCGACATTCGTCCCGGCTCGGTGATAGGACCGAATGTTCATGTGGGCAATTATGTTGAAATTAAAAACAGTACTGTTGCCGCAGGCACGAAAATCGCACATCACACTTACATCGGTGACAGCGACATCGGTGAAAACGTAAATTTCGGCTGTGGTTGTGTTACCGCCAACTATGACGGCGTGAGCAAAAACCGTTGCGCTGTCGGAAGCAACGCTTTCATCGGCTCGAATGTCAACCTGATAGCCCCTGTTTCCGTGGGGTCTGGGGCATATGTTGCCGCAGGCTCGACCATAACGGAGGACGTTCCCGAAAACGCTCTTTCCATTGCCAGAGACAGACAGACGAACAAACTTGAATGGGCTTCGGAGAAAAGAAGTAAAAACTGATTGTAAATAATAACGCTGTAGGGTGGGGTAGCTTTACTCCGCCCAAAAGCTGTCTGAGGTGTTAATAATGTTTATAAAGAAAAGTCCCGTGGATTTCATTGTTGTGGGTCTTGGCAATCCCGGAAAGAAATACGAAAAAACGCGCCACAATGCCGGATTCATGGCAATTGACAAATTCGCTTCAAAAAACGGCGCAAAAATCGACCGTTCAAAATTCCATGCCCTCACCTGCACCTGCACCGTTAATGGCTACAAGCTGTTGCTTTTAAAACCCCAAACCTTTATGAACGAATCCGGTGTGGCGGTTCGTGAGGCAATGGATTTTTACAAATTATCCCCCGACCGTGTGCTTATAATGTTTGACGATATATCCCTTGAGCCGGGCGTTATGCGTGTTCGTCGCAAAGGCTCGGCAGGTGGTCAGAAAGGCATGAAAAGCATAATAGAGCGGTGCTCGTCGGAAGAATTTCCGCGCATAAAAATAGGAGTAGGCGCAAAGCCGCACCCGGAATATGACCTTGCCGACTGGGTGCTTTCAAACTTCACCGCTCAGGAAATGAAGAAGATAGACGAAGCTACGGACAATGCCGCCGCCGCCGCAGGGCTTATAATAAAAGGAGAAATTGACGCGGCAATGAGCCGATACAGCAGATAACGGAGACAGGATTATGAGCTTTCTTACAGAAATAACCGACCGGCTTTCGTCCTACAGGGATTTGAAAACCGCCGTTGAAAAGAATAAACTGCCTGCCGCAATCAGCGGACTTTCCGCCGTTCACAAGGCACATTTTATTTCGTCAATCTGTGCCCAGACAGGACGAAAGGCGGTAGTTGTTGCCGCCGATGATATGGAGGCCGGAAAAATATGCTCAGACCTTTGCGCCATGGGGCTTGAAAGTGTAATTTTTCCCACCCGTGACATGGATTTTTTCCCTCTGGAGGGAAGAAGCCACGATTTTGAGCACGCGAGAGTTAACGCGCTGAGCCGCATGCTGACAGGCGATTTTAACGCGGTTGTTCTCTGCGCGTCTGCGGCAATGCAGTTTACACTGCCGCCGGAACAGCTTGAAGAAAGAATGTTGATTTTAAAGCCGGGCGCGGAAATATCCATGGATAAATGTGTCACGGCTCTTACGGCATCGGGCTATGAGCGTGTTTTTCAGGTTGACGGCACAGGTCAGTTTTCGGTGCGCGGCGGTTTGCTTGACATATATCCTCCCGATTCACCTGCTCCTGTACGTCTTGAATTTTGGGGAGATGAAATTGACAGCATAAATTACTTTGAGCTTGAATCTCAAAGGCGAACGGATTACGTGCCGGAGCTTAGTATTTTGCCTGCGGCGGAGATTGCCGTTACAAACTGGAACGAGCTTGCCGACAGCATAGAAGAAGTGGCGAAATCGCTGGTTTCCAAATCTTCCGCACCGGCAAAGGAACAGTTGTTATATGAGGTGCAGGAGATACGCAACGGCAGACATCTTGCCTGTGTTGACAAATTTTTGCCCCTGATATGCCGCAGAGAAGCCACGGTAATGGACTATTTGCCGGAGGACGGAATAATATTCGTGTCCGAACACGTTTCCGTAAGAGAAATGGCAAAGGCATACGAAAACTCCGCGAATGAAGAAATTAAGGCTCTGTTGCAAAGCGGAACGCTGTGCAACGAACTGTCGCGTTTTTCCCTTACCGCATCGGAACTGCTTGAATGGTTTGAAACGCGCACAGTGTTTATGGACACCTTTGCCAGAAGTGCATATGATGTAAAGCTGAAAGCACTTTTTAATGCCACTTTGCACCAGAATGCGGTGTGGAGCGGCTCAACGGCGGTGCTGAGAGAGGATTTACATTCGCTTCTGGGACGTGGCTACAGCGTGGCTGTAATGGCAGGAACGCAAAAGGCGGCAATGTCGCTGGCGCAGTCCCTTTCCGAGGGTGAGGACGCAGTTGCCGCGTTTTACGCAAATTCTCCGGAACAGCTTGCACCGGGTAAGGCTATGGTACTTGAGGGCGCATTTACCGCAGGCTTTGAATACCCCGAAGCGTTGTGCGCGGTGATTACATGGGGCAAGAGCAATTCCGGCAAGAAATTTACCGCAAGGAAATACAAACGAGGGCTTGCAATACAGGATTTGAGCGAGCTTTCCGTAGGCGAT
This sequence comes from uncultured Eubacteriales bacterium, assembly GCA_964500965.1. GTDB lineage: Bacteria > Bacillota > Clostridia > Oscillospirales > Acutalibacteraceae > JAISGQ01. The sequence continues at coordinate 6,975 of CAZCQZ010000019.1, read as the reverse complement.
TACATTGTTCACGCAACCTACGGCATAGGAATTTTCGATGGCGTGCAGTCAAGAACGGCGGACGGCGTAACAAAGGCATTTATGAAAATACTTTACGCTCAGGGGGATATAATGTATATTCCCATTACTCAGCTTGATATGGTAAGTAAATATATCGGCGGCGGAGAGGGCGGAAGCGTTAAGATAACAAAGCTTGGAAGCGGTGACTGGCAAAGACAGAAAGCCCGTGTCAAAAAATCCGTCAAGGACATTGCCGCACAGCTTACAAAGCTTTACGCGGAGCGCAAAAACGCACATGGCATTGCCTTTGCGGAGGACGATGACTGGCAACGTGATTTTGAACTGCGTTTTGATTACGATGAAACCGATGACCAGTTGCGTTGTATTGAGGAAATAAAGAGGGATATGGAAGCCGATGCACCAATGGACAGACTTCTCTGCGGTGACGTTGGATTCGGAAAAACCGAGGTAGCCATGCGAGCGGTGTTCAAGTGCGTTATGTCGGGCAAGCAGTGCGCCATTCTTGCGCCCACCACTATTCTTGCGTGGCAGCATTATCAAACCGCCCTGAGACGTTTTGACGGCTTTCCCGTAACCGTTGAGTTGCTTTCAAGATTCCGCACTCCGAAGGAGCAGGAGGCAATCGTAAAGAAACTCAAGCGTGGTGAGATAGATGTTATTATAGGCACGCACCGAATTGTGCAAAAGGACGTTGAGTATTATAATCTGGGTCTTGCCATAGTCGATGAGGAGCAGAGATTCGGCGTTGCGCAAAAGGAGCGGTTTAAGGAGATTTTTCGCGGTGTCGATATGCTGACCCTTTCCGCAACCCCGATACCGCGTACGCTGAACATGGCACTGGGCGGTCTGAGGGATATTTCCGTGCTTGAGGAAGCACCCCAGGACAGGCGACCGGTTCAAACCTACGTCCTTGAATATGACGAGGGGATAATTGCGGAAGCCATACGCAAGGAGCTTCGCCGTGGCGGACAGGTGTTTTATCTTCACAATAACGTGGGCACTATTGAGCGCACTGCCATGAAGATTCAGGAGCTTGTGCCGGAAGCGATAATAGCCGTTGCCCACGGTCAAATGGGTGAGGGAGAGATGAGCAAGGTCTGGGCGCGGCTTTGCGAGCAGGAAGCTAACGTGCTGGTTTGTACCACGATTATCGAAACCGGAGTGGACGTTCCCAACTGCAACACCCTGATTATCGAGGACGCCGACCGATTCGGACTTTCTCAGCTTCACCAGATTCGCGGCAGAGTAGGTCGCTCAACACGCAGAGCCTATGCCTATATGACTTTCAGGCGCAATAAGGAGCTTTCCGAAATCGCGGCAAAAAGGCTTGATGCCATAAGAGAGTTTACGGAGTTCGGCTCAGGCATGAGAATAGCCCTGCGCGACCTTGAGCTGCGCGGAGCAGGCAATCTGCTGGGCGGTGAGCAGTCCGGTCATATGGAAACGGTAGGCTATGAAATGTATATGAAGCTGTTATCCGAAGCGGTAAGCGAGGAAAAAGGCGAAGCTGTTGCGGAAAGCGAGCTTGACTGCCGCGTTGACCTGCACGTAGATGCCTTTATTCCCGATAATTACATCGAGCTTTTGCCCATGCGACTTTCCGTGTACCGCACCATAGCGTCAATACGCACCGAAAAAGACAGAAGCGAGGTCATAGACGAGCTTATTGACCGTTTCGGTGATTTGCCCGATGAGGTCATAGGTCTTTGCGATGTGGCGCTGCTGAGAAATAAGGCGGCTTCTGCCGGAATCAGCGAGATTAAAAAGATAGACGACAATTTCGTGTTTTCTCTTGCAAAGGTCAATATGCAGGCGGTTTCCGACCTTGCTCAAAAGCTTCGCGGCAGAGTGATGTTTACGCCATCGGGCAAGCCGCATTTTACAGTCCGCCCCGACCAAAGGCTTACCGAGCTTGAAAACGCAAGGGCAATTGTTAATGATTATATTTCATTTTCAAAAACAGTGTAATTTTCACAATTTTGTTATTGCAAAACAGCAATATGTGGTGTATATTGTAGTTGGAGGATTATCTCTTTACGGAGGTGCTGTTCTTGTTATCTTCACAAAAGGTGTTCTACCTTGTTCTAATATCAATAATGCTACTCTGCTCAATATTCAATATAAGTGTGCAGGGCACTAATACCTATTATCCTGCCGATAACCTTACTGTTGAATCCGTCGGCAACAATTCCGAAATCGTTGCGGAGCTTTCCGACTTGGACGATGATGAATCCGGCTTTGACAGCACATCAATAGGCGTTGATGTATCGGTGGGAGAGCAGACAACCACCGAGGAGGGCTATGTTTATAATGCGGACGTCTCCATAATCGAGACGACGACAACTACTCTGCCAACCTCCGAAAGCACTGAAACACAGCAGACGGAGAGCACAACGTCAACGGAGCAGTTGCCCGTGTCTCAGTCAACGGATATTGTAACCGTAACTGCGCCGACCACGACCATGACAACGACAACTACAACTACTACACGTCCTACGACCACAACGACCAGAATTACCACTACCACAAGACCGACAACCACAACTACAACAAAGAATTATAAAAATTCCGGAAGCATAAGCTTTTCGCTTTCCTCCGGCGGTTCAACCGTGACCGAATACAGAATGTATGCAGGCTCAAGTGTGCGCCTTTACCTGAAATCCGGCTTCGGCGAAACGCCTATAGCGGTTTACACCACAGACCATTCCTACATTGCCAATGCCACGAGCAATGATGTAGGCTCGGTTGTTATCACCGCCTACAGTGTCGGCACTACCTGGATTCACGCTTCAAATGTCAACGGTACCTGTCATATAAAGATTACGGTTGATGACTTTGAATCACGTGTGGTTTATCTTTGCAACCAGTATCGAGCGGCAAGCGGCATTGCACCTCTTGAGGTGGGCGGAAGCGAGCTTAAAACCGTTGCGGATTTGAGACTGTCCGAAATATACGGTACTTTTTCCCATACCCGTCCTAACGGAACACAGTACAAAACCGCCTACGATTATTGTGGAGTAACGTACTATCACATCGGTGAAAATCTTGCCAGAGGTCAGACAACGCCGGAGCAGGTGGTTGAGGACTGGATGAATTCCGAAAAGCACAGAGCGAATATTATGGACGCAAGCTTTAAATATTGCAGTGTCAGCATAGGCACGGCAATGTACGACGGATACATGTATACCTACTGGTCACAGCAGTTCTATACGCCGAGAAGCTGATATTCGAGAAGCCGATATTAAAAAAGGCATGTAAAAAACGTGAGTTTTTTACATGCCTTTTTCAGCTTATCGTTATGCGAACTTTTCGCCCTTTACGAAAACGGTATCAATATCAAGATTATCGTTAAGAATAATAATATCCGCATCGTATCCGACGGCAAGAACGCCTTTATTGTTAACGCCGATGTGCTTTGCCGGAGTTTCGGTAGCCATTTTAACGGCGTCCTCAAAGGGAATACCGAACTCGGTGGCTTTTTTCACGCACGTCCAAAGTGTACTTGTGCTTCCGGCGATTGCGCCGTCAAGACATCTTGCAACGCTGTCCTTGACAATAATCGGCTGACCGCCGAACTCATATTCTCCGTCGCAAAGTCCGGTGGCTCTCATGGAATCGCTGATTAGCACCATTTTATCTGCGCCGAACAGCCTGTAAAGCATAAGGACAACGGATTTGTGCAGGTGCAAACCGTCGGAAATAACCTGAACGTGTATCTGCTTTTCCGCCGCCGCCGGGATAGGACCGGGGTTTCTGTGATGAATCGGCGGCATTGCGTTAAAGGTGTGGGTAAGGCAAGCCGCGCCGTTTTCAATCGCTTCAATGGCGGTGTCGTAATCACAGGCGGTGTGACCGATTGCAACCACCGCATTGCACTTTTTTATAAAGTCCATACTGCCCTCAAGCTCAGGGGCAATGGTTACGATTTTTATATTGGGCAGGGAATTAAACTCGTCAATATCGGGAGCTTTGATGAACTTCTCGTTCTGTGCGCCCTTTGCCTTGGGGGAAATGTAAGGTCCCTCCATATGGAATCCCAGTATTTCCGCGCCCTTGCAGTGGGTGTTTGCATTCATGGCTTTGCTGATTGATTCATAGTCCATGGTCATTGTGGTGGGACACCAGGAGGTTGTACCGTTTTTGGCGAGAAATTCGCACATCTCGTCAAATTTTGCATCCATGGTGTCAAATCCGGCACAGCCGTGGGTGTGAATGTCCACCAGACCGGGGATTGCGGTTTTGCCGCCGAAGTCAATGCCATCGCCTGAATTAGGGGCGGTAATCTCGGTAATTACGCCGTTATCAACAACGACATCACACAACTCTCCGTTTATTTTGACATTATTTATACGCATAGTATTTCTCCTTAAAGCTTAACTAAACTTGCCGCAGCAACAGACTGACCGATTCTGCGCTCGTATTCGCCGGGTAAGAAAATTGTGACTTTTTCGGCAATTTCGGGGTATTCTGCCGCAAGAAGCTCACGAGCCTTTTCAAGAATCAGCTCACCGCCTCTGCCGGAGGTAACACGACCTGAAATCTGAATATAATCCACATCGTAAAACTGAGTATAGTTTGCCACGCCGTAGCCGAAATATGTTCCGATGCTCTCAAAAATCTGCTCGGCTCTTTTATCGCCGTCCTCAAGGAGAGATTGAACATATGAAAGCTTCTGAGCGGGAGTGAAGCTTTCGTCAAGCTCGATTCCTGCAAAGCCTGCAAGACGGATTACGGCATACTGAGAAAAATAGCTTGCGCCGACGCCGAAATCCTGTGACCAGTCATCACGCTCGGCGTTGGTGTTGTAGTCCACGGGAGCAAAGGCAAGCTCGTTTTGCCAGCCTGTTACAAAGCCGTTGCGGTCAACATAGCCGCCTGCTTCGCTTGTGCCCATGGCTATGCCCAGTATGGCGTTTTTGTCAAGTGCCATTGAAGCGGCAAGAGCGGCAATATCGCCGTCATTTGCAACTACCATGGGAACGCCCAGCCTTTTGCCTGTTTCAAGATAGAGGTTTCGGCAAAGCTCCTTTTGCTCATCGGTTTCCTTAGGGACTTCCATAAAGAGTGAACACTGCATAGGTCTGCTCTTTACGATAACACCTGCGGAGGAAACGCCTACAGCGTCACAGCGCGGCATTTTAGATGCGGCAAGCTCAATTGCCGCCTTAACATTGTCGTAATGATAGTTAATATCGGCGGTTACTTTGGGATTCCATACGATTTCCTGAGAAAACACTACTTCACCGTCAACCACGCTTGAAACCTTGATGTCGCTTCCGCCGGCGTCAAAGCCCACTCTGCAACCGTCCAAATGCCGTCCGAACGGCAGCGGATTCATTGAGTTTTCGGGCATATCTTCAAAAGAGCGTTCCTCAACGACAAATTCCTTTTGATAAACAGTACCCCAAAAGTCAACGTCAAAGGCGCGAAGCCCGTCCTTTGTGTAGGCGTCGGAAATAAACTCGTATACCTTATGGTCACCAGCAAGCATGACCTTCCAGCCGCCGGCAGCCCAAAGGATATGCTTTACCTTGCGCTCAACGTAAAAATTGTTCTTATTTTCGTTGTCACCGAGAAAGGTGTCAACACGGTAAATAAGCCCGTCCTCACGCTCAACGGCAATGGAAAAGGGACGGTTTGCGGTTTTTAAAAATTCGTCATTCCACACTCTTGCAGGCATGAAATTAGGGTCAAGTACAGGCTTTATCATTTGCAGATACTCTCCTTCAGTCTGTTTACTATAGCGGTCATTTCTTCTTCGTGTTCCTCCATATCACGAACCAGCTTAAACTGCGCTCTTGCACGGTCGAGGTTGTGACTGGGGTGGTGAATTTTAAAATAAACGTCACCGTTTAAGAAGTCGGTAAGGAAGCGCATACCGCACTCAAAGGTTATAAGCCGAGCGGAAAAGGGCATAAGCTCGATTTCCTTTTCGGTAATGCTTTCGTGCAGTTCCTCAAGATAGCCTTTTGTGAACGCCTCAAACAAATCAAGACGACACCAGACCTTTGAAAGGTCTTTTTCGTCCTCTGCACCTGCGTTTGTGCCGAAGCGCAGAGAATCACCGTAATCGTAGAGCATAGAGCCGGGCATAACCGTATCAAGGTCTATAACGCAAATACCCTCGCCGGTTTCGTTGTCAATCATGATGTTGTCATATTTTGTGTCATTATGGGTTACACGCACCGGAACAGTGCCCTCGTTCATGGCATCAATGATAACAGAGCACATATCGCGGCGTTCCTTAATGAAAGCAATATCTTCTTCGATAAAGGCAGCTCTGTGCGCTCTGTCGGCATTGAGAGCTTCCTCAAAATCATCATATCTTGAAACGGTATTGTGAAAATTCGGAATAGTTTCGTAGAGCTTTTCCGCAGGAAAATCCGCCAGCATTTTCTGGAATCTTCCGAACGAACGCGCCGCATTATAGAAGTGTTCGGGCTTTTCAACCGCAGAATGAGAGGACGCACCCTCTATAAAAAGGAATACTCTGAAAAAGCCTTTTTCGCCGTCATAGTAGTGGGTGTTGCCGTCAACCGTTCTTATAAGATTGAGGGTTTCACGCTTCGGGTCACCGCCTGCCGCCGCTATCTTTTTCGCAAGATGCTCGGTGACGAGCTTTATATTGTGCATCACGTGTTCAGGCTCTTTAAACACGTGGTGGTTAAGTCCCTGTAAAATATATTTTCCCTTTTCGCAGGTGATAAGAAAAGTGTCGTTGATGTGACCGCCGCCGAAAGGTGAGGCGTCTATAAATGTATCACCTGTATTAAATTTGGCGAATATTTCCGCAATTCTGTTTGATTCCATTGCAAAACCTCCGAGGTTATATACTAACTTAACTATTATACAGTTAAAATCATATTCAGTCAACAAACAAACTATGAACGAGGCAATTTTTAATCTGCGTTGTAAATAGATGTGACCCATTTTTAGAAAAAAATAAAGTCAAAG
>CAZCQZ010000018.1:0-36174 GCA_964500965.1 uncultured Eubacteriales bacterium | reverse complement strand
TGCCATAGAGCCTGTTATCGTTAAAAAGTATCGAAAAAGCCTTGTAAATCAAGGGGTTTGCAAAAAGAAACTGGGCACCCACTTCGATACGCATTGTATCAAAATTGGTGTCCAGTTATGGTCCGAGTGACAGGACTTGAACCTGCGGCATCCTGCTCCCAAAGCAGGCGCGCTACCACCTGCGCTACACCCGGATACTGGCTGTGCTGTCAAAATGCTGTACGGACAAAGTCCGTACAGCACCAACGGAACGGTAATATTATAAAATTTTTAAGCACTTATGTCAAGACCGAATATTTGCGATGCAAGACAATCCGCGATTAAAAAATCTCACCCTGCTGTTTTCCGCGTTGGAAGTTGACAGGGGCGAGAATATCAGGTATAATGTCGGCATCGGGCTTATACCTGAAATTTTCCTTTAAAGGAGCACGCTGTTTGAAGCAAACCATTGTAATGGAGATTGTGTTGTAAACGGGAGGTTTGCAAATACATTCTCACGCATGCCTCCCGTATTGTCGGTCAACAATTTTCAGGAGGAAAAATAATGAATAAAACAGACTATATTATCAGACTTGAAACCCCGAACGACTACCGCGCAGTGGAAAATCTTACCCGTGAGGCATTCTGGAATCAGAATGTACCCGGCTGTGACGAACACTACCTTGTGCATACGATGCGAAATCATGCGGATTTTATTGCGAATTTGGCTTTTGTTCTTGAGAAAGACGGCGAAATTATCGGCAATATTATGTACACCAAGTCAAAGCTTGTCGATGAAAACGGCAATGAGAAGCCGATAATATCATTCGGACCTGTCAGCATACTGCCGACCCACCAGCGAAAAGGCTATGGCAAGGCTCTTATTGAGTATTCGTTTAAAGCGGCTTTGAGGTTGGGATATGACACGATTGTGATTTTCGGAAATCCCGATAACTATGTCGCACGCGGATTCAAAAGCAGCAGGAAATACAATGTTTGTCTTGAAGGCGATGTGTTCCCTACTGCGATGCTCGTAAAGGAGCTGACGGAAGGCGTACTTGACGGCAGACGGCGGTATTTTCGCGAAAGCACATTCGGTGAGGTGTGCGCAGACAAAGATGCGGTAGCGGCTTTTGACGCAACATTCCCGTTCAAAGAGAAATGTTGGCAGCCAAGTCAGGAAGAATTTTACATTCATAGCCGCTCGGTCATAGGCTGATAATTAGCAAAAATCGGTTGTAGAAGCTTTCGCTTTTACAACCGATTTTTGCTTTAATAGGTAACCCCGTTGCCGAGCATGGCGGCAACTCTGCTTTTGAGCAGGGAGTGCCGAGGAAGCTCAAGATTCGGGTCGGATTCGGAGATTTTCAGTGCGTCCGATTGGGCGGCGGCAAACATTCGCGTATCCAGTGCCAAATCCGCAAGACCGGCGGTACCGGCAAGTCCGCTTTGCCGTTGACCGAAAAACTCACCGGGGCCGCGTTGCTTCAAATCCTCTGCGGCAATTTTAAAGCCGTCATTTGTGCTTTTCATAATATTAAACCTTGCAACCGCTTCCTCGTTTTTGAAATCACTTATGAGTATGCAGTGGGATTTATACTGTCCTCTGCCAACTCTGCCGCGAAGCTGATGAAGCTGAGAAAGCCCGAAACGCTCGGCGTTTTCGATTACCATAAGCACCGCGTTTGGGACATTTACGCCGACTTCAACTACCGTTGTGGCAACAAGGAGCTGAATTTTTCCGCTTGCAAAATCGCTCATAACCTCGTCCTTTTCCGCACCGGACAGCTTCCCGTGAAGCAGTCCCACGGAATAGCCCCGAAATGTGCCCTCTCGAAGTCTTTGAGCGTATGCCACTGCGGAAGCAAGAGAGCCGTCACCCTCCTCGTCCTCCTCCACAAGAGGACAGACGATATACGCCTGTCTGCCCTCGTCAAGGTGCTTTTTGACAAAGCCGTATGCCCTTTCACGCTTACCGCTGTCTATCCAGTAGGTATCCACCTTTTGTCTGCCTGCCGGCAGCTCGTCAAGCACCGACACATCGAGGTCGCCGTAGACAAGCAGTGCCAGCGTACGTGGGATAGGTGTTGCGCTCATTACAAGCATATGAGGATTTTTACCCTTTTCGCTCAGTGCGGCACGCTGTTTTACTCCGAAGCGGTGCTGTTCATCGGTAATGACAAGGGCAAGGCACTTAAAGCTCACCTTGTCCGAAATCAGCGCGTGAGTGCCTACCACAAGGTCACAAGCACCGGTGACAAGCTCATCGTATATCCTGCGCTTTTCGGAGGCTTTAAGTGAGCCTGTGAGCAGTCGCACGCGTATTCCGGCAGGCTCAAGAAGCTCGGAGAGCGAGCGGTAGTGCTGTTCGGCAAGTATTTCGGTAGGTGCCATAAGCGCGCTCTGCATACCGCACTTTGCGGTGCAGTAGCACAATGCGGCGGCAACGGCGGTCTTTCCCGAACCGACATCGCCCTGAAGCAGTCGGCTCATGGGACATACGCCGGTCATCATATCGCCAATCGACTCTTTAACCGCACGTCTTTGGGCGTTTGTAGGTGCAAAGGGCAGCAGTGAGAAAAATTCCTCCGAGCGGTCATCGGGCAGGTGATAAGCCGCCTGACGGCGGTTTTTCCCTTTTAAGTCGAAAAGAGCAAGCTGTAAAATCAAAAGCTCCTCATACACAAGTCTGTCGCGGCACTGCTTCAAATGCTCACGGTCTTTCGGTTTGTGTATTCCGCGAATGGCATCGCCTGCGGAGCAAAGCCCTCTTTCGGCTTTAAGCTCCGCAGGTATTGGGTCGGGCAGACTTTCATCGTTTACAAGCTCCAGCGCTTGGGAAATGGTCTGCCCGATGAATCTTGAAGTAAGCGCCGAGGTCTGACGATAAATCGGCTCTAAAAAATCTCCGTATTCTGCGCTTTTGAACTTAGGCGATGTCATTTCCGGCACTCGGAAATCGCAGTTTACCCTGCCCTTGAACAGGTAAGTTTTGCTCTTGTGTAAAAGGGATTTTATGTACGGATTATTGAAAAATGTGAGACGGAAGTTAACACCGTTGGAATCGCAGGCATTAGCGGTGTACAAGGTCAGACCGTTGCGGACGTATCGCACGGAAATATCACTTGTCACAACTGCTTTTACCGTGGGAATTTCAAAGGGATTCGCACCGTCAAGAGCCGTGCCCTCGGACCAGTCCTCGTAGGCACGGGGATAATAACGCAAAAGAGCCCCGACGGTAGGCGCGCCGAGCAGCCCGGAAAGCTGTTCGGCGCGCTTATCGCCAACGCCCTTTAATTTTTTAATATCGGTTTTATCAAGCAGCATTATTCAACGGAAAGGATATAGTGATAAACAGGCTGACCGCCGTTGATAAGGGTGACTTCCTCAAAGTTGCGGCTGACCTTTTTAGCTTTTGCTTCCATAAGCTCACGTGCCTTATCCGCTTCGTCGTCGCTGATTCCCTCACCGTAGATGAGGGTGAGAAATGTGGTATCCTTAGTGACCATAGCTTTGACAATCTTCATGAGTGCCTTGGTGGGGTCTTTTTCGGTAAGAGCAAGCTTGCCGTTGACAAGACCGAGAATTTCGCCCTCTTTAATCTTGTGACCGTCAAATTCGCTGTCACGGGCGGCAAAGGTTACCTGACCGCAGCCGACTTTCTTGGCGGCTTCATACATATCGACGCTGTTGGCGTCGGCATCGTTTTCGGGGTCATAAGCGAGCATTGCGGCAAGACCCTGGGGGATTGTTCTGGTGGGCAGAACAACTATGCGGCGGTCGTCGGAGAGAGGCACAGCCTGCTCAGCCGCCATGATGATATTTTTATTGTTGGGGAGAACAAAAACGGTTGATGCCGGGGTTGCCTGAACAGCCGCAAGAATATCGTCTGTAGAGGGGTTCATGGTCTGACCGCCGGAAACGACATTGGCACAGCCGAGGTCATTAAACAGGGAAATAAGTCCCTCACCTGCCGCAACGGCAACAAAGCCGATTTCGCCCTCAACAGGCTCAACGCGCTCAAACTGCTTTGTGCTTGCGCCGCCTCTTGCCTTGTTCTGATTGCGCATATTTTCAATCTTGGAGGTCACAAGAGAGCCGTATTCAAGACCGTGGGTAATAGCATTGCCCGGCTCCTCGGTGTGAACGTGCACCTTGACAATCTCGTCATCATCGACAACAACAACGCAGTCGCCTATGGTTTCGAGGTAAGCGCGAAGCTCAAGGGGGTCTTTATCGTTTTCCTTTTCAACGATAAACTCGGTGCAGTAGGTGAAATTTATTTCCTCGTCAAACTGGGAAATAACATTGGAGAAATTGTCAACACTTGCCTCCGTAACGTCGGCGGTGGCAACGGCGGATTCGACGATAACGCCGTCGCGGAACACGGACTGCATACCGCGGAAGATTATGCAAATTCCCTTGCCGCCTGCATCGACAACGCCGGCACGCTTGAGAACGGGCAGCAATTCAGGAGTGGTTTCGAGAGTTTCCTCGGCTGCAAGGCAAACCTCGTCCCAAACGTAATTTGCCTTGTTGTTTGCGAGAACGGCGGCTCTTGCACGCTCGGAGGCAACACGGGCAACGGTGAGGATTGTACCCTCGGTGGGCTTCATAACAGCCTTGTAAGCGGCTTCGACACCCAAAGTCAAAGCAGATGCAAGGTCGGCACCGGTAGCCTCGGTAAGACCTTTCAAGCCCTTTGAAAAGCCTCTGAAAAGCAGAGAGGTGATAACACCGGAATTTCCGCGTGCGCCACGGAGAATGGCGGAAGCAGCCTTATCCGCAACGGTGGTGACATCTACATCGTCACCGAGAGTAAGCATTTCCTTGCGGGCGGCACCCATTGTAAGGGACATATTTGTACCGGTATCGCCGTCGGGAACGGGGAAAACATTAAGGTCGTCAACACGCTGTCTGTTGTTTTCTATAGCATTTGCGCCGGAGATGATAGCATCTCTTAAAACACTGCCTTTAATCATAATAACAACACTCCTAAATAAGAATATATCCTAATACTGTCAATTTACCGCTATAAATATTAAATATAGTATAACATAAAACAACTCACATTTACAATGTGCCTACTTAAAGGAATTGGTGAATTGATTTTAAGTATTATGTGAAAATTGCACAAAGAGGCACACAAAAATCACCTAATCGGAGACAGCCTCACCATCTTCATCTACGGTTACGGCGGTCACATTCCAACTGCCCATACCGAAAAACGGGTCTGATTCGGAAATTTTCATTTCGGCGTTAAGGGAACGGCTGTAGCACACCATACCCTGTCTGTGGCAGAGGGGAATGAACGGAATATTTGCTTCAAAGGAATCGAGATACGCCGCTAAGGTGCCCTCTCCGGTCTGCCATGCGGTGTGAGCGGCGTTGAGAGTGTCAAACTCAAAGCCGGTGTACATTCCGCTGCCCGGAGTGTAAAGGCAGGAAAAATCCATATTGTTCAGCAGAGCGTATTCTCCGACGTAAAGCTGATAGTTTCCCGCGGCAACCGCGTTTGTGAAATCGGAAGCGGAGACTTCGTTGATGGAGGTGCTTATGCCAACCTCCGCAAGCTGATTTGCAACGACGTTGGCGCAGGAAAGGTGCTGAGAATTATCGCCGCACACAAGTATCGTAAATGACAGATAATTTCCCAGACTGTCATATTTGTAGCCGCTTTCGTCGGTGTTGACATAGCCTGCGTTTGAAAGCAGGAATTTTGCGCTGGCGTGGTCGTCAACGGTCAGCCCGGATTGCAGAGACGCCGCCTCCGTGAAAGCGGAGGTAATAGGTCCGGTTGCGGCAACGGCTCTGCCGCCGAATGACTTTGTGGCGATTTCGTCACGGTTAAGAGCATAGCTTATCGCCGTGCGTATGTCAATATTGTAAAGTCTGGTGTCATTGGTGTTTACGCCGAGATAAATTATGTTGTTAACATCGTATGTGGCGTAATTTGCGTTTATTCTGCTGGGATAGCCGTCGCGCAGGTCGGTTATGAAATATGAAATAGTGCCTATTTCAATGCTGTGTACAATGCTTTCCACCGTCGGCATGGCGTTAAGTGAAATACGTTCGATTGACGGCGCATCGGGATTGTACCAGTGGTCGTTGCGCTCAAGATATATGCCCAAATCCTCATCGGAAATGTACACGTACTTACCGCTTCCGATGGGCATTGCACCGCCTGAATCGCTGTCGATTTTTATAATAGGTATGTCCAGAAGCATATAGGCATAGGGGTCATTCTTGCCTATTGTAAATGTCAGCTTGTTGCCGTTTACAACAACGCTTTTGAAATTTGTAAGCTGGGCGGCGTATTTTGATTTGGAACGCTTTGCAACGTAGAATGAATATTCCACATCTCTTGCGGTAAGCTCCGTGCCGTCGGAAAATACCAGTCCGTCACGCACCGTTACCGTTATTTCTCTGCCCTCCTGACTTATGCTTCGGGCAATTACAGGCTCAACCTCGTAATTTTCCGTCAGCACTATAAGCTTGTCGAAAATCAGCGAAGACACCGCCGCGTTGAGAGATGAGGTGCAACGGTAAGGATTGAGAGAATCGGTACGGGAGTAAGCAAGGGCAAAGTTTGCCTGCACGGTGTTAAACAGCGAAATGTTCGCGGCACTTGCGGTGGGTATGTTCAAATCGCCGTAAAGCTCATCGTAAAGCTCCTGCTTTTCCGCATCGTAGGAGCTTTTGCCGCAGGCGGAGGTGAGCAGTACGCACAGAGCTATGAGCAGAGCAGGGATTATTTTAAAAATATGCCTTTTCATAATCAGTCTTCCTTCGGTTTGCCTTTCATCGTAAGGGAAATGCGCTGCTTTTTAACATCTACCGACAGCACCCAAACGGTAACAACTTCACCGACCTTCAGCTTTTCGCCGGGGTGCTTGATAAAGGAATTGCTTATCTGTGAAACGTGAACAAGTCCGTCCTGATGAACGCCTATATCCACAAATGCGCCGAAATCAATAACGTTGCGCACAGTGCCCTGAAGCTCCATTCCGGGGGTCAAATCTTCTATTGAAAGCACGTCCGTACGAAGCATTGGGGGCGGAAGCTCGTCACGCATATCTCTGCCCGGTGCTAAAAGCTCGCGGATAATATCTGCCAACGTCGGCTCACCGATGCCCAGCTTTTCCGCAACGGAAGCACTGCCGAGCTTCTTTACCCGTTCGGACAGCTCGCCTATGCCGCCTTTTTTAACATCGTCGAGAGTGTAGCCGCAGAGGGTCAGCAACGCCTTTGCCGCATCGTAGCTTTCGGGGTGAACGCCTGTGTTGTCAAGGACATTCTTGCTCTCGGCAACACGGCAGAAGCCTGCGCACTGCTCAAAGGCCTTCGGACCGAGCTTGCTGACCTTTTTAAGCTCCGCTCTTGATTTAAACGCGCCGTTTTCCTCACGGTAAGCGACTATATTTTTTGAAATGGTGGCATTTATACCGGCAACCCTTGTAAGCAGTGAGGGTGAAGCGGTGTTCAAATCAACGCCTACGCTGTTTACGCAGTCCTCAACCACACCGTCCAAAGCTTCGCCCAGTCGCTTCTGGGGCATATCGTGCTGATACTGTCCGACGCCGATTGCTTTCGGGTCAATCTTTACAAGTTCCGCAAGAGGGTCCTGCAAGCGGCGTGCAATGGAAACCGCACTTCGCAGTGATACATCGTATTCGGGAAATTCCTCGGCGGCAAGCTTGCTTGCGGAATAAACCGATGCGCCTGCTTCGGAAACAACCATATAGGAAATGCCCATTTTCAGCTCACCGATAAGCTCGGCAACAAACATCTCCGTTTCCTTGCTTGCGGTGCCGTTGCCGATTGATATTATCTGAACGCCGTGCTTTTTGCAGAGAGCGGTTATCTTTGCCTTTGCTTCGTCAATCTTTTTGTAAGGCGGTGCACAGTAAATAACGCCGGTGTCGAGAACTCTGCCCGTTGCATCTACGACCGCCACCTTACAGCCTGTTCTGTAGCCGGGGTCAAGCCCCAGTGCAACCTTGCCCTTTACAGGGGGCTGAAGCAGAAGCTGACGGAGGTTCACGGAGAAAAGACCTATTGCCGCTTCGGAAGCGGTTTCAAAGGCACTGCTTCTAAGCTCGTTTTCGATAGAGGGGAATATCAGACGGTCATAGGCATCGTTTGCCGCCTCAACAACGCAGTCGGCACAGGGAGTTGAATTTTTGACGGCGTGAGAAATAAGCACGTGCATACCCTTTTCACGGTCAAATTCAATCTTCGCTTTCAGTATGCCCTCTTTTTCACCTCTGTTTATGGCAAGAACTCTGTGACCTGCGATTTTGGAAAGAGGTTCTTTGAAATCATAATAATTAGTATATACGCTGTCCGCTTCCGGGTCTGCCGCCTTGGAAACCAGCATACCGTTGAGATATACAACACGGCGAAGCTGCTTTCTTATGTCCGCGTCGTCCGAAATGTCCTCGGCAATAATGTCCATAGCACCTGCCAGAGCGTCCTGGGGAGTTTCCACGCCCTTTTCGGCATTAACATAATTCTCCGCCAAATCCACGGGAAATTCCTTTGTTTCCTGAGCGTAGATTATCTGCGCCAACGGCTCAAGACCCTTTTCACGGGCAATGGAAGCTCTCGTTCTTCGCTTCGGCTTGTAGGGACGGTAGATGTCCTCAAGCTCCGCCAGGGTTTGCGCCCTGTCCAAAGCGGCGTTTATTTCCTCTGTCAGCTTTTCCTGAGCTTCGATTGACGAGCGGATTTCCTCGCGCCTTTTGTCAAAACCCTGCAAATAGGCGTATCTGTCCGCAATGGCACGTAAGGTCTGGTCGTCCTGAGTGCCGTGCATTTCCTTACGGTAACGGGCGATGAAAGGAATGGTGTTTCCGTCGTCTATAAGCTTCAGAATATTTTCCATCCACTGCTGTTTGATTTTAAATTCGTTGACTAATGCTTTTACAAAATCCATTGTCTGAATATCCTTTCCGATTAGATTATTTGAACAAAACAACGCTGAGAAGCAACAGCGTGATGTAGATTATCGGCAGATGTATTATGTATATGAATAACGAGTGCTTACCTAAAAATCCCAAAAAGCGCGTTTCTTTATAGGCAAATTCGGGCAGTTTCCGTTTTGCAAGCCACATTCCCAGAAACGCCCCCGTGAAAAACAGGAAAAGGTAGGGCAGAAGCGGAAAATAATCCAGAGCGGCATATGTTCCGTCCAAAAAGCCGAAAACAAACAGTCTGCTCTTGTATGTAAGCTTTTCCGGCACGGCGGCGGTAAAATTCAAAAAGCCGAAATACCCCTTTTTCGTGTTGTAGGTGAAAGCGTAGAGCAATGTACACAAAGCCGCCATAGGCAGCTTGGGCAGCTTTCCGAGCCACTTTTCCGTTGCCGCGAAAATCAGTATTGATACGCTGAGCAGATGAAGAATGCCGAATGTCACCGGAGCGCGGTAATCCACCACTGCGGTTGCAAGGGTGAAAAGAATTGAAACGCCCAGAAGCTTTGCGCCGCGCAGAGCGTTGTTCCTGCTCATACAGCAGCATATTCCCGACAGCACGATAAACAGTCCCCTGTCAACAGTGACGATTATCCTTTGTGAATACAGCACCGGCGAAGCCCATGAAAAGCCCAGCATTTCGAGAATTACAAGGGTGTGATAAAATATCATGTAAATTATCGCCACACCTCGCAGTGTGTCATACAACCCGATTCGCCGCCCTTTTGCCGAGTTAGGCAGCGTGTCGTATGTTTGAGTGGTTTCCATGCCGTACCTCCTTGAACCTGTATGCGTTCATAATTATTGTAGCATAAACGCCGCCGACGGGCAAGCCATACCGGTTGTGACAATCCCGGTTATCTAATTGTCGTAATTTTAATCAGTCTTAAATGCGTTAACCGTAAGGGGGCGTACTGTTGTGGCTGTCTACTGCCGTTTTTATTATTTACGCATCTGATTCGGAAACGGTTTCTTCGGGAACGTCAAGCACCTCGGAAACCTCCGGCAGCAACACGTTGACTTCCGTTCCGCCGTCGGCGTAGGTCATATCGTTGCTGTAAAGGAAAAGCTGGACATCGTTGGCGTTGACGGTGATGTTTGCCGCAAGCAGATATTCTCCGCTGACCGTACCCTCCGTGTATGTTCCGGAAATCGGCACGGTTACGCCCTTTACCTCGTAATCGCCGTAGCCGTTCAGTTTGCCGCAAAGCCCCAGAAGACTGCTTGTGGGACAGTCGGTGGTGACGTAGCTCAGGGCATTGTAAAGAGCGGAAATGAGGTCAAGAGTGCTGTACTCGGAGAGCCGTCCGCACAGCTTCGAGAGCACCTCCTGCTGCCGTCCGGCGCGGCTGAAAGCACCGTCAAGCTCCGACATTCTTGTGTAAATCAAGGCTTCCTCGCCGTTGAGAGTGAATCTGCCTGTTCCGCCGAATCGACTTTGAGGGCTGAATTTATTTGTAGCCATCCAGTTTGAAACGGCATCGTCCGTAATGGTGATGTCCGCACCGCCCAAATGATTGACAACCGTTTCAAAGGCTGTGAAGCTGAGAACAAAATAGTTGTCGATTGATACCTTGAGCGCACTTTCTACCGTGTCACAGGCAAGCTTAACACCTCCGTAGGCGTAAATTTTTCTCAGGGTCGAGCCGTAGCTTACGCCGTCAATCTGCCGGTTAAGAGGCACATAGAGGTCAGGTAGAATATTTACAAATCGCACGTTTTTTGTGCGGTTGTCAATTGAAACGATTACAAAGGCATCGGCGTTTTTGTCTTCGTCCAGAGCGATGACCAGGTAGTTTTTGACATTTTCGGAGGATTTTAACACGAGGTCGGGCAGCTCAAAGGCGTCATTGAGCTTTGTCAGTCGGGAACGGTCGTCCTGGTCTATGGAAACCGAATCGTCGAGAATTGACGTTACCATGCTCGGCTCGTAAAAATAAAGGTCGTTCATATTGCCGGAACCGCTTGTGTCGATTCCGTTCATCTTCCCCGCAAGCATCAGGTTGATTGTCAGGAAAATGAAGCCCACGAACGCCGCGGCTATGCATACGCCGGTAATAACTCCCTTTTGCCAGAGCTTGAGAGGTCGGCGATTTTTCTTTTTATAGCGGTGGTGCCGTTCCTCGTCCCCAACCTCAAGATTCGGTACGTAAAAATGCTCTGTGCCGTCGTCCTCGGTTGCACTGCCTGAAAGCCCGATGATTTTCCCCTCATAAGCAGGGGGCTTTTTTTCATCGAAGCTTGCCGGCTGCTTTGCACGAAAGCCGTCAGCGGACATTCTGTCGGAAAAGTAAAGGTCGCCGCCTCGGTTTCGTGCTTCCCAACGGCTCGGAAGCTGCTCCCGCTCCGGCTGTACTTGCGGCTGAGGTCGCGGTGTATACCGGGGATCGGGCGTTGCCGGCTGAACTTCCGGTATATCAAAGGAAGTATCCGCCTCCGCCGTTCTCGAAACCTTTTCCTTATCATCGCTTTTTGCGAAAACACTTTTGATATTGTCGGCGGCACTGCCGATTCGTTCCTTTGCTTTAGCCGCAAGGGAGGAAAGCTTACCGTTTTTCTGTTCTCTGTTATCGCCGTCTGCACGACGGGAAAATCTGCTCTGCGCCATGAAATTCCTCCGTAAGGTTCTTGTTTCGGTTTTATTATATCGTTGTCGGCGGCTTTTTTCAATAATATTATGTTAATTTTAGAGCATGCACGACAGTCAAAATCGTTGCGCTAACTGTAACCATGAAATTAAGTAACTGTTACTTTTCGTAACTTTTCAGGACGTTTGGCAAATTGCACAAAAACAGGTTGCCTTAATCGTTTAGTCTGTGCAATGACGTACATAAAAGCGGTGTTTTGTCATTTGTAAGGAATGCAAAATTTTCTGTCCGTTTAATGCGCTAAAGTCCGAATTTTGCTATAATACGCTGTATTTTTGCGGCACTTTTTACTGATACGGAAACTGTTTTTTGTTAAATATGTACAAGGTAAAAAATTTTATTTGTGCATTCGGCGGATTGTTTAGGCAGTTGCGAAACATTATAATATAATTAGCAATGTGCACCGCGTTCAAAGTAATTTTTGCTGCGGTGTATACCACAAACATTAAATTATCAAGGAGATGTATTTATGAAAAAATGTCTGGCACTCGTAATGGCACTTGTTCTCATTCTTGCCGCGGCATGGATACCGACTTCAAAGGTCGGTACAACGGTTGAGGCTGCCACATTTGTTGACATGAATCAGTCGCAGATTACCTCTGCAATGGGTCTTGGCTGGAATCTCGGCAACCAGCTTGAAGCCAACAGCAACGGCACACCCTCCGAAACCGCATGGGGCAATCCCACTATCACTTCGTCTATCTTCACCGCAGTTAAGGCTGCCGGTTTCTCCACCGTGCGTATACCCGTATCGTGGCTGAGCTACATCGGCAGCGGTTCTTCCTACACCGTAAACTCCGCATGGATGGCAAGGGTCAAGGAAGTTGTTGATATGGCAATCGCCGCTGACCTCTATGTTGTTATCAACGTTCACGGTGACGGCTACAGCACCGTTACAGGCGGCTGGCTGCTTCCCGGCGCATCCGACCAGACAACTATCGTTGCAAAGTTCAAGGCTCTGTGGACTCAGATTGCCACAACATTTAAAGATTACGACCATCACCTCATTTTCGAGGGCATGAACGAAATCGGCGCAGATGCTAACTATGATTGGGAAACCGTTAACAACTACTATGTTAACATCAATAATTACAACCAGACCTTTATTGACGCTGTTCGCGCAACCGGCGGCAACAACCAGAAGCGTTGGCTCATCATCACCGGCTGGAACACCAACATAGATTACACCACCAACCAGTGGCTTGATTTCGAGCTTCCCACCGACAGCTACAATTCTTCTCCCAGAATCATGGTTTCCGTTCACTATTACAGCCCGTGGGAATTCTGCGGCAACGAAAGCTATGACGTTGTTAACTGGGGTTCTTCCGCTTCTTCTTCCGTTGCAACATGGGGCAACGAGGATTATATGACCGAGCAGATTGCTCTTTGCTATGACAATTTCGTGTCAAAGGGTTATCCTGTATTTATCGGTGAATTCGGCTGCATAAACAAGGGCAATACCGCTATGCGCGTTTACTGGTCAAAGACTTTCGTAACGCTCTGCAAGAACAACGGCTGCATTCCCGTATGGTGGGACAACGGCTATAACGGCACCTACGGCTTCGCACTGTTTGACAGAAGCTCCTGCACTCAGACCCAGTCTGAGGTCATAAGCGCAATGGTATCCGCAATGGGCGGCTCGTCTTCTTCCGGCACAACCACCACTACAACAACAACGACTACTCAGGCAGCAGCTACTACCACCACTACTACCACAACCGCCGCTTCCTCCGGCACTTCTTCCAATGCCGATAATTATGTTATAACCGTAAAGGGCACTTCCGCTCTCAAGTACATCGTTGTTAACGGTTATCACCTGTCCCTTTCCGACGGCAGCGGAACATACTGGGAAAATGCCGCAGTAACTAACGGCTCTGCGACCGTATATGTTCCCAAAGCAAATGCTTATTCCCTGACCATTGACTTTAAGTCCGAACAGTGGGGCTCTGCTATTACATCATGGAGCGGCACGGTTTCTTCCGATATTACCCTGACCTTTGACGGTTCCAACGTAACCGCTTCCAACGGCTCTGCCGCAGGCACTACCACCACAAAGGCAACCACCACTACAACAAAGGCTACAACAACTACTACCAAACCCACCACTACCACCACTAAGCCCACCACGACAACTACCAAGCCCACTACCACCACTACGAAGCCGACCACAACAACCACTAAGGCTACAACAACCACTACCAAGGCTTCTTCCTCAAGCTCCGACAATTACGCCGTGACAATTAAGACTACCGGCAACGGCTCAAGTCTTTCCTATATCATGATAAACGGCTATCATCTGTCCGTAGCTAACGGTGAGGGCACTTACTGGGAGAACGTTGCAGCCGGTGATTCCACCGTTGTTTACATTCCCAAGACCCAGTCCTGGAACATCACAATAGGCTTTAAGACCGGTGAGTGGAATTCACCCGTTGCAAGCTGGAGCGGCACGGTTTCTTCCGACATTACCCTGACCTTTGACGGTTCAGCGGTTTCCGCTTCCTGATAAATTATAATTTAAAAGATGCTGTAAAAAAGCGGAAATTTTTTACAGCATCTTTTGTTTTTGAAAGGAATGAGAATTAATGAAAAGGATTATATCCGTTATTTTAGCCTGTGTGCTTCTTTTAACTGTTGCAGGCTGTGTTTCCGTTAAGAGCGACAACCCCATTTCGGGAAGCGATGCTGTTTCGGAAACGGATTTGCAAAACGAGAGTAATTACCTTGAAGTGCGTGAATCCTTTGCACGCCGTGATTCCTATGAAAGCAACGCCTACGAGCCTATTCCCACCGGCTATATCGGCTGGTATGACGGCTACAGCACGGTAGTCGATTTCAATTACAACGCAAAAACCGAGGACGGCTATGAATACGAAAAGCACGCCCTTGTATATCTGCCCAACGGCTACAACGCCGAGGACACAAGCACAAGATACAATGTAGTGTACCTTATGCACGGCAGTGGCGATGATGAAACATGGTATCTTGTTGATACAACCAGAATGACCCAGACAAAGAGACTGCTTGATTCAATGGTATCAAGCTCCGATATAGCACCGTGCATCGTTTGCACTCCCACCTACAATATCCCCGACTATGAGCCGGAGGACCACACAGCCGCATTTGTCTATGAGTTTAAAAACTATCTCATGCCTGCCGTTGAAAGTGAATTTAACACTTACGCCGAGAATTCCACTCCGGAGGGCTTAAAGGAATCCCGTTGGAACAGAGCTTTTGTGGGCTTCTCTGCCGGCTCCTCACTGACATGGAACATATTCGGCAATTGCCTTGATGAGGTTGCCTACTACATTCCCGTAAGCGGTGCGTACCGAGGAGGATTTGAGGGCACTGAAGCCGAAAAAGCCGCATATCTTGAGCAGTATGTAATTGATTCGAGCTATAGCTGGGAGGACTTTGTTATCTATACCGTTGACGGCGGCGTTGACGACCTTGCATATGAAAGCGTCAACGAGTTTATAAACGCACTTCACGAATACCCCGATACATTTAAGTTCTGCGATGACTTCTCAACCGGCAATATCTATTATACATCGGTTGACGGCGGACATGCAATGTACACGGTGTTCAATGCCATGTACAATGCACTCCCCAAATTCTTCGGGTAATTGCGGAGCATAAAGAGGAATGAGCGGATATTATGCGTTCCGAGTTTTTGCCGCCATTACCGGTAGCCGTATTTTTTGCGCTTTGTGAAAAGGAAAAATACCGTTACGACCAGAGCCATAATCTCGGCGGCGACAATGGAAATCCATATGCCGTCTATGCCCCAAATCAGAGGGAATATCAAAACTGCCGCTATTTGGAACACAAGGGTGCGCAGAAAAGATATGAGGGCAGAGGTCAGACCGTCGTTGAGAGCGGTGAAAAAGGACGAGCCGAATATGGCGATGCCGGAAAACAGGAACGAGAAAGAATAAACATAAAACGCCCGGACGGTAAGCTTGAACAGGTCGGGGTCGTAGCCGACAAACATCTTTGAAAGCGGATTTGCCAGAAGCTCGGCAAGGGCAAGCATACTTACCGATGAAATGCCGATAATAACAAGGCTCTTTTTCAGCAGACTTTTAAGCTCATCACGGTTTTCCGCGCCGTAATGAAATCCGACAA
This sequence comes from uncultured Eubacteriales bacterium, assembly GCA_964500965.1. GTDB lineage: Bacteria > Bacillota > Clostridia > Oscillospirales > Acutalibacteraceae > JAISGQ01. The sequence goes on along the minus strand of CAZCQZ010000018.1, from coordinate 20,447 downwards.
CCGGAGCAATGCCCGTTGAATAGCCGATAAAAATTGCAAGGAATATCATGTTAACGTACATCAGAACGCCGTATGCCGCAACGCCGTCCTCCTGGGCGTATTTAATAAGCTGAACGTTGTAAAGCATACTGACAACCGACATTGATATGTTGCTCATAAGCTCGGAAGAACCGTTGGTGCACGCCTTTAAAAGGGCTTTTCCGTCATATTCCGGCTTGACGAGCTTTAAAAGGCTTGAATTGGGACGGCAGAAATAAAGGAGAGGAACAACGCCGCCGATTAGCTGACTTATGGCAGTTGCGACAGCCGCGCCTACAAGACCCCAGGGCAGAATTGCCGTAAACAGCGCATCAAGCACCATGTTTGTTATTCCTGCGGCAAGCGTTACCGCCAGTCCCAGCTTCGGCTTTTCCGCTGTGATGAAAAAGCTTTGAAACTCGTATTGCAGCATGTAAAAGGGCATTGATACCATGAGAATACGCCCGTAGGTTACACAATCATCGAGCATTTGACCCTCTGCGCCCAACAGAGCGGCAATAGGACGAACAAAGATAAACCCGATGACCGCGATAACAACGCCGCAAATAAGGGTAGCGCATATGAACAGGGAAAAGAGCTTTTGCGCTTTTTCCATTTTTCCCTCACCCATTGTTTTTGCAATGAGGGCACTGCCGCCTGAGCCGAACATGAAGCCTACCGCGCCCAGTATCATAATAAGCGGCATTATGAAATTCACTGCCGCAAAGGGCGTTTTTCCGACAAAGTTCGACACGAAAAAGCCGTCAACCACGCCGTATATTGAGGTAAATACCATCATGACGACCGACGGCAGAGTAAATCTCAAAAGTCTGCGGTAGTTAAAACTGTCCGAAAGCTTGATTTCCATTTTTTCCTCCAGATTATTTGAATTTGAGAGCAAACACATTACAGATTAAAAAATGCCGGACAAAGTTACAGGCGTTTCAGCCTGTAGCCTTATCCGGCATTGCATTTCCGATGAATGCGTTGCCCTCCGAGCCAACGGTTGTATTATAGTTAATTGACTGCGGAAAGTCAAGACAGCGATGGGCAATATGAATTTATCAGATTTGTAACCCTTTCAACCGTTTCTTCAAGCTGCAAGCCCTGAGCGTTCAAAGTCACATCCGCATATTTTCGGTAAAGGGCACAGCGTTTTTCATAAAGGCTTTCGATAGTTTCACCCTTTGCCATGGCAACGCCCCGTGTTTTGATATTTGTAAGTCTGCGCTTGATTTCGTCACAGGGGAGTGATATATAGACCGTAACGGCGTTTTTCTTCAAGTGCCGCATCGCCTTTTCGGAATAGACGGCACTGCCGCCGGTGGCAATCACACTGTGCTCCGCCTCAAGCCGGCAGAGAGCGGCTTCCTCCTTGCTCAGAAAATCGTCTAAGCCGTTGGTGTCGATTATATCCTGCAAGCTCATACCGTATTGCTTTTGTATTATCAGGTCACAGTCAATAAAATCAAGCCGCATGGTTTTAGCGAGAAGCACCCCAACTGTACTTTTGCCACACCCCGGCATACCGATAAGAACGATATTCATGCTGTTTTCCTCCTGCTGTATTGCTACATTCATAATAATACGGTTTTTCGGAAATATCAATGATAAAAAAGATGCGGTAAAAAGCTTTCGCTTTTTACCGCACCATATGCTTCATCAATCTTCTTCGTTACGTGCTTTAGCTTCTTCGATTACTTTCTGTGCAACCATGGGAGGAGCGTCCTCGTATCTTTCAAAATCGAGAGTGAAGTAGCCTCTGCCCTGTGCAACCTGGCGGATAAAGGTGGAGAAGTCACCCATTTCAGCCATGGGAACTTCCGCGCAAAGCTCCTGGAGGTTGTTTTCGGCAGGATTCATGCCGAGAACACGACCACGTCTCTTGGTGACTTCGCCCATAACGTCACCCATATTGTCGTTGGGAACGTAAGCCTTGAGAGTGCCGATAGGCTCAAGCAGTGTGGGACTTGCCTGAGGAATACCGTTCTTAAATGCGATATTAGCGGCAGTCTTGAACGCCATTTCGGAGGAGTCAACAGGGTGGTAAGAGCCGTCATAAAGGACAGCGCGAACGCCTACAACGGGATAGCCTGCAAGAACGCCTTTCTGCATTGAATCGGAAAGACCCTTTTCAACAGCGGGGAAGAAATTCTTCGGAACAGAGCCGCCTACGACTTCCTCGGCAAATTCCAGACCGGGAGCGTCACAAGGCTCAAAGCGTACCCAAATATCACCGAACTGACCGTGACCGCCGGACTGCTTCTTATGTCTGCCCTGAACGGAAACCGTCTTACGGATGGTTTCACGGTATGCAACACGGGGAGATTCAAGAACAGTGTCAACATTGTACTTAGCCTTGAGCTTGGAAACAAGCACGTCAATGTGCTGGTCGCCCTGACCGTTGATTATCATCTGCTTTGTTTCGGTATTAGTGCCATAGGTGAAAGAGGGGTCTTCTTCGTTAAGCTTCTGAAGTCCCTGAGCGACCTTTTCCTCCTCGCCCTTTGTCTTAGGCAGAATAGCCATTGAAAGGGAGGGAGTGGGATATTTAACGTCGGCAAGGGTTACTTTTCTTGCGGCGGCAACCAGAGAATCGCCGGTGAGGGTGTTGGCAAGCTTGGGAACAGCACCTATGTCACCTGCGCCTATGTAGGGAGCTTCCTCCTGCTTTTTGCCGCGGACGGTAAGGGTTTTGCCTATCTTCTCGTTAAGACCCGTTCTCATGTTGACAACGGGAGTGTCGGAGGACAGCTTGCCGGAAAGCACCTTAAAGTAGCTGAGCTTGCCTACAAAGGGGTCTGCTACGGTTTTGAAAACGATAGCGGCGGTAGGAGCGGTTTCGTCAACTGCAACCTCAACCTTATTGCCGTCGGCATCGTGAGCGGTTTCGGGTCTTGCCTCGGAAGCGGAGGGAGCAAGCCAGTTGATGCCGTCAAGGAGAAGCTCCGCACCGGCAGCCTCACTTGCGATACCGCAGAATACGGGGATAACATTGCCGTTGAAAGCACCCTGCTTAAGACCTGCGACAATCTCGTCGTGGGTAAATTCCTCACCGTCAAAGTATTTCATCATGTATTCTTCGTCAGCCTCGGCAACAGCCTCGGCAATTTCGGTCTTGTAGTCCTCATACTCGTCAAAGGCAGGTACGGGGCACTCAACCATTTTTACGCCGTTCATCTTATATGCCTTGTTTTCAATCATGTTGACATATACGCCGTTAGTGTAAACGACAACGGGACAAACGCCCTGACCGAAAACCTCACGGAGAGATTCAAGGGTTTTCTGGAAGCTTACGCCCTCTTTGTCAAGCTTGTTAATGAAAATCATCTTGGACATATTTCTTGCGGCGGCACGTCTTATTGATTTCTCAGCGCCGACGGAAACACCGGAGCGAGCTGAAACGACGGCAACACAGCACTCTGCCGCTCTGTAAGCTTCAATAGCGCTTCCGGCATAGTCAAACTGACCCGGAGCGTCTATAATATTTATCTTATTTCCTTTCCACTCAAGAGGAGCGACTGCGGCGGAAACGGAACAGGTGCGCTTAATTTCTTCGGGGTCAAAGTCGCAAACGGTATTGCCATCTACGATTCTGCCGACTCTGTCGGTAACTCCGGCGAGATAGAGCATTGCTTCTGCAAGAGAGGTTTTACCGCTGCCGCCGTGACCGGCGAGTACGATATTTTTAATGTTTGTGGCGGGATACTGCTTCAAGGAAAAAAACCCCTTTCGTATGGATTCCACATATGGAATATATATAATTTAGCACGTTTCGGTATGTGCAATTACCACATATTTACTCATCCGATAAACTAGCTACTAAGCATTATATCCTAACGGTTTCAGGATTTCAATAAAAACCTTTGCTAAAACGCTAAAATTGTTCCAATATCAGAAATTTTACTGTGCATTTTGGTTAATTTCAACAAGTATTATGAATAAATTGTTGCCGTGACAACCGTTGCTCAGCTGAATTGTACAAGAAATCGGGAGTTTTTTGAGCATATTGTATGTGCTGACAAATTACCAAGAAGCCGCGATGAACGCGGCTTCTTTTTATGATATATGGATATTTTAAGTTTTTTTCGCCTATATGGTAGAAATGCGCGATTTAGCGTGTTAAAATATATTGAATATCAAATTAAAACAGGGGTGCGTACTATGCTTGATAACCTGAAACAGCTTGCGGAAAAATGGAAAAAGCTTGACAGCAAAACCAGAATAATTTACTGCATAATCGCCGCAGTGCTTGCAGTAACCCTCATATTCTCTCTGTCCGCCGGTAACGACAGCGAAAGTGTATCGGACAGCGACACAGGCGTTGTCACCGCAACGGATACAGGCAGTGATGCATATTCCTCCGGAGTGTCCTACGGCGAAAGCTACAGCACAAGGGACGAGGTTGCCGCCTATTTGTCAATTTACGGCGAGCTTCCGTTTAATTACATAACGAAAAGCGAAGCGGAAGCAATGGGCTGGAAGGATGAATATGATACCGTTGCACAGGCGGCACCGGGAATGAGCATAGGCGGTGACAAATTCGGCAACTACGAAGGTCTGCTTCCCGAAAAGGACGGCAGACAGTATTATGAGTGCGATATTGATTACACGAGCGGCAGCAGAAACGCCAGGCGCATAATTTACTCAAATGACGGACTTATCTTTTACACCGATGACCACTACGAAAGCTTTGTGCAGTACGACCCGGAGACAGGAACATGGAAGTAAGAATTTGCAAAAGCCTGATGAATACCAGACAGGAAGCACATGAGCATCTTGCAGAGCGGTTGGGCTTTCCCGAATATTACGGAAAGAATCTCGATGCGCTTTACGATTTGCTCACCGAGCGGAGCGAGGAAACGACAATAATCGTCGAGGACAGTGAGGCACTTGCCGAAGCTATGAACGGCTACGGCAGAAGAATAATAAAGGTTTTGCTTGCGGCGGCAAGGGAAAACGGACATATAAAGGTCACTCTGAAATAGTACGGAGGGTATAATATGGGTGAAACAATACGGATAGTTGTCAAGGTAGGCACATCAACTCTTACCTATGACAACGGAAAACCGAACATCGGCAGAATTGAGGGGCTTTGCCGCGTGATTTCCGATGTGTGCAATTCCGGCAAGGAGGTTGTGCTTGTAACCAGCGGCGCAATCGGCGTTGGAGTAAGTAAGCTGGGCTTGTCGGAGCGTCCCACGGAAATATCCGCACGTCAGGCGTGTGCGGCAGTAGGTCAGTGTGAGCTGATGTATATGTACGATAAGTTTTTCGGAGAATACGGAGTAAAAACGGCGCAGGTGCTTATTACCGGCGATGTTATCGACGATGAAAAGCGGCGTGAAAACGTAACCGCCTGTATGGAAGAACTGCTTAAAATGGGAGTAATTCCCGTTGTAAATGAAAACGATGCGGTCAGCGTTGACGAGCTGAGCGGACATAATATAGGCGATAACGATAACCTTTCCTCCATTGTTGCGGTGCTTATCAATGCAGATATGCTTATTATGCTCACCGATATGGACGGGCTTTATAATTCCGACCCCCGAAAAAATCCCGATGCAGTGCGATTGCCGGTGGTTTTGAATATTGACGAAAGCATACGGGCACTGGCAGGAGGAAGCGGCTCAAGCCGCGGCACGGGTGGAATGATTACAAAGCTTTCCGCCGCAACACGCTCATGTGAAGCAGGCATTGAAACATATATATGTGCAGGCGATACACCGGCGAATATCAGAAAAATAATTGACGGTGAACAGATTGGCACACATTTTGTTGCAAAAAGGGACAAAAACTGATATATTAAACAGAGGGGCGAAATAAATATGGCAAGCCTTACGCTTATGGGTCAAAATGCTCTGCGGGCAAAAAGAAAGCTGGCGGCGGCAAAAACCGAAGATAAAAACGCGGCACTTATAAAAATGGCAGAGCTACTCGAAAGCGGCACAGAGGAAATTCTCACCGCAAACGGGCTTGACGTTGAAAAGGGCGTTTCAAGCGGTATGAAGGAAAGCCTTCTTGACCGTCTGCGCCTGACAGGGGACAGAATCAACGCAATGGCAGAGGGAATACGTGAGATTGCCGCACTGCCCGACCCATGCGGCGAGATAATAAGCGGCGGCACAGGGTATATGGGGCTTGATATTAAGTGCGTCCGCGTTCCCTTGGGAGTGTGCGGAATAATTTACGAAGCACGCCCGAATGTCACAAGCGATGCGGCGGCACTGTGCTTTAAGGCAGGCAATGCCTGTATTCTGCGCGGCGGCAGTGACGCCATAAATTCCAATAAAGCGATAGCGGATTTGCTCAGATGCGCCCTTGAAAAATCCGGCTTTGACGAGGATTGCATAGCCCTTGTGGAGGACACCTCTCACGAAACCGCCGTTGAGCTTATGCGCCTTAACGATTATCTTGACGTGCTGATTCCCAGAGGCGGTGCAGGGCTTATTCGCTCGGTGGTGGAAAACAGTACTGTGCCTGTAATTGAAACAGGTGTCGGAAATTGTCACATATATGTGGACGAATCCGCAGATATTGCAATGGCGGCGAGCATCATAAGCAACGCCAAAACAAGCCGCCCCAGCGTGTGCAATGCTGTGGAAACGGTGTTGATTCATAAAAATGTCGCTCCCAGGGTACTGCCTGCCATAGCCGCAAGGCTTGATAAAAAGCAGGTGGAAATTCGGGGCTGTGAGATAACCCGTTCAATATTGGGGGATAGGGCAGTACCGGCACAGAGGTCGGATTACGAAACCGAATTTCTCGATTATATCCTTGCCTGCCGGGTGGTTGACAGTCTTGACGAGGCACTTGACCATATTGCCGAGTATTCAAGCGGTCACAGCGAGGCGATAATAACAAATGATTACAGTGCCGCGCGCAGATTTACTGCCGAGGTTGATTCTGCGGCGGTTTATGTCAATGCTTCCACCCGTTTTACAGACGGCGGCATTTTCGGCTTCGGAGCGGAAATCGGCATTTCCACCCAGAAGCTTCACGCCAGAGGTCCTATGGGTTTAAAGCACCTGACAAGTCAGAAATATATAATTCTCGGCAACGGTCAGATAAGAGAGTAATATTGAGAGGACATACCGAAGTAAAGGAGGTTGTTCGGATATGGCGAATAATTCAGGCTCCCACCGAACGGGAACAACCCGTGACATATCGGGAAAAAGCCGTCGCGGTGAGAGCTACAGCGAACGCTATAACAGACCGAATCCGTATACAGGCTATCTGCCGCCGGGAGTTTCCGCTCCGGAGGAGATATATCACCCCGAAAGCGTTGACCCGGTGAGAGTTAAGCAGCTTGAACGGGAGCAGGAACAGGCGCGTTTGCGTGCTCACGAGGAAAAGGCGGCTTTGCCGGATTCACCGGGAAGCGAAAAAGCTCAGAACAGCGCACCATATCAGCAGAGAATGCAGGTGACGCGTTCACAGGTCAGCCGAGGCTCTCAGGGTACGACAAGGCGTACCAGACAGACCAGACGGGCGCAGGTGGCACAGCAGCAGGCCGCAAGAGCAGGCGCGGCACATCGTGCGGCAGTCGAATTTGGCGGCGATGCCCATTTGAATGAGATACGACAGAGTGCTATTGACGAAGCGGAAAAGCTTCGCAGTCAAAGTGCGGAGGTCGTTGCCGAGCGGCAGAATACGGTTGAAACGGAGCGTAACGAAAGGGTGTCGGGCGATGTTACCGTCGGACTTCCGGTTGCAGGCGCGGCACAGTTCGCGGCTATGGACGTAAAAACTCACCTCACAGCGGAGACAGAAGCGGAGGAAAGCACCGCCGAGATTGTCGGTGTACCTGTTGAAGCGGAGATGCCGGAGCGCAAGGACAGTGCCGAAGAACAGCCGAACGATGTCGAAATCACAGAACCGGCGGAAAGCGAAGCGGAATCGGCGGTCGAGGCAACCGTTATTTTGGCGGATTTGACGGAACAGGAAAAGGCTGAGCCCGAACAGACGGAGAATGTTATGGAGAAAGAAACCGCCGTTGAAGAAGCCGTCGATGAGGAGGGTGTTGAGGAAATCTGCGAAGAAGCAGAGAAAGCACCCGACGATGAGCTGACTGAAATTCCGGAGGAAACGGCGGAGGTCGGGGAAGTCGAGAAATTCGAGGAAGCCGAAGAAGTCGCAGAACCCGAAGAAGTGCAGGAAGAAACAGCCGTGCAGGAATGCGAAACAGAGGAAACGGAAGTCGAAAGCGTGGAAGAAATCGAAGATGACGGCGAAAACGATGATGACATAAAGGTGTATATCGCGCCTGAAAAAGCCGCCGAAAGCAATGATGAAACGGACGATTTCGACGAGGATTACTATGAATACGAGGACGAAGAAGCAGAGCCGGAGCCTGTTCGGGAGCAGTCCGAGGACGTAGTTACGGAGATTCCCACAGCGGCAGTACCTCATGTTACACACCGTCGCAGCTTTGAAACCCGTATTTCGCCGGAGCTTGCCGATTCATCGGCATATTCGCCGGGGGTTGCCCAGGACGAAACGCTGTTTATCAGAAAAAAACGCCCCGAAGATGCCACTGCCGTATTTGCCGCCACAACGCCGGGAATCGCACCTGAGCTTGATGACGACGATTTCTTTGAGCAATGGCTGGAGGAAGGAGACGACATGATTATTAAGGACAAACGCCAACGCCGCAGAGCATCGGCAATTATCGGCGGAGCAACAATGATATTCGCAATCATAGGCTTTATCTTTGTGGTTGTCTGGTTTATCAAGGGAATACCGGGAGGCTCGTCCTCCGCCGGTACACAGACGGATTACGCATCGTTTATTCTGCCGGTGGTCAACGCCGACCCCGAACCCTTTGAAACCATATCCTCTGTGGACAATAATGTTCTTGTGGAAGCGGCAATAAACCGTCTTACCTACGGTGAAGCGGCGGCAGACCACAGCTACACTGCCCTTGAGGTTGAAAACGAAACAAGACTTCTCATTCCCTCGGCAGATGTGGAGGAATCCGGCAAGGCTCTTTTCGGTGAGGAATTTGCCGTTGACTACGCCAATATGTACACAATAGAGGACGAGAAAATTTATTATTACAGCGCGGCAGATGACAGCTTCCATGTCATAACCACCAGCGGCGATATTGAGCCTGAAATTATCAAGATAAGTCATATCGGCTCACGCACGCAGGTGCTTTTGGAAGTGGGCTATCTGAGCACAACGGACGAAACCGCAGACGATTCGGAGTACTACAAGAAAATGGAGTATGTTCTCAACGCCGTTGACGGCGGCTATTATGTCAGTGCCGTCCGTGCAATAGAGGATAATTGATTTTCGGAATATAGCTAAAGCCGGTGTGAATCAGTTGAGATTCACACCGGCTTTTCGTTAATGTGTATTATTTTGCAAAGCCCCGATATTCGCCAAAACCAAGCATATATACCGCCATAGCGATAGATAATTCTTCCGATTCACAGTTTTGCTCGGAAGCGGACAATCGCAATTCTTCCATTACGGTGTCATGGGGTACAATGGAGCTATCAAGATTTTTAAGGGCTTTTTCGATGGTATCGGGAAGAATCATGCACATTTGATAAAAGGCATCTTCCTGACCTGTTACAAGTGCGTAAAACCTGTCAAGGCTGACACGGCGAATAAGCCTGTGACCTACTCTGCGACCGTCTACGGTAGTTTCCCACTTGATGTTTTGGGAGTGCGGTGAAATCGCCTCAACCAGAAAGCAGGCACAATCGTCATCGTTTAGCAATTGATTTTGCATTTTTATGAACGTTTTGCCGGCAGATGCGGAGTTCATCGTGTTGTGCTTATTTTTCATTTCCACATACACCGTGTGGACGATACTCGCATCGGGAATTTCAATACCGCCGTCATTTTCGTAAATAATATCCCAACCGCCCTCTTTACCGTTCATCGGTACACGGCAATTGGCAATGTACTGAAAAATCCGTTGATGAAAATAGCCGATATCATTGTTGTTTGATTTATCTCTTTGCCGGAAAATTTCGTTGCCGACTATTTCTTCCCATGAATACCGATAAACAGTTTTGTCAAAAACCAGCTTAATGGGGTCGATGATATTTTTGTTGAATCTTTTCAGGTCAAAGGATTTAAGCTTTTCGCCGTATTTTTCAATAGTTGCCTTAACATGCTCGGTGAAATCACTCTCGCTGATAAAAGATAACTGCCACATTACAAACGCTCCAATGCTTCTCTGATTTTTACGGCAATATCATATGCCAGATTGACAGGTACGGCATTGCCCACCTGTTTATACTGTTGCCCGATGCTGCCGCAGAATTGCCAGTCATCTGGAAAGCTTTGACAGCGTGCGTTTTCACGAACGGTAAACGGACGGGCTTCTAACGGGTGACAGCGGTCGGTCTGCTTTTGGCTTGGGGAAGTCAATACGGCAAGAGACGGCTCATCAAGGCTCATGCGTCGCAGTATTCCCGTTCGACCGCCCTCCATATTCCAACAGCTTTTCATATATTTTTTTGCGACATCTTCCGGAATATCACGCCAGTAGCCGCCGGGAGGAACCATTTCAAAGATTTTTCTTTTCTGTTCGGAATAAAGAGCACCCTCGCTTTGGGGACAGTCGAGCAGAATATCCCTTAAAACCGGCTTGTATTTATGAGGTGTCGGAAATTCAAAGGCTATTTTATCACTTAAATCGTTTCTGATGCCGATTGTAATCAGCCGCTCCCTCTTTTGGGGAACGCCGTAATCCCAAGCGTTCAATATTTTTTTTTGGATTTTGTATCCGGTGTTTTCAAAAATATCCGTAATAGTCCTGTATGTACGCCCTTTGTCGTGGGTCAGCAAACCCTTTACATTTTCAAAGAGGAAAATTTTCGGCTGTAGCTGCTCAAGAAATTTTGCGTAGTGAAAAAACAGTGTTCCTCTGGCATCTTCAAGTCCCAAACGCTTACCTGCATAGGAAAAGCTCTGACATGGCGCGCCGCCGGAAAGCAAATCAAGATCGCCGCTTTCAAGCCCGAAATATTCTTTTAAATCAAGACAGCTTATATTTGCAATGTCGTCATTGATAACGCGCCAGCCGGGACGGTTACATTTGAGTGTGTCGGCGGCGGATTTGTCAAATTCGATAAGCCCAAGGTTATAAAATCCGGCTTTTTCAACGCCGAGAGCCAATCCGCCCGCACCGGCAAAAAGCTCAATGGAAGTGAATCTCTTTTGTTCCGGGGTATGCGGTTCGTCTGTAATTATATCCATTATGTCACCTACATTGCAGCCGGCGCACCGCGCAGATTTTTCTATGCGGTTAAAGGAGACTGCCTCATTTTTTCCTATACGTGCCAAAACATTGAAGCTTACGCCGGCAAGCTCTTTCAGCTCCGTTTTATTCATATTTTTATCAATAAGAAGCATCCATAATTTTTTTGTAGGATATAGCCACGGTGCAACCTCCGGTTTCAGGATTTATACGAGTAAACCCGATTGTATAAAATCGGGTTGTCAATATTATATCAAATATCGGTAAAAAATCAATGTTTCTCACGAGATAGTTAGAATTTTTCACGTGCTGATTAAATTACCCCGGAATACCAAAGCAGTGCAGAGCTTTCGCTCTGCACTGCTTAGTATTGCATATTGAATGCCCGCCCGGTCGTATTGTGCTTTTGATAACCTGCCTACGAAAAGCAGGTGGGTGTCCCCCCGGCGGGTTCACGCTCCCTTCGTCCAACACGGCTCTGTGACCGTGCCGGGAGGTCTGCAATCCACCGACAGAGCAAAAGGACTCCCTTTTATCAAAAATGTAGGGTTATAAAAGCACCTGTCCGCGATTCGGGCAGACCGGCAATCAAAATCATTACAGTATATATTATGCACGAAAACGTGAAATGTATACCGTGTGGAGATTATTCTCCTCCGTAAAGGTCTTCAAAGCGACCCTCGAATATATCCGCAAGAGTTTCAAGCAGCTCGGTGTCCTCCACCTCGATAAGTTCGTCCTGCTTCTCTCCGGCAACAACCTGAAGAATGAAATACTCGCCGTCGCTTTCCGTTCCGGCATCGGGAATAGGAAGCAGAGCAATGTATCTTCCGTCATCGGTTTCGATTGCGTCAAGGACTTCAAATTCCATTTGAGTGCCCTCGTCATCAACAAGAGTCACGATATTCATGCCGTATTCGCCTGCCAAGATTATCTCTCCCTTCACGTCCCTTAATATTCATTTTAACCGCTCGGAGCGATTAAGTCAAGAGGTAATTGCAGGTTGGCAAAATAAATAAAAAAATCAATGAAAATTTAAAATAAGTATTGACAAATGACAAAGCGCGTGGTATATTATAGACAGAAAAGGGAAGTAAAGAAAAAGTCAAGACAGAAAGGTCAGGAGGTGAGTCCGATGGACACGATGCAGCCGGCGCACCGCTTGAGCTTCGATGATTACCGTAGGATTCACTGTAATTCATCGAAGTGCAGGTAAAAGCCGAAACGCGATGATTGGCGGATAAGCAATCCGTAAATATGTATGCGGTGGAAAATGTATGTGACAAATACGCTTATCCGAATGTGGCGGCACTTAGCCGCGGAAATGAAATCGGCAAAGATACCATACAGGCAGTGCGTATTAAAACAAAATTTAATATAGATAGATGGAAAATACGCAAACCTTACAAAAACTTTAACATAAAACTTCAAAAGAACAATTATTGATATTGACCCTGTATTCCAATAGGAAACAGAAAATTTATCGAAAAGGTGAGTCCGATGAAATAGTTGCACCGGTTAAAGCCGGACTACAGCGAAACTCACAAACATAACTCAGGAAAGAAGTATGTTAAGAAACTCAGGGGCTGTAAAAAGCGAAAGCTTTTTACAGCCCCTTGTATTTTGCAGAATCATCTGCAATATTTATCGGCTATATGCTCTATGAAAATATCGGCGGCATCGCAGATTCCGAGAGCGTACAGCATTCTTGTGCCCACAACGTCTTCGACCTCGTTAAGGACAGGCTCATTGCCGTTCGGAAAGAAATCTATGCCCACGAAATCGGCGTTCAAAAGGGCGGAAGCTTTATCTATCATGGCAAGCTCGGCAGCGGAGAGCTGATACGGTTCGGCTTTGCCGCCAAGAGAAAAATTGCTTTTAAAGCCGTTTTCGGCTGTACGCTTTACCGCGCACAGCAGCTTTCCGCCCAGAATGTAGGCGCGAACGTCACAGCAGGCAAAGTCCAGAAAGGGCTGTAAAACCGAGGGACAGCCTGCAAGAGCACAACGAGCGGCGGCATAGTCATCGCTGTTTTCGGCTTTAAATACCTGAGTGCCGCCGTGACCGTCGGCGGCTTTTTCAATGCACGGAAAGGGCATGGGGCAGACCTCCGGCAGAATATCGAAGCTGAGGGTTTCGCACATTTTAATTCCGTAAGGTGCAAAAAAGCGGCAGGTTTTCCCTTTGTCGTTTGCAATGCGTGAAACGCGGCTGCTGTTGACTACACGGACACCGAGACTTTCAAGTCGCTCCGTCAGCCCGTTATCAACGCACCGCCTTATAATAAGGTCGGGCAGATTATTAAAATCAAGCTGAGATTTCAGCAGAATTTCCGAATCAATGCCGCGTTTCGTAAGTGAGCAGGACAGCATTTCGGCAAATTTACCGTTTCGGGCATAACGCTCCTCGTCGTACAAAATAACCGCTTTCAACGCGACACCTCCGAAACAATATGCCCGATTATGCAGTCCGCAACGTTTATACCGGTGCAGTCAAGGGTGGTTTTGAAGTGGGCGTTGGAATTGACTTCACAAATAATCGGCTCGTCGTCCTTTCCGAAAAGAACGTCAACACCGGCGAAGTCAAGCCCCAGGGTATCGGCGGCGGAAACGGCGGCGGAAAGCTGATTTTCCTTTGGCTCAACGGTGGCGAAATGTCCGCCCAGAGTCAGGTTTGAACGGAAATCTCCTTCACGTCCGCAGCGCAGCATGGCGGCAACGGCTCTGCCGCCCACAACGTTTATGCGTATGTCACGACCGAAGCTTTCCCCTATGTACTCCTGAACAATGCAGGGTGTTGAGCCGAGAGCCTGAACCAGTGCGGCGGTTTCGCCATCGTCATGCACAAGGTGTACTCCCGTGCCGAAAGAGCCGCGGGATTCCTTGATTATCATGGGATAGCCTAGCTCACGGGCGCAGCGGATAAAAAAATCCGCGTTGTTTCTGGGGGAACGCCGGAAAGCAAAGGGGGCAATAAAAGTTCGGGGCTGTCTGATTCCGGCTTTTGCAAGGGCAAGATATGTGAGAGATTTATCATCGCACAGCCGTATTGCCTCCGCGCTGTTGAAAAGCCGCAGACCGCAGGCTTCAAGGGTCATGGCAAGGCGAATGTCCTTGTCCCAGAAAAGCACAAAATCGGGACGGGACGTTTTGGGGTAAATAATCTTCTTTGCGGCAACATCTGCAACAATATCGCAGTTGTCAAACCGTTCAAGAGAAACACCCTGCTTTTCGGCGGCGGAAAGCAGATAGCCGAAAAGCTCCTCGAATTTTTCCGATTTAAAATATCCGTTGACAATAAGCCAGCCGTACATGAACATTCCTCCGCTATACTATAATATTCAGCGGCAACAGTCTGATTTGCCAATGACTTTGCCTACCTTGTTTTTTGATTTAAAGTGTAATTCCGAATAAGTCGGGCTAACTTATCCGGAATTAAGGTAATTTTAATCGTCGGCGTCCGGGGCTTCGGACGGAGCGGTTGTAGTGGTTGTAGTTGTCGCGGCAGTCGTAGTGGTAGTCGTCGCGGCAGAAGTAGTGGTTGTGGTGGTCGTAGTCGCTTTAGTGGTGACGGCGGTAGTTTTCGTTGTGGCGTTGGGGTCGGTGGTAGTGTTGCCGACACCGCCGTAATAGGGGTTGTCGGAAGTCCACTTGTCGGTAGGGTCATAGCCCCAGTATTTCCCGGTATAGTTCAAAGCCGGCGGCTTTGAGGCGGTGGGACCTTCCTTTTCCGTAACGCATACCTGGGTGCCGTATGCGCAGTTATCGAATATCCATTTGCAGTCCGCCGTGGTCATGCGTATACAGCCGTGAGAAGCGCGGTTTCCGAGATTGTTGTACATGTTCATGGTCATCATATCGGCGGCTTTTGCACGGTAAGGCACGGAATGGAACAAATAACCGTTGCCTATGGCAGAGCAATACTGTCCCCAGTAATTCTCTATACCGTCCTCCGATGAGCCCATGAGCATGCCCCAGCGTTCCTTTTTGTAAATGGAATACAGCCCCGGCTCGGTGGGATTTTTCTCTGTACCGGTGGAGCATATGAATACTTTTTCCTCAACGGCATACTGACCGGCATCGTTTTTGCCGTAAACCACGACGCACTGAGTGCCGACATAAACGACAATATAGTGGTCGGATTCGTAGTTAGGCTCAATAATGACATCGACCAGAGAGGGAAGCACCTCCGGTAAATCCGCCTTTTCCGCATCGGTCAGAGTGATGACAGGAGGAGCGTCCTCCTGCATATCAAGAGGAATGTCGCTTTCGGAGTTATCCTGTGAGCTTCCGCTGTTGTCGGAGACGGAATCGGAGTAAGTATTATTGACTTGCGAATTTGCATAAGCTTCGTTTTGATTCTCCGACACCGGCGAAAGACCGCCGTTATTAAGGGAAATACTGATAGCGGTGGAAACGCCCATGAAAAGGAGAGTTATTGCGGTAAGGAGGGCGAGCCGAGCGGTACGTTTGCGAGATTGGATTTTTCTGTTATATTCCTGAGCGTAAGTGCCCACGAAATAACCCCCTTGAAATTATTTATCGGAATCGCTGCCGACAGGTGTACTTGTTGTGGTTGTCGCAGCAGTGGCAGTTGTGGTAGTTGTGGTTTCCGCTGATGTTGTCGAGGCGGTTGTTGCGGCTGTGGAGGGAGAGTAGAAGTAGGGATTGTTTTTTGCCCACTTATCGGAGGGGTCCCAGCCGTTGTAGGAAGAGTCGGTATTTCTCTGTGGAACGCCCTCACCGGCAGGTCCTGAGGTGTTGGTGACAAAAACCTGAGTGCCGATTGGACAGTTATCGTAAATCCACTTTGAATCGCGGACGCACAGACGAACACAGCCGTGGGAAGCAGGTGTACCCAGCTTGTCGTATTCCGCGTTGTCGAGAGTGTCCACACTCTGCTTTTTGTATGGCACGGAATGGAAAAGATAGGAATCGGAAAAACCGCTGCTGTACTGACCGTAAACGTTGCCCACAAGCAATCTCCAGCGGTATTTGCGACGGATTTTGTAAAGCCCCGTTCTGGTTTCGTGACCGCTGTTTCCGGTGGAGCAGGTGAGACATTTGACAAGCCTGGTGTAGTAGCCGTCGGAATCCTTTCCGTAAACGGCAACCGACTGACTGCCGGTGTGAACGACTATGTAATAATCCTGCTTGTAATCTGCGCCGTAAACGCCGGGAGCGTTGCGGTCGTCACGGGAAAGCCCCTTGGCGGCAGGGTCGGCGGCGGTGGTTGCGGCGGTTGATGCGGTAGTGGTGGTAACGGTAGTTGTCTCGGTGGTGGTAGTTGTCTCGGTAGAGGTTGCATTCTCCGATGCTTCCGATGAAGAACCGGAAGTATCCGTAGTGTCGGAAGTATTGACATCGGAAGTCAACGTATCGGAAACGCTGCTTTCGTCATCGGGAAAAACCTGAGTTATTCCGGAATAATCCTTGCCGCAGGAGCAGGCACACAAAAGAGAAAAAGCAAAAACGGCAAGGGTAAGAATAATTTTTTTCATTTTGTCCTCCGTAAGTTACCGTGCATGAACAAGTGAGATAATGACATCGACCATTTTTTCAAGGGACGGAACGGGAACATATTCAAATCTGCCGTGGAAATTGTGACCGCCGGTGGAAAGATTCGGACAGGGCAGACCCTCCCAGGACAGCCTTGCGCCGTCAGTGCCGCCGCGTATGGGGGTCATGACAGGCTCAACGCCGTTTTCGATAAATGCACCTTTGGCGCGTTCGATTATTTCGGGGTGAGGACTGACCATTTCGTGCATGTTGCGATAGCTGTCGGTGATGGTAAGATTCACAGTGCCCGTGCCGTATCGGAGATTGAGCATTTCAGCCGCAGTGAGCATAAAGTCTTTGCGCCACTGAAGCTTATCGGCATCAAAGTCGCGGAGAATGTATTCAAGATGTGCGCTTTCCTCGTTTCCGCTGATTTCGCAGAGATGGAAAAAGCCCTCATAGCCCTCGGTATGCTCCGGAGTATCGGACAACGGAACGAGAGAAACGAACTCGGCGGCAATACGAGCGGCGTTAACCATTTTGTTTTTAGCGTCGCCGGGGTGGATTGAAACGCCGTTAATATCAATGTCTGCGGCAGCGGCATTAAAGCATTCGGTTTCAAGCTCGCCGAGCCGTCCGCCGTCAACGGTGTAAGCGAAATCCGCGCCGAAGCCCTCAATATCAAAGCCGTCCGCGCCACTTCCGATTTCTTCGTCGGGAGTAAAGGCGATTACGATTTTTCCGTGGGGAATATCGCCGTTAATAAGCTTTTCGGCGGCGGTCATAATTTCCGCAACGCCGGCTTTATCGTCTGCACCGAGGAGAGTTGTGCCGTCGGTGACTATCAAATCCTGACCGATATAAGCGTTAAGGGAGGGGAATTCATCGGGGCGCATGACATAGCCGCTGTCACCCAAGGGAATATTTCCGCCGTCATAGGCTTTGACGATACGCGGATTTACGTTTTTGCCCGAAATGGCAGGAGAGGTATCCACGTGGGCGATAAGACCTATAACAGGTTCGTTTTCACAGCCTGCCGTAGCCGGGATTTCGCCGTAAGCGTTGTGCTCTTTGCCGATGCGGACATTGACGGCACCGATAGAATCAAGCTCTGATGCAAGCTCATTGAGCAAAACGGACTGTCCGGCAGTGCTGGGGCGTGATTCGCTTTTGGGGTCGGAGGTGGTTTCATATGTCACATATTTTAAAAATCTTTCGGTAACGTTCACGTTAAACACATCCTTTAAATACTCGTTTCGGTTTAATTTCCGGGCACGGCAGCCTGTGCTGCGTTGTGAATAAATCATACCATTTATTCCGCCTTTTGACAATCCGTTATTTAAAAAAATAACGGCGCGGTGAAAAATGAGTATTTTGTCTTATTTAAAGCTGAATTTTGCCGGTGCGGAATTAACCGACAAATCCCGATTTTTTCAATAAGCACGGCTGTTAAAACTCTCTCTTTCAAAGAAAACAAACATGGCTTTAGGTAAAACGACATACAAGGGGGCAGTAAAAAGCAAAAGCTTTTTACTGCCCCCTTAAAATCCAAGCCGAAATCAGAACAGATAATCCGCCATATTGCCGGTGCTTGCGGCGGCAATATACCATTTTCCGTTGACCTTGATGAGCAAAAGCGAGTAAACCTCGGTATCGCCGTCTTTGAAATTCACATTTGCCATGCCGATAGCCATGCCGGAAAGCTTTGCATTGTATTCGTCCTCAAACTCGTCATACACTTCCTTGAGCATGTCATTCACATCGTAGCCGTAAACACTGTATATGCCCTGCATGGATTTCAGCATATCCTCAACATCGGTCACGGTAATATCGTAGCTCTTTACGGCATCACCGTGGTAATAATAGTAGCAGGTGTCCTCGGAGGTGACAAAATCGTCAAATTCATAGCGTTCGTAACCGCTTTCCGTGATAGCGGCAGGGTAGTAAAGAGCTGCAACGGCAGAGGGATTTTCGTTGGCAATCGCCTTGACATAGTTGGCAACCAGCGTTTTCTGAGACGAAGTATCACAGCCGCCGCAGGCAAAGAAGAAAATCAGGAAAGCCGCAACGCACACCGCCGCCGCAACGCTGACGATTGTAACGATTTGCTTTTTGTCGAGAGTCTTTTTGGCGCCGATTTCAGCCTGTGGCTGTGAGGAAAGGGAAGCTCCGCAGGACGGACAGAATTGTACGCCGTCGGGTAAATTAGTTCCGCAATTAGGACAAAACATGATATACTCCTCCAAATTTTATTTGTAACAATTTTATCACATTAAAGTTGATTTTGTCAACATGGGAAAGAAATGACGAAAGAGTGTTGAGTTTTTGTTGGGAGAGTGATATTATTTACATTGTACTGAGTAAACATGGAGGAATACACATGCAAAACAATACAACCGGTAATATGCTTGACTTCATCGAAAAAAGCCCCACAGCCTTTCACGTGGTGGCTAATATCGCGTCGGAGCTTGATAAAAAGGGTTTTCACAGGCTTTCGGAGAAAGAGAAGTGGAATCTCAAAGGCGGAACAAATTACTACGTCACCAGAAACGGCTCGGCGATAATTTCCTTTAAAATACCGAAAACGGACTTTGACGGTTTTTATATGATAGCCGGTCACAGTGATTCTCCAACATTCAAGCTCAAGGAATTTGCGGAAATGGAAAGCAACGGAGCATACGTTAAGCTGAATGTGGAAAAGTACGGCGGAATGCTTATCGCTCCGTGGTTTGACCGACCCCTTTCAATTGCCGGCAGAGTGGCGGTTTACGGCAAAAACGGCATAGAAACAAAACTTGTGTGCATTGACAGGGATTTGTGCATGCTTCCGTCTCTTGCCATACACATGGACAGAAGCGCCAACAGCGGACACGAGTTTAACGTTCAAAACGAGATTCTTCCGGTAATCGGTGATTCAAGCGCAAAATACAAACTCAGCGAGCTTATAGCGGAATCGGCAGGTATTAAAAGCGACGATATTCTTTCCTTTGACCTGTACCTTTATAACCGCGTAAAATACACATATTGGGGCGTTTCCGAGGAATATATTTCCTCCGCGCGTCTTGATGACCAGATGGCGGTGTATTCCTCTTTTGAGGGCTTTATGGCGGCAGAGCCGAAAAACAACGTGGCAATGCACTGCGTGTTTGACAACGAGGAGGTCGGCAGCGGAACACGTCAGGGCGCGGCGTCGACCTTTTTAAAGGATACCCTTGAGCGCATAAACGATGCCTGCGGACGTTCCCGTGAGGATTACCACACGGCAATTGCCCACAGCTTTATGGTATCGGCGGACAATGCCCATGCCGTACACCCCAATCACCCGGAGGTTGCAGACCCCGTAAACCGACCTAAGATGAACGGCGGAATAGTTATAAAGTATAACGCGAATCAGAAATACACCACCGATGCGGTAAGCGCGGCGATTTTCAAGGACGTGTGCAACAGAGCCGGAGTGCCCTATCAGAGCTTTGTGAACAATTCAAATCTTCCCGGCGGCTCAACTCTGGGAAATATATCCACATCGCAGGTGCCTGTTGTTACCGTTGATATAGGACTTGCCCAGCTTGCCATGCATTCACCCTACGAAACCGCAGGCGCAAAGGACGCGGAATATCTTGCAAGAGCATCTAGGGTGTTTTACGAAAGCGACGGGCTGAAGTATTACACTTTAAGTAGAGTCGACAAACGCCCTAAAAGGAGATAAAATA
>CAZCQZ010000017.1:0-38645 GCA_964500965.1 uncultured Eubacteriales bacterium | reverse complement strand
AACTCAGGATACCGTTGAGTACGACAGCACCACAAATCAGTACGATAAAGACGCTACCTATGACAATTTCGGTCTGCTTTGGAGCGGAGCGGTTGCTTCCGATGAGGAGCTCGCCGCTGCTACCGACAACGAAGCAAAGACTTTGAAAATCACAACGCCGGAGCTTCTCGCGGCATTTGCAAAGTCTGTAAATGACGGCAAGAGCTATTACGGATATACTGTCACTCTTGAAAACGACATGAATCTGAATAATATCAACTGGACACCGATCGGAACGGCATCACACCCGTTCATGGGCGATTTCGACGGTAACGGACACACGATTTCAAACCTCAAGGTTAACGGCGGTGTGAAATCTCCCGTTGATACCGATGCTACAGGACAGGGATTCATGGGTTGTCTATACGCTTCCGGAAATATGGCTTATATTCGCAACCTTACAATCAACAATGCAGACGTTTATGCAAAGAACTGCGCCGGTGCATTTGTCGGCATACTTGACACATACCAACATGTCGCATATTCCGGACAGTCAAACATCTGGAACTGCAAGCTTACCGGCAAGGTAACTGTCAAGGGCGGCAACTCCGGCGGCATTGCAGGTTCTCCGTTAAGCCACTGGTGTATGCTTGCATCAATTCAGGATATTACAATTGATGTTGATGCAGGAAGCTATGTAAGTAATGTTGGCGTTACCGGTGCTACAGGCACTGTCGGCGGCGTTACGGCGATAACGGTTTACAGCTCTGTATGTCAGAACATTACAACCAATCTGGATGTAATCGCGAATACAGGAAATGTCGGCGGTGTTGTCGGTATTGCAGGCGGCACATGGAAGAACATTAAATCCACCGGTGACGTAACCATTAAAAACGCTTCGGAGGGTACAGATACAGGCACATATGCTCTTGCAATCGGCAGTATGGTTACTGCGAAATATGCTTGGGGCAAAACACGACTGAATGTTGATTCCGATACCGTCAGCGGCACCGGTAATCTGACCATTGAATTTGCCGACGGTACTACCGCCACAAGCAACGGTCAGGCAAGCAACGCAATCGGTAAAACACTTTGGTAATGCACGTGCTTGAAAAAGCCCAAAATAAGCCGTTTTAAAACATCGTAATAAAATTTCACCGAGCGGTAAAAGGCGAAAGCTTTTTACCGCTCGGCTTGTTTGTAGCGCAAAGCGTGAATATCCGAACTGTATGTACATTCTTTTTCATGTCAGGCAATAACAGAATAAATTGCCCTGTTCAGCTATCGCTGTCGATTGCCGTTTCCGATTCAAATTCGCCGTCACCGTCCGCGTCGAAAAGCAGGGTATCGGGCTTGCCGTCACCGTCCGTGTCAAGCAGAATCGTATCCGCTCTGCCGTCACCGTCTGTGTCGATATACGCGGCATCAAGTGTTCCGTCACCGTCAAGGTCAACGTACACGGTATCAATTACGCCGTCACCGTCCGCATCAAGCTCGACGGTATTTATATTTTTATCATTTTCCATTAACTGACCTCCCTGCATTTTGTCTTTATTATAGCCGTCTAACGGCACTTTTGCAATGGTTTTGTTGCCGTGGATAATATCAATTGTTAATAAATAAATCATTGATTTGCCGACAAAATATGTTATGATAATAGTGCCGATTTGGTATAAACTAACTACATCAATGATTTTTGGAGGTTAACAATATGCCCGAATTAAAAGGTTCACGTACCGAAGCTAATCTGCTTGCCGCGTTTGCAGGTGAGTCTCAGGCAAGAAACAAATACACCTATTACGCTTCTCAGGCTAAAAAGGACGGATATGTTCAGATAGCCAATATCTTTGAGGAGACGGCAAACAACGAAAAGGAACACGCAAAGATATGGTTTAAGCTGCTCCATAACGGCTCAATCCCCACCACCACCGTAAATCTTGCCGATGCCGCCGCAGGCGAAAATTACGAGTGGACGGAAATGTATGCCGAATTTGCAAAGGTCGCAAAGGAGGAGGGCTTTGACCACATCGCATATCTCTTTGAGGCTGTGGGCAAAATCGAAAAGGAACACGAGGAACGTTATCGCAAGCTGCTTGAAAATGTTGAGGGCGGTCTTGTGTTCACCCGTGACGGCGATATGATTTGGCAGTGCAGTAACTGCGGTCACATTCACGTGGGTAAGCAGGCTCCGAAGCTCTGTCCTGTCTGCGCTCACCCCGAAGCGTACTTTGAAATTAAAAAGGAAAATTATTGATTTTCCTTTCACAAACCGGGCTGTAAGAAACGCAGGTTTTTTACAGCCCCATTGATTAACGGGGGTGAGGCTTCTGAACGGAAAAGCTTTACGGCGTTGTGTTATACTTGCCGTAATGGGTTTGCTTTTGGCAGTGGCAGTGCTTGCCGTTTCAATGACTGTCGGCGGCAGTCGCGGCGAAACGGAACGAGCGGCAGAAATAATGTGGTCGTACATAGACGAAAAATACCCGGAGGTCAGCCCGAAAAATTACGGCAAAATGCCGGAGTATATGGGTGGCGTTTACTGCCTTTCGGTGTCTGATACCGACTGTATTGATGTGTGCTTCGATATTATATATACAAACGGTAATATACATGACAATTATTACTATCGGGTGTCTCAAATGACCAATACACTGCATCGTCTGGAAAAAGAAATGGGTGAATATTTCGGCAGCAAAATGACAGAATCGGACAGTGATATTTTGTGGGCGGAGGTTACTTTGCCGCCACGTGCCAGAAACGACATTCCCTCCGACATTTTTTCGGGCGTTGAGCTTGACCCCACACACCCGATTTTCAGAAGCAGTAAGCTGACGCTTGTGTGCTATGCAACGGAGGATATGAACGCTATGGCGGCTTTGATTGGCAGGGCACACTCTCTGGCGGAGGAAAACGGCATATTATTTTCGGAATATTCGGTTTACGGTTTGGCAAACGGCAGTGTGTATAACGTTGAGATTTCCGGCGTTACAGCCGAGCTTGCGGAAAATGCCGAGCTGGGGGCTTTGCTGGAAGCCGCTCTCGATGAAAAGGTCAGCGGCAGTGATATTGAGGGCGTTTCGGTAAAGCTGTATAAAAATATGTAATATCGCAAAAGAGCTACAAGTCTGCTTTTCGGCAGGACCGTAGCTCTTTTGCATACCGCCTGAGCGAACAGGGCGGTACGGTTTGCCCCTAAACGATTATTATATTACGAGGGCGTGACTATTCACCGTAAGAAATGCCGAAAGCTGAAAGGGGCTCGACAAATTCTCCGTTTTTCATTGCCATCAGATGCAAATGCGGCTCGTCCTCACATTCGCATGGGATAATTCCCACAGTGCCGATTTTCTGCCCCGACTGCACGGTGTCTCCGTCTTTGACGGAAACCTCGTCAAGACCGCAGTAGTAAAGCATTGAGCCGTCCTCGTGGCGAATGATAACCACCATTCCGTAGCGGTCGTCATCGCTGACCGATGCAACTGTGCCGGGAGCAGAGGAACTGACAAGTGAACCGTATTCACAGCGGATGTCTGTGCCGTTGTGCACACGCCAATCTCCCAGAGTTTCCGAATACACAAGAGAATTTCCCGAAAATTCCTTGAAAACCTGCCCCGTTACCGGCTTTGTGAATATTATCGGCGTTGCCGATACCTCCACTACTTCAGGCTCATTTTTACTGCTCACCGCTTCAGTGGGAGCGGTTGTTGAGGAAGCGGACGTTTCGCTGCTGCTAAGCTCCGCGACAAAAGGCTCGGTTGTCGGCGCACTGTCGGTCGTGCTTGCGTATATAAGCTCCGACCCGTGAGCCGTTCCGCTCATTTCGTTCAGGGCGTCGTCAGAGGGCAGACTGTCATAGCTTTCCGAAACTATATCGGTGTTTTTGTCCTCTGCCTTTGTTTCTTTTTTACTGTCCAGGAAATTTGACAGGGCGACAAGCCCCACTGCTACCAGACAGAGCAGTACAGCCAAATAGTACCCTCCGTTTTTCCCTGTTCGTTTACGTGTACTCTGATTGAATTTCATGTAAACTACACCTCCGCTGGTATTTTTAACCCATTTGAGATGTTTTATTCACAACTGCTTATGATAATATTAGACAAGCTCCGGCTCGGATATTAACAATTTTTTTACAGTTTATACAAAACTGACACTTGTTCTGCGGTTGCTTTGAGTGTATACTGAAGATGGATAAGAAAGGGGGTGACAATGTGGGCAAACGTCAGACTTTTGTTGCTTGTGTTACCGCTCAGGAATCCTGCGACAGACTGATTAGAGCCGCAAAAGCCATCAGTGACAACAAAAAGGCAAAGCTCACCGTCGTAAGCGTAATTGAGCCTGCGAACGGAAATGATGAAAAATATGAAAAAAAGATAAATGCGCTTGACTATCTGCACTCGGTGTGTGCCGGGCTTGGTGTGGAATTTACGCTTATTTACAGCGAAAATCCCGTGCAGGCAGTGGCGAAGTATATTAAAGACTGTCATGCTGTTCAGCTTTTTACCGGTGAACCGGGTGAGGGCATAAACAGCTTTGTGAATCTTATAAATGCAGTGCTGCCCAGAGTTGAAGTGACTATAATTCCGAAAGAGACTGTGTACAGCGAACGTACATATCGGCTTATTCCGAATATGGGTACACTGTAATTTTATCTTGAATTGCAATATGTGAATTTTTCGCGCCTTTGTGCCGATACGCATAAAATCAGGCACTCCCGGAAACAATGATTACCAATAATCGGTATTGCATTATTCGGGGGTGCTTTTTTGCGTTCAAAAATCAAACCGCTTGCGTTTGGAGGATTGTCGGGATTCGTCAACGGTCTGCTGGGTTCGGGCGGCGGTATGATAGTTGTTCCGGCACTGCGTTCTCAGGGACTTGACGCGCAGGAGGCTCACGCAACTTCCATTGCCGTTATCGCGCCAATGAGTTTGCTCAGCGCGGCAATTTATCTTTTCAGGGGAGATGTGACTATTACAAACGCTCTGCCGTATCTGCCGGCAGGGGCAGTCGGAGCGTTTCTCGGAGCATTATTGCTCAGAAAAATCCCCGATACCTTTTTGCGCAAGTTGTTTGGGGCATTTGCGGTATGGGCGGGCTTGAGGCTGATAACGGGATGACGGAGCTTATTATTTGCAGTGCTGCCGGACTGATTTCCGGCATGATAGGCGCACTGGGACTGGGCGGCGGCGGAGTGCTGATAATTTATCTGACGGTGTTCGCTTCTGTGCCGCAGACTCAGGCACAGGGAATGAATCTTCTGTTTTTTATGCCCTGCGCACTTGTTGCACTTTATTTTCACACAAAAGCAAAGCTTGTAAAATGGCGGTATGCCGTGCCCATGTCTCTAATCGGCTTCGTCGGCGCGATTGCAGGTTGCCTGCTCGCCGGGTATCTTGGCGGTGATTTCCTGCGCAAGCTGTTTGGCGGATATGTTTTGGCGTTGGGACTGTTTGAGCTTTTCAAAAAGGGACAGTAAAAAACAAAAGTTTTTTACTGTCCCTTTTACGCAGTTTGTGTTTATGCCTTGGGTGTTTTGCGAATATAGAGGATTCCCAGACATTTCGGTCCGCAGTGGCAGGAAATGGTAACGCCTGCACGGGTCACATTTATTTCCTCAAAATTCTGACATTCCATTATCTTTGCCTTAACCTGCTCGATTTCCTCGTCGGTAAAACCGCCGGAATGGGTGATAAAAATGCGCTTTGTTTCAATATCATCAGTGTTTTTAAGTCTGTCCTCAACATAAGAAAGCACGCTGGGCATTCTCTTTCCGCGATACTTTTTACCCACGCCCATAGAGCCGTTTCTTACCTCAATGCAGGGGCGCAGATTGAGAAGATTCGCACCCAGTGCCGCAACGCCGGAGCAACGACCGCCTTTCCACAGATAGTGGAGAGTGTCGAGAACAAAGCTTGCGTCAACTCTGGGCACAAGATTTTCAAGGTGTTCCACGATTTCCTTTGCGCTTTTGCCTGCCTTTACCATATCGGCAGCTTCAAGCACCTGAAGCGCGATTCCGGTAGAGAGGTTTGCGGAATCTACACAGTAAACGTTTTCAACCTCCTCAGCCGCAAGCTTAATGGAGGAATACCCGGCGGACATGGTGGAGCTTATTGCAAAAGCTATGACAGTGTAGCCCTGACTTGTCCACTTTTTGAACAGTTCCTTATATTCCTGGGGTGATGCGGCGGCCGTTTTTGCAAGGTCACCGGTCTTTTCGTGGTAGACAAAGCAATCCTCCGGTGTGACGGTAACGCCGTCGAGAAGTGTTTCCGAGCCGAGAATTACCGCATGGGGACGGATTTCGATGTCGTATTTTTCGATAAGCTCCGGTGACAGGTCAACAACGCTGTCGGCAATAAGTTTGATTTTTTCAGCCATTTAATAGATTCCTTTCAAGTCGTATTTAATAATATTGTTTAATAATTTGATTTAAAGCTTTCCGCTCAAATAGAGACAAAGCGCAAGCAACGAAAAAGCAATAAACGGTGCGGCGGCAAGTGACCTCTGCAAGCGGCGGCATTTTTCGGTGATGCCGTCAAAGCACAGTGCGGCGGTCGCAGTCGAAGAACAGAGACAAAGAGAAATGTACCTGAAATCCATCGAGCAACCGTTAGGATATTTAATATTAAAATATATGAAAAACAGCACCGTAACAATACTTATGCCGCTTAAAAGAAGCCCATTCGGGTTTCTTTTTTTTACGGCGTAGATTATGGAAAAAATGCAGAAAATAATAATCAGGCAGTTTAACGCTATCAGCAGGCACACTGCCCATTTCGGAAAATCAAAGGAAAATTCTCCGAACAGAGAGCATTTCACGGTGTAAGTGGGAATATTGTAATCACTTTCGGGAATACAATAAGTATTTTTGAACAAATCTTTTACGGAGAGTAATAAAAACCGTTCCGTAATGCTCCTGTTTCCGCAGTAAAGAGGGTGCTCGGTGCCAATGGGCATGACGTAGCCGAGGGGCTGACCGAATTTCAAAAGATTCCGTATGGGATACCACATTCCGAGGGGAATACTCACTGCGGCAAAGGAAAGCTCCCGGACAAAAACCTTTTTGCGTGAAACATTTTCACAAGGTTTTACAAGGCGGATAACAAAAACAACCGCAATGACCGGCGCGATTGTTACCGCCGAAACCTTTGTCATCATGGCAAGTCCGAGAAACAGCCCGGTGAGAACGGCATTTTTTAAGCTCTGAATATGAAAAAAGCGGAGCAGATAAAGCACCGTACACATTGAGAGCAGTAAACAGAGAATATCATTATTTATGCTTCCCGAAAAAACAATCAATGACGGGTGGAGTGTGAAAAAAGCGAAAAAAAGAAGCCTTGTACTTTGTCTGATATTAAAAATATTCAGTATTTTAAGGAATACCACGCCGCACATCAGCGAATAATAAGCAGGCAAAAGCTGCAACGCTTCAAAAACCTGCCCGGTTGAGTTGATAATTCCGGACAGAAGCCGTCCGGCAAGGCTCATTATATAATGATGAAGCGGCGGATGATAAAAAAGACCGTTGTTGCTGTTCGGCAGAGAGCCGGTTTTCATCAGCGTGTAGATATACCCGGCATGTCCCTGAGTGTCAAAGGCGAAAACATCGTGCTGCCGTTCGTTCCAGTCCGTAGTCAGAATATAACAAACTCGCACCGCTATCGCGAAAAGCAGTACAAGAGCGATGAAATGGCGCGATTTTATCTGCTTTTTGCAGGTGAGATAAACGCATAACGCCGACCAGATAAGAGCCGGAGAAAGAGCACAAAGCACGGCTGCCGTTGCGGAAATCGAAAGAGCGCACAGCGACAGACCGTAAACCGCTGTCATTGCCGCAAACAGCCACAGCGGAGAAAGTGCCGTAAACACGGCGGTAAATGCTTTTTTATCAATTCTCATCTGCTTTACCTCAGCCGTGAAAATAAGACAAGGCACACCTTTTAATATACTATACACTATTGAACAATCAAATTCAATTAAAATTTAATTAACACTGATTTTGAATTATTAACGCATTGCTTACGATGGAGGTGTAAACATGCTCCCGGTGGTCATTCTTTCGGACAGACCGCAAACCGCACTTCTTTCAAGGGTAGCATTCGCCCTGGAAAGAAGTGCGGCTGAAAGCTATGTGTTGCGTGAGCATACGGGACGCAGTGAGCTGGCATTGAATCGGGGGATTCTTGTCATCAGGGACCTTAAAACGCCGAACAGAAGCGTTAGATTTGGAGAAAATGTTGTGGCGGTTATAGAATCCGCATGTCATGCGGCGGTGCGACTGGTCGGCAGACATTCGCTGCGCACCGTGTGCTGCGGAATGAGCCCAAGAGACACACTTATTGCCGAAAGCATTGATGACGGCAGGGGACTTCTGTGCCTGCAAAGAAGTATACCCACGGTTTTCGGTGAACGCGAGCCTTGTGAGCTGGTGGTCAGAACAGATTCAAGCTGCGACGCTTCATCACTGCTCCTTACCGCAGGCGCATTGCTGGCGGCAGGAGTTGACGAAAACGCGGAAATTGTTATTTAAAGAGATGTTCAGTTGCTTTCTTCGGCGGAATCTTTCGGAGTGTCAGTTGCTTTTTCTCTGTTTTTTCTGCGAATGACCTTTACGGAAGTCTTTTCGACAGGCTTTTCTTCGGAAGATTCGGTTTCTTTTTCCACTGAGGATTCTTCCGAATCGTCGGATTTATCCGATTCGGAATCGGGATTTTCCTCAACGGTTTCTTCAACAGCTTCTTCGGCAGTTTCGTCAACGGTTTCTTCGCTTTCGGAAGTTTCCGTCTGTTCAAACAGCTCTTGAGCCTGAGCGTCCTTAGCGGCAAGAGCGGCGAGTACGCTCTTTTCTTCGGCATTTCGAGCTTCTTCAATGCGAAGCTGTTCCTCCGTCTCGTCAATCATTTTGTAAAGGTTTTCGGTAATTTCGTCAAGGGAGGAAGCATCAAATTTTGCCGTAAGTCCGCGAATTTGAGTTTTAACGGTGTTGCGTGAGATGCCGAGCTTGTCCGGCATCATGTCCGCGCTGTAGCCGTCGAGCACGGCGAGATTGAGCATTGTTTTTTCGCGCTCTGAAAGATTTTTTTCTTCGCTGATGCGGGAAATGAGCTGTCTGATTCTATGACGTTTTTCAAGCTGCTCCTGAGAATAGCCGCTGTGTCTCATGGCTCTTGAGATAACAAATCCGCCCACAGGTATGAGTACAAGCAGAATCGCCGTCACGGTCCGGAGGGTGTTGCCCGTGAGCTGTCTCATAATCACCCTGCCCAGCCATTCCGCCGAAATAATTACACCGTAGCCGAATATCGCGTAAAACAGGGGGTGGGGTCTGTCAAGCGAAAAGGTCACAACGATAAGGTACATGCAAACCTTGAAGCAGGCATAAGCGGCAAAGCACAGCACGGTCATAACCACTGCCTCCGCCTGTGTGGGACTGCGAAGCCCCAGCAGGAAAGCCGAGCAGACAGCCAAAGCCGAGCCGACCGCAAACAACGACGCCAGAGCGTGGGGCTTTACGGTAAACACCGAAAGCACTGCCGCCGCCGCAAATGCGATGTATGCAATTTCATTATAATACTTGTTGCTGAACGCAAGATCCAGGGTGACGGAATCGCTGCACAGAGCTTCGATTGTGCAAAATGACAGCATAAATGCGCACCCCAGCACGAATACCCAGAAGTACACAGAGGGGATTTTTCTGAAAATCTCGGAGGGCTTTGCTTCCGCTCTTGACACCGGCGGCTTTGCTTCCTTTGAAAACGCCGCAGTGTGAACGGTCAGCGCGGCAATAATGCCAATGAGCACGGCGGTGATAATTTCACCGACATTTCCGCCCAGCAGGTTCATAATGAGATTTCCCACCACACGGACAATTCCGCCGATTGCCAGACCGCCGCCTACGGAAAAAATCCTCTGACTTACCTTAACGCGAAGCAGACCGGAAATCATTGCAATCGCGCCGATGCTGGCGGAAACGCCGGCGATTGCCGCGAACAAAGTCATGGTGCGCGCCTCCGCAAGGCACAGAGCTATGCCGCTTTCCGCCATAAACAGTCCGGGAATCCACCGCAAATACTTATCCGCAAGCATACCCTCAAAGTCAATGAATATCATAACCGCCAGTATCAGAGCGGTTGTAATAACGCCGAACAAAAGGAAAGTACGATTGACCTCCTCAAGCAGAGCCGCACTTCCGGCGTTGGTCTGGCACAGGAACATAACCGTAAGATACCAGCCGAAAAAGCCGCCTGTGCGTATTGCGCCCTCATAGGCATTGAGCTTTAGCTTCTTTATCAAAGGTAGTCACCCTTTCAATCGAATATACTGAGAATACATTTTTGTATCACTTTCGGTTATTTTAACACATATATTACAAAACTGCAATCTTTTTAAATTTCTTTACTGTTATTTGGCAGCTAAACAGGCGACGCAAAAAAGTGTTGCGCATTTTTCACTGCATAAGGGCAGGTTTTGCGCAATAATTGCGCGCGATTTAGCGATTTATCATGCTGCCGATATAAAATCAAATATCCGTATTTGTGCCGTTTTTCGGGTTAATCGTTTAACTTTCCGAACACTCCTCCTCTGTTTGAACCGGATTTTTTGTAGGGAAAGCGTGTTTCTTGCGCAAACGCTTGTGCAAAAGCAACAGTATCTTGTGCATAAATAATAGTTTTTTCACTCTTTTGATGTGCATTTTTCACAGCGTCGGAGCTTTTTTGCCCAAAACACAACAAATCTTTGTGCCATTTTGTACATTGCCCGGCAAAAAGAGAACATTTAAAATAATAAGTACAAAAGCAAACACATACACAAATCGGAAAGAAAAAATCGGAAAGGAAGAATAACAAATGACCAGAAAAACACAGCTTACAAGGTCCGTTTTGTCCGTCCTGCTCGCTGCATTGATGATATTCGGCGTTCTGGCAACAGGCATCGGTTTTGAAGCAAAGGCAGCTACGGAATATGTTTCGGACGGCGGTTTTGAATCCGACCTCTGGAGCAGCGGCAATTGGTCACTCGGCGCAGCATCGGGCAACTATTGGGACAATGCAACCATTGAATGGTTCTCCTATGATGACGATTCCTACATTACCTCGGTTGAGGGAGATTACTGCTTTAAGTATTATCTTTCCTCTGCCGTGACAAGCTCAACGGCAATCAAGGCAACCCAGACGGTTTCGCTTCCTGCCGGTACCTACACCTTTACCATTCTTTCAATGGGCGGTGACGGTGCAAAGGTTGCACCCATTATCAACGGCTCTGTCGGCACTTTCACCGAGGTTGACGGCTGGAACCAGTGGCAGGAGCTTACTTACACCATAACACTGTCCTCGGCAAAGAGCAGCTACACTGTCGGATTTGCGATTATCGGTGATTCCGGCGCATGGGGCTATGTTGACGGCGTAAGCATTCAGGCGGCTTCTTCCACGAGCAAAGTAACCTACGGCGGCGTTACTATTACTCCCGTTGACGGTCTCGGCAGCGATTTTATTCTCGGCGTTGACGTTTCCAGCGTAATTTCTCTTGAAAACGCAGGCGTTAAATTCTACGATTTCACCGGCTCATACGAGCAGGACATCTTCAAGACCCTTGCTCAGGCAGGTGTTAATACCGTTCGCGTTCGCGTATGGGTTGACCCGTACAATTCTTCCACAGGTGTCGGCTACGGCGGCGGTAACAACGACCTTGATACCGCCATTGCAATAGGCAAACGCGCTACCGCTTACGGAATGGGCGTTCTTGTCGATTTCCATTTCTCCGACTTCTGGTGCGACCCCGGCTCACAGACCGCTCCCAAAGCATGGAGCAGCTATTCTGTCAGCAACAAGTCCACCGCACTTTACAATTATTGCTATTCATCACTTCAGAGCCTTATCAACGCCGGCGTTGACGTAACTATGGTGCAGATAGGCAATGAGACTACAAACGGCTTCTGCGGCGAAACCTCATGGAGCAACATGTGCACTCTTATGAAGTCCGGCGCAAATGCGGTACGTGCAATCGACTCCTCAATCCTCATCGCAGTTCACTTTACAAACCCCGAATACGGTCTGTATCCCACCTACGCAGGCTATCTTAACACCTACGGCGTTGATTATGACGTGTTCGCTTCTTCCTATTATCCCTATTGGCACGGCACTCTCACAAACCTTACCTCTGTTCTCGGCAATGTTGCCGAAACCTACAACAAAAAGGTAATGGTTGCGGAGACTGCATGGGCTTACACCTACACAGACGGTGACGGTCACAGCAATACAATTTCAAGTTCCTCCGGTATTACCGAGACATATGCGATTTCCGCACAGGGTCAGGCTGACGAGTACAGAGCGGTTGTAAATGCGGTTAACAACGCAACCAACGGCTGCGGCGTACTTTGGTGGGAGCCTGCATGGATTCCCGTAAATGACCTTTCCTCTCTCAGCGGCTCGGCTTACACCAACGCTTATAACGCAAATAAGACCGCGTGGGAAACCTACGGCTGCGGTTGGGCATCAAGCTCCGCCGGTGAGTATTCCGACGATGCAGGCAGCTACTACGGCGGCAGCGCATGGGATAATCAGGCAATGTTCGATTTCGGCGGTACTCCGCTGGATTCCCTCATGGTATTTAACCTTGTTCAGGGCAAGAACACCCTCAACAGCGTAAACGGCAGCTCTACAACGACTACTACAACCACAACTACCACCCAGGCAACCACCACTACCACAACCGCAAGCGCGGCTACAGGGCTTGACGGCTACTATTACATCAAGTCAAAGCACAGCAACCTCTACCTCAATACCGCAAATGATTCATCTTCCAACAGCGCGGCAATCGTTCAGGAGAGCGGCGACGGCGCAATGGCTCAGAGATTCAGACTGGTTTCCACCGGCACTGAGGGAGTTTACTACATCTATACCGGTGCTTCCGATTACACCAAGGCGATTGACATAAGCGGCAGAAGCACTTCCGACGGAGCTTCCGTAATCCAGTATACCTATAACGGCAACAGCAACCAGCAGTTTAAGCTGGTAAAGGTCGGAGATTATTATGCTATTCTGACCGGAGTTTCCGGTTATGCTTCCTGCCTTGACGTTTACAACTGGTCAACTACCGCAGGTGACCCCATAAAGCAGTACAGCTATTGGGGCGGCGATTGTCAGCTTTATAAGCTGGAATCCTGTTCTGCCGGTACATCTTCAACGACAACGACCACTAAGGCTACGACAACTACTACAAAAGCCACTACCACAACGACCAAAGCCACTACTACTACAACCAAGGCAACAACCACAACCACTAAAGCTACC
Organism: uncultured Eubacteriales bacterium; assembly: GCA_964500965.1. Classification (GTDB taxonomy): domain Bacteria; phylum Bacillota; class Clostridia; order Oscillospirales; family Acutalibacteraceae; genus JAISGQ01. Next base: position 25,374 of record CAZCQZ010000017.1, on the reverse strand, counting down.
ACTACAACCACTAAGGCATCTTCGTCCTCAAGCTCCGCTAATTATGCGATAACAATTAAGACCACAGGCAACGGCTCAAGCCTTGCTTACCTTATGATTAACGGTTATCACCTGGCAGTTTCGGACGGCACAACGGCAACTTACTGGGAAAATGCAGCCGCAGGTGATTCTACGGTTATATATATTCCCAAAACCCAGTCCTGGGGAATCACCATTGATTTCAAGACCAGCCAGTGGGGGTCTTCTTCCGCAACATGGAGCGGCACGGTAACTTCCGATATGACCATTACCTTTAACGGCTCATCTGTAACCGTTTCATAATGTTGTAATTTGCAAACGGCGTGAATTTCAAATGACAAAATGAGCAGTAAAAGCTTGCGGCTTTTGCTGCTCATTTTAACTTTTTTGAGAGAGTTTTGTGTTTTAAGGTAAGCGTGTTTCGACGCTGTAATTTACCGATAAAAGGCGGCGATGTCGCGCGGAAATTGTGCGGTGAAAACATCGCCGCACAGCCGGTTCAAAAAAGAGTGCTGTAAAAGCTTTCGCTTTTACAGCACTCTTTTTAACGGGGAGAAGTCCCAATGAAAACACTGAATTTAACAGCCGAATTATTCGGTGGGAGCGACATACTCAAAAGTAACCTCAATGGTCTTGACCTGTACTGTTGCAAGGTCATCGGGCATCCAGGGCATAGCGGTAATGTCGGTCATATCACCGTCGGCACGGCGGAGATTATCGCCGTCGGGAGTGGGAACCCAGCCGTTGTAAAGGTTTACACGGGTGCACTTTTCATCGTCGGAGCTTGTATAATACTTGCCGAGATTGTCATAGGCGACGCCGTTGACTTTAAGCTCCTTAATTATCACGGAATAGCCCGGATAAAGCAGTTCGCCGTTTGCGATACCGAGGGCGGAGAATGCACAGCCTGTTGCATAGCCGCCGGAAACGCCGGTAAAGTCAAGAGCTACGGTGTATGTGCCCTCACCGGTAATCTCAACATCGGTAGCAACTGTGCCGGTGGTGGCGGTAACGGGAGAATAGGTGTCGCCGACGCTGTACTGTACGCACCAGTCATTGCTGGTGTACATAATCCATGCTATAGACTGGTCATCGGCACAGTAAACAACCTCGTCTTCGGGAATTGAGTTGTAGGTGTCGTTGACCTCTTTAAGTGCCGCAGACTGAAGCTCGGAATCGCTCATATCGGACTGAGAAGCGAAGCTGTGGTCTGCGAAAATCTGTGCAAGGTCATCAAACTTGAATGCGCCTTTATTTCTGTCAAATGCGCTGTTGGTGTCCCAGAGGACAGGACAGTAGCCCCAGCTATCGCAGTTGTCGAGGAAAAATTCGGTCCAGTCAAGTGCGCCCTCTTTAAGCTCGCCGTCAACAATAACAATTGCGCCGCACTCACCGATGACTACGCCGTAGCCGTTGGCAACAAACTGACCCATTTTGTCAAGATTCTCAATCATTGTGGAATAATGAGCCTTTGTTCCCCAGGTTGAAATGCTCTCGAAAATGCAGAAGCCGGAGGGCTCATAGTAATGAACGGAAACGAGCAGCTTCTTTTCTGCTGTGTCGGTGGGCATTACAAAGCGGTCATCAATAGTTCTGGTGATTTCGGTGCCGTAGCCGGGAATGAGCAGGAAACGGTTTGCGTTCTTGCCGCCGGTTGCACGGACAGCGTCAACAAATGTCTGATTTATCTTGTTTGCAAGTTCAAAGGTTTCGTCCTCGGAGAGGTAGGAGTCGGTGGAATCGGAGCAGTAAAGGGGAGAGTTTTCGTCAAAACGTGCGCCGATTTCCTCGTTAGCACCCTCAAAGATAAGGCGATAGTCGTAATCGGCATATCTTTCGGAAATCTGAGTCCACATGGAGATATAAGCCTCCATTGCAAGCTCACGGGTAGCCTCGTCCTCAGAGCCGAACATACCGTACCAGCCGCCGTCCCAGTGGTCGTTAAGAACAACGAACATATCCGCATTGAAAGCGTAGTTGATTATCTCCTCAACTCTGGCAAAATATTCCTCTGAAATGGTGTAATCGCCGGTGGTGCCGAGGTCGGTTGCGTTGGTCATCCATGCAACGGGAAGTCTGAGGGTATCAAAACCTGCGGCTTTCATTGCATAGAGCATTTCCTGAGTGGTTACGGGACAGCCCCACATTGTTTCGTAATAGGTGGTATCATCGGTAACATGACCGGTATTATTGTTGCAAGCCTCCATGGTGTTGCCCAGGTTGATACCGTTACCCATATAATAGGTAAGCTCAACGGCGGTAAGGTTTTCAAGGGCATCCACATCAATGGTGTATGCGGTTGCTTCATCGGATACTGCGTCAGTACCCGAAGCTGCCGCGTCTGTGCCGGAAACATCTGCGTTATCGCCGTCTTTTGCACAGCCTGCGAAAGCGGAGCAAAGCACAAGCACGGAAAGCAGAATTGCCATAAGTGACTTAAACTTTTTCATTTTCTTTTCTCCTTTGTGAATTTTAGTCGATTTTAACATAGTTTTCGGCGGCTTTCAATAGGAGAAAACGGCTACTTTAGCATTATTCGGCTGTTTATATCACATAAGCGTGCCTCATAAGTCGATGCACCTCTTGATTTATGTGTCGAAATCGGTATAATTACAGGAGAATCAGCAACCGGAAAAGAGTAGAGTAATGGGAATAATTGATATAATTATTAAGGTGATAGGGAAAATCACCGGGTTTATTTCGGCTTTGTACAAGTACAGAGCGGTTTATAAAGTGACCGGTCTTGTCACTACGCGCAAATTTCCGCCGGCGAAAGAAAAGCATAAATATGCGGTTCTTGTAGCGGCAAGGAACGAGGAAAGCGTTATAGGAAATCTGATAGAAAGCATCGGAAATCAGGATTATCCGTCAGAGCTTGTGGACATTTTCGTGGTGGCGGATAATTGCAGTGACCGCACCTGCGAAATTGCCGAAAAACGCGGAGCGATATGCTACGAACGAACCGATTCGGAACGGCGCACAAAGGGCTTTGCCCTGCAATATCTGGTGAAATGTATTGACAGGGATTACGGGATAGATTCCTATGAGGGGTATTTTCTGTTTGATGCGGATAATCTGCTGAAATCGGATTTCATATCCCGAATGAACGATTCCTTTGATGCCGGAGAAAAAATCGTCACATCATACCGAAATACCAAGAATTTCAACGACAACTGGATAGCGGCGTCCTATGGGATTCACTGGCTTCGCACCGCCCGTAACGAGCACCGGGCACGCTCGGTTTTCAGGCTGGCAACGAGAATACAGGGGACAGGTTTTCTCTTTTCATGGGAGCTGATAAAGGACGGCTGGAATTACACCTCTCTTACCGAGGACAGGGCATTTTGTGCCGATGCTGTGGCACAGGGCTATGAGATTTCCTACAACAACGACGCGGAATTTTACGATGAACAGCCGGTGAGCATGAAAATAGCTCTGAGACAGCGACTGCGGTGGGCAAAGGGACATTTGCAGGCACTGGCGGAGACGGGACCGCTGCTGTTTCGGCACATATTCATTACAGGCAAAGCCGCAGAGCAGGGAAAAACGGCATCATTGCCGAAAAGAATTTTAAATAGCATTCGACTTCGCTTCATGAGCTTTGATATGCTGACGGTTGTTTTTCCAAAGGCGCTCATGGAAATTGTGAAGGACATTGCGGTTTTTCTGCTACGACTGTCGCTGGTGCTGGCAACCGGCAGGGTGTTCGGAATTGAAATCGCACCCGGAATTATCAAAACGATAAGTGGGAAAATCGGTTTTTCTCCGAATATCGAAAGCGGCGGCTCGGCAGTAGCTGCTTTGATATTCCTTACCCTTGCGTGGCAAATGTATAAATATGCTAAAAATATAATTATTGCTGTTTACATATTCATTGTCGAAAGGAAAAGAATACTGCCGATGAAATGGTATAAAAAGCTCTGGTATTGTTTCACCTTTCCGATATTTGACATAATAGGGAGACTTTCCGTGCTTGCCGCACTGTTTGTCAGAGTAGAATGGAAACCTATACCGCACAGGGCTTCGGTCAGCATTTCCGAGATAGAGGAGAACCAACGGCGGTGACGACTGAAGGTTTATCATTGAAAATATTTGTATAAATGTCAGGCTTTTACGAATTTTAAATTATATTACGAATTATTAAAAAAGTTAATCGTTTAATTTTTTCGATTAAACCATTGACAAACATTCTGCAATGTGTTATTATACAGTTAAGGTCGAATACAGGAACGTAAACGTTCAATTCGGCTATGAATCAGATTACGTCTCAAAATATCGTTCCCCATCCACAAAACGCAAGGCCGTCCTACCGCAAGGGACGGTTTTGCGTTTTGTGGACATTTTTTATACCCGGTGTGCCTTGCATATCGGGTTTGCATGTGCTATACTACTATTTAACGAAAGCGTTAAAATGAATAAAACTGTATACGGAGGGTTTGGCGTGAAAAGCAATGAAGAAAACAGACTGGCAAAAAGAACCGGCGAAGCGCCTGCGGTAAGAGACGAAAGCAAACAGCTTGCAGTGAGCACCGGAGCAGCCGAAAGCGGAAACAACAAAGAAACCGAAAAAAGCAAAAAGAAAAACCATGTCGGTACGATAATAGTAATTGTTCTGATTGTTCTTGTCACTGCGGCAGCGGCGTTTTTCGGGTACAGATATTATGTCGGCAAGCTTTCGGAGGATATACTTTCGGATATGACAGGCACATGGATATTCGATACAGGCAGTGAGGAAGTCGGATATTTTGAGTTTCGCGGCAATTCCGAGGTAACTGTAAACGGAGATTTATACAGTGTAACGGCGGATAAGGAAAAGCTGACTTTCACTTTGGACGAAAGAAGCACAGATGTGGAATATCGTCTTGACGGAGAACAGTTAATGCTCATGCTTGACGTTGAAAACGAGCTGTTGGAAAGCTGTGCACTGACTGTCAGTGACAGCGACCTGTCCGGCGTGCTGCTGTACAGAATAAGCGATTCTCATTCCCTTGATTTTAGAACCATACAGGCGGCGTACAGAGATAAATTTCCCGAATATATCGAAGCCGATATATCGGATATTCTGGATATTTTCGGTGACGGAAGCTTTGATTACGGTGAGCTTGAGGCGTTGCTGCCCGAATGGGAAGACGTTGACAGCATCGAAAGCTTTTTCAGCACCTATGCAAGCGATGCTTACGAGGAATACATGGCTGAAAACGATGAGTTTGATTTCAGCGAATTTGTCAGCGAATATTTCACCGATTGGGGAGCAGCCATAGGCGGTATGATTGCCGATGAGATTGACGGAACAGAGGTAGAGGACTTTATAGAGGGCGTTTACGGCGCATGGCAAATTTATGAATCCCTTGAAGACGGCGATTACGAAGATATTTTCGGCTCTATAGAGGACTGGGACTGGAGCGATTGGGGCTGGTAATACCTTATCGAAGAAATTCGGCAGTCGGTTGAATCCGCTGCTGTTAAATGGGCTGTAAAAAACGCAGGTTTTTTACAGCCCATTTAAAGTTTAATTATCCGGTTAATATCTTGTTTTATGCGATTTGCACTTTTTTACAGCTTTATTTATTCATCGGATATTCTTTTTTCGGAATATTGTTATAGGGAACAACTCTGTGAGTGGGAAGTGCGGTTGCCATAGCGGTTATTTCTTCTTTAAGGTATCGACAGACTTCATCACGCTGAATCTGAATCGGCACATCCGGGTCATAAACAATCGCCTTGCCGATAACCATTTTCTTAAGCTCAGGCGTTATATACATGGGCACAAAGGACAGCCTTTTTCCTGTCTTACGGTAGTACATTCTCGCAATATCGACAAATCTTTCCTGAAAGTCATTGACAATATTGTTATAGGGTGCGTCATGTTCGGGAAAAATGACAACGCTTGAGCCTTCGCTCAGCTTGGAGACGGTTTCTCTGAAAGTGGAAATTATTCTTGAATCCTTATAAACCGCAATAGTATTGGCGTTTGTGAACACGCACACCGACAGCGGAGCGATGATATATGAAAGAAGCCTGTAAAACCAGCGAATGTATTTAGGCTTATGTGACCAGAAATCCGCATAAGCGTAGTCGGGAACTTCTTTAAGATGCATCATATGCCCTATGCACCAGGTGTATCTGTTGCCGGGAAAGTACAGCTCACAGGAAATCGGACCGTTCATCTGCGCGTGATTGCTCACTATCACGGCAGGCTCATCGGGCAGATTTTCAGCGCCGACAACTTTCATATTCGGACAAAACGGAGATACACAAAACTTTATTATCCTGTACATCAGTGACGGTTTCTCACTCATCGAAGCACCTTCAATACCTTTCTGTAATATATAAAGTATTTTAATGCTTCAAATTTTATGTGTCACCATTCAAACAATAAACGTTTGTCAGTTGAAGTTATACAATTTTGTCAAAGTGTAGCATTGCCGTAACGTCTGATGTACTGACCGCTTACGGCGGCAAGGCTTTCGGCAAAATCAAATCCCGGAGCCTTTTTGTCGGGGAACAGCTCCGCCAGCGGCACAAGCACAAAGGCACGACCGTTCATGCGTGGGTGCGGCAATGTCAGCTCCTCACTGTCGGAGGTAAAACCCTCATACAGAAGCAGGTCAATATCAAGAGTGCGAGCGGCTTTAAAGCCATGCCGCAATCTGCCTGCCGAGGCTTCAATGCCCAGACAAGCTCCGAGCAGTGCCGATGGTGAAAGCCCGGTTTCCAAAACGGCGACGCAGTTTAAATATTCCGGCTGCCTGTCGATAACCTCCACCGGCTCGGTTGAGTAAAAGGAGGAAATCGCAGTCAGTCTTGTTTTGCAGAGAGTATCGAGTGCCTGCAAAGCAAGGCGAAGATTTTCTTCTCTGTCACCGAGGTTTGAGCCGAGAGAGACAACAGCTTTCATCGTTCACGCCTCAATTCCACCGCCGCACAGGATATTTTCTGCCTGACCGGTGCTTCCGGTTTTTTTAGCAGTATTTCCACCGCCTGTACCGTTGGATAGTTTTCCAATATGGCATCGCACACCCTTTGAGCCGCATGTTCGATAAGATTGCATTTTTTCGAGAGCATGGTCTGCTCAACGGTATCGCATACATCGGCATAGCTTACCGTATCCGCAAGCTCGTCTGTAAGACAGGCGTGAGCGCAGTCAAGCTCCATGGTTATGTCAAGCACAAAGGTCTGTCCCTTTTTCTTTTCCTCCGGGAATACCCCGTGGTAAGCGTATATTTCAAGCCCTTTAATATGAATTTTTTCCATTAAATATCAAGTCCTGACTTTCAGTAATGCGTCCGCTGTTCTTGCCGCCTGAACCGCGGCGGCAACATCGTGCGCTCTTACGATATTTGCACCGCTCATGCAGGCAACGGTATGTGCCGCAACGGTTGCCGGGTCACGTTCTTCGGGAGAGGTCACGCCTGTCACCGTGCCCAGCACACGTTTTCTGGAAGCCGCAATGAGCATGGGGGAGGCTTCGATTGAAAGGTCTTTAAAATTCGCAATTGCGGAAAGATTCTGTTCGTTGGTTTTTCCGAAGCCGATGCCGGGGTCAAAGCACATTTTTGAAGCTTCAACACCCTCCGCAAGCAGCTCTCTTTTGCGCATGGTGAAAAAATCCCTGATTTGCAAAGCGGTACTCAAACCGTCCGTAAGCTTATCGTGGTGCATTATTATACAGCCTGCCTTGGAAAGAGCGGCAGTCTGTCTCATCAAAGGCTCATCAAAGCCGTTTACATCATTTATTATGCAAGCTCCTGCCATTACTGCTCTGGCGGCAACCTCCGGATAAAAGGTGTCAATAGAAACCGGCTGCTTTAATTCTTTGCAAAGCACACCGATTATAGGCTTTAACCGCGACCATTCCCCCTGTGGAGTGACCCGTGTATAGCCGGGACGTGTGCTTTGACCGCCGATGTCGATAATATCAGCCCCCTGACTGACCATTTCACGGGCGTGGGCAAGAGCTTCCTCAGGAGTGAAATAGCTTCCGCCATCGGAAAAAGAATCGGGAGTGACATTTAAAATACCCATTACAAGTATTCGGTTAAGCTCTATACTGCGGTCGTGGGCGAGCTTCCAAATCATTGCCGTCCCCCCATTATCAGGTTGATTGCTTCGCTTCTTGTCCTTGCATCGCTTCTCATACTGCCGCGCAATGCGCTTGTCTGAGTTTGGCTTCCTGCCGCCCTTGCTCCGCGCATGGTCATACAGAGGTGTTCCGCTTCTATAATAACCGCTACGCCCAGCGGATTTAAGGATTCCATGAGAAAATCTGCGATTTCGGCAGTCAAACGTTCCTGAACCTGCAACCTGCGCGCAAAGCAACTGACGATTCTTGCAAACTTTGAAAGTCCTATAATAACGCCGTCTTTCGGAATGTATGCAATGTGACATTTACCGACAAACGGCAGCATGTGATGTTCGCACAGGGAATAAAGGGGAATGTCGCGGACAACAACCATTTCCTCGTTTTCGCCGGTTTCGTGGAATATTTTCAAATACTGTTTGGGGTCTTCGTGAATACCGCCGCATATTTCCTCGTACATTCTGGCAACTCTGTCGGGAGTTTCAACAAGCCCCTCTCTGTCCGGGTCTTCTCCTATTGCCAGCAGCAGTTCGCGTACCGCCGCGGCAACTCTTTCCTTATCAACCATTTCTATCAGTCCTTTATACTAATCATGCTTGCCGAAAAGTGCTTTCAGATAGAGAACACCGTCATCGGTCAAATAAAGCTGTCCGTTTTCGTCCGTTTCGCAGCCGCAGAGGAAAATCTCCGTAATGTCCGCACCGTCATTGTCGAGAGCAAAGGTATAAAGACCGGTTTTGATTTCCTGGTATGCTCCTGCGCTTACGGTGGTGGAAACGGCGTTTGTTATTTTGTTGAAATAATAATCGAGATAACTGCTGTTTTTTCTCGTAATAAGCTTGTTGGCGATTGAGGCGAATGCGCGGCATATCACGAGCCGCTGTTCCTCTACGCCGCCCGGCCACTCGTCACAGTAAAGCAGCCTTGCGCCCTCACTTCCGTTAAATTCTCTTGTGCCTGCCGCGGTGGAAAAGTTGCGGTCGCCTTTGGGAGAGACATAATTTATATCGTGCTCCACCGTGACGGTAACTCCTCCGACAACCTGTATAAGCCCACGGAGAGTTTTATAGTTTACAGTGGCGGAATAAATTTCCCCGGCACCGCTTATTTCTTTAATTACACGGGCACATTCGGCAGTGCCGCCCAGGGCGTATCTGTAATCGAGAGTAACACCGTCGATTTCCATTTCCGGAGGAAGCGACATAAAGCACACGCCGTAGCCGTTGCCGTCATTCCAGCGTGACGGGTCAATGCGCATCAGTATAAGGTGATTAACCTCGTTTGCATTGTCGTTCGTCAGAGCGATAAGCACGGTAAGGCTGTCCTTTTCGGAGTAGACGTATTCGTCATCGCCGGCGGACGGAGAGCTTTCAACCCTGTTTTTCGAGCCATTACCCAAATCTCTGACCAGCCATAGAGTTACAAGGAAAAATATCAGCACAAAGGCAACTGCCGCAGTGACGATGAGAACTATGCGCATGGTGCGCCGCTTTGCCACTTCCGGCACGACCGTTCTGCCACGGTATACTTTAACAGGCTCCATGTCGAGATTTACCGGATTATATTTTTTGCGAATCTTCATTTTTCTCCTTTTTTCGCAATCCGCGACTGCAAAAAAGCACCCGAAGCAGCTATTATACCCATTCCCGACAGGGAAATCAGTATTACATCGGGTGCTTTTACAAGCCTCAATTTACGGCATTATTCGTTGTCAACGATTTGAGCTGTAGGCTCAGGACCGTTGCTGACCTTAACATTGATATAGGAATTTACGCTAACCTTGTCGCCTGCTTTGACGTTTACGATTTCGATTATAACGCCGAAAGCATATTCATCGCTGTATTCCATTTCCTGACTGCCAAGCCGCAGACCGGAATCGGAAAGCTTGTTTGTCGCCTCGGATATGGTACAGCCGACCAGCTTCGGCACTTTCACGGTGTTTGAGCCGGAGCTCAAAACGACCTGAATAACAGTTCCGTCGGGGCACATTTCACCGGCACTCGGACTTTGTCTGATAATTTCGCCCTCATCGTATTCACTGCTTGCTTCTTCCTCCGCAAGGGCGTAAATATCGAAATGATAGTATTTGGCTTTTTCCTCGCAGACATCTTCCCATTTTTGACCTACCAGCTTCGGCACTTCGTAAGTGGGCGTTGTGTCCGTTTCCGAGGGAGCTGCATAGTATTCCTCAGGCGGTGCGACATAGGAGCTGCTGTTCTTTTTCAGATACGGTGAGAATATCGAAAGCACCGCTATTGCTATTATGCCGAGAACGACCACGGAAATAACAAGAGAAAGCAAAAGATATTGCCATTGCTTGAGATTTGAAAAAGCCGAAAGCTTTGAAGTCATTTTTTCGCCAAGAGAGCCAAGGGCTGCCGGAGCGGAAAAGCTGCGCTTTCTTTCTGCGGCTTCGGGTGCTCTGACAGGGGAAGACCTTTCGGCGCTGTAGCTTCCCTGAGAGGCTCTTTGTACACCGACACCGGCAGCCTGCCTTGCACCTTGCTGTACGGGACGTGAGGACTGGCGAACGCCGCTTATCGGAACGCCGCCTACCGGAACGCCGGCTGCCGCAGTGGGCTTGTGGCTGAGCTGGTTGCGAAGCTCGTCCATTGTCTGAATCCTGTTTTCCGGCATTACCTGCAAGCCTGCCGCAAGTGCCGCAAAGACATGAGAGGGTATTTCCTCCGCCAGCTCCGCAGGCATGTTGAGCCTGGGCTCATAAGCCCTTGTCACCGCTTCCGGCGGACGTTTGCCGGTCAGGGTATAGAAAAGCAACGCGCAAATGGCATAAATATCGGTTGCCTTGCCGCTTCTGCCCTCGGAAGAATACTGTTCGATTGCACTGTAGCCGTCAAACAGCTCGCATTTAAGCGGAGTATCGGACAGCCTTGAATCCGCAATGGCAAAGGCGGTTATATGAAGCTTTTTATCTCGGTTGAAATAAACCGTTTCGGGGCTTATGCCGAAGTGAACCAGATTTATGGCATGAGCTGAATTCATGGCACTGATAAGGGGCAGAAAAAGAGGTCTGGCCTCGTCCCACGTAAGCCGCTGAGCTTTTTTGACAATATCGCCCAAAGGTCTGCCGTCCGGTCTGTCATAGACAACGTAAGCGGTGTTGTTGCACTCAAATATTGCGCGGATTTTAGTGAAAACGTCAATATCCGACAAACGGGAAACCGCTTTTGCCACATCAATAAAATCCTGCTTGTAGTCCTCGTAAGTCAGTTCACAGCCGGTGTTTACCGTCACGTTATCGCGTGATGCCGTCCTGCTGCAAAGAGTAAGGGGGAGATATTCGCGAATAATTACACGCTCGTTACTTGCGGCGTCATAGCCCAGATAGGTAACGCCCTCACCGGTGACTTTTTCGTGCCTGCCGACTACAAAGCGTTCCCCCAGAACCGTGCCCGGAGCAAGATACGGTGCGACCTTAGGCGTTCCGTCCACATAGCCGCATTTTTGACACTGCGCCGCTGCGCCCTTTCTTGCAAAGCAATTTATACATAAATCTCTGACTTCCATTTATGACCCTGCCTTTCCTTTGGAGACATTTGTTGTAAACCGTCTCCGTTATGTAAAACGGTCATTTTGCGTTTGTGTGCCGATGCGCAATGCCGTGACATTGCAAATCGGTGAAAGTATGCCCTGCCGAGCATACCCGATAATCACTATATATTTTAGCACAATAATTTGATGTATACAAGTCTTTTCGGTAATACTCGGAAAAACGATACCTGCTGTTTGCATATTCGGGTATCGGATTTATATTGGAAATTTGCGGAAATATGTTGAATTGTAAAGCTGTTTTCGGATTTTTGCGCGGAAAATAAAGAAACGGGCTGTGAAAAACTTGCGTTTTTTACAGCCCGTTTCCGATATTCGATTGGCTTTTACGCTGTTACGTACCGATTATTCGGCAGGTGCAACGTAATCAAAAGTAACCTCAAGGGTCTTGATATTCTTGAGAACAGCGTCCGTGTTGTCAAAGGGCATGGGAGTTGCGCCGCTGAGATCGCCGTCTGCACGACGTGCTTCTTCGGGAATCTCGGTAACCCACTGATTGTAAAGGTTTACACGGGTGCACTTCTTGTCATCGGAGGTGGTGTAATACTTGCCGAAGTTCTCGTAAACCTCACCGTTAATCTTGACCTCGGTAATCTCAATGTAATAGCCGGGGAACAGGATTTCGCCGTTTGCAATAGCAAGAGCGGAGAATGCGGTGCTGTTGGAGAAACCGCCGGAAACGCCGGTAAAGTCAAGAGATACGGTGTAGGTACCCTCACCGGTGATAAGAACGTCTGTGGGAGAAAGTCCTGCGGTAAGGCTGTCGGGTGAGTAAGTATCGCCGACGCTGTAGGAAATGGTCCAGTCACTGCTGTTCCACATAATCCAAGCAACGGAGGTGTCTGCATCGACCTGAATAGCGTCCTCACGGAACTTTTCGGGAGCAGCCTCAATAAGCTCGACCATAGTTTTCTCGGCAGCTTCCTTGATTTCTTCCTCGGTCATTTCCTCTCTCCAGGAATTGCTGTTCTTTCTGTAAAGGGTTGCAAACTCGGAATCAACACAGGTCAGAGTATTGCGGTTAAAGAATCCGCTGCAATCCCAGAGAACGGGACAGTAATTGTGAAGGTCGCAGTTTGCGAGAAGGTTGGTGTGATACTCAAGAGCATAGGGGAGCAGCTCCTTGCAGCCGTCGGTGTTAAGAACGCCGCACTCACCGATGATAACGCCGTAGCCTGCCTCGGTGAATTTGTCCATCATATTGAGGGTTTCGTTGATTTCCTCGTAGTCGCTCTTAATACCCCAGGAGCCGGTTGCACCGTCACCGCAGAATGTCCACGGGTCATAGAAGTGAACGGAAATGAGAAGCTTATTCTCGGCGGTATCGGTGGGCATTACAAAACGCTCGTCGCAGGTATTTGCGATGTTGGTGTTGATGCCGGGGATAAGCAGGAAACGCTGGGCGTTGTTACCGCCGGTTGCGCGGACGGTGTCAACAAAGAGCTGGTTGACCTTGTTTGCAAGCTCATAATACTCGTCGGTGTTAAGAGTTGCGCCCTCAGGAGCAAGAGTTGCGTCGGCGTCGTTGAAGCGGCTGCCGATTTCCTCGTTGCCGCCCTCAAAGATAAGGCGGTAGCCGTATTCCTTATATCTCTCGGAAAGCTGGGTCCACATTGATACGTAAATATCAATGGCCTTCTGATGGTTGGGGTCGGTCTCCTGACCGAACATTGCCCACCAGCCTGCGTCCCAGTGGTCGTTGACGATAACATACATATCCTCGTTGAGAGCGTAGTTGATAATAGTTTCAACTCTGTCAAGGAGGTCTTCTCTGATTATGTAGTTTTCGGGGTCATTGCCCTCGGCATAGGTTGTACCGTTGTTAATCCATGCCACGGGGATACGGATAGTATCAAAGCCGCACTTTTTGAGGTAGCTTATCATTTCCTGAGTTGTCTCAGGCTGTCCCCACATGGTTTCCATTGCGGAAATGGGGTAAGCGGAGTGGTTTTTGATGTTGGAATCGGTAGCTTCCATGGTGTTGCCGAGGTTAGTACCGTTGCCCATAAGACGTACAAGCTCAACGGAGGTGAGATCCTTGACCATCATGCCGTTGTCGGTGGTGAGAATGCCGTTTGCGGATTCATGCTCCTCTGCCGGAACGGAGGCCTCCTCAAGAGTGTAGACCTTTTCTTCGGCTTCGCCGTCCTTGCCGTCCTTTGCACAACCCGCAAATACGGAGCAGAGCAGAACTGCGGCAAGAAGCAGTGCCAAAAGGGACTTGAACTTCTTCATTGTTTCTTCTCCTTTTCATTCTTTCTCGGTCGCAAAAACCGATGTCATTTTAATTATAATACTTTATTGTAAAATTGCAATAGCTTAATGCGCTTCATGTCATTTTTAATTTACTTAAATAATTGCGCAACTTTCCGCAAGGGCAATTTTCGGAGCAATTACGCATTGCTTTCGGAATCGTCAATGTATTCCATAATATCTCCCGGCTGACAGCTCAATATTTTGCAGAACATTTCTATTGTGTGAGTGCTGACGCTCTCGTTCCGTTTCAGTCTCGTGATTTGTCCGGGACTGATTCCGTACTGCTTAATAAGGGCATATTGTGAAATCTTCCTGCTTTTCATGATTTTCCATAAGTTTTCATAAGAAATCATAACATTCAAGCCCCATTTCTACTTGAATGTTAACCGAAAACGGTGTATAATGATATTAACCAATATCGGTTATGATGTTGGCGGCTTTTGCGAATGCGGATGGGTTCTATATAAAAACACGACTGGGTATTCGGCATACTCAGTCGTGTTTTTATATATGTAATATACGGAAGTTATTTATCACCGCCGTTGAAAATCTTGGCGATAATTGTTCTGTGCACTTTCATTGCACCCTTTGGACAAAATTCCTGACAGCAGAAGCAGCGTATGCATTTTTTACGGTCTATGACCGGCAATTTGTTTTTCATAACAATCGCCTTTGCCGGGCATATCTGTTCGCACTGTCTGCAACCGACGCACTCGTTCTTTTTAACGGCAGGCTTTGAAACAAGACAGGTTTTCTCCACCCAGCCGACAAAGCCGTTGAAAATGCCGAAGCTTTTCGGAGCAAATTCGATGGTGGTCATTGCTTTCATGTTTTCAAAATCGGGAATCATGAGTGACGAAACATCTCCGACCACATCGACGTCCTCGGCACTTTCCTTTGAAAGACCGCGCCGTGCAGCCGCCTCAAGAAGCGGTACACTGCTGCGGTCAAGCCCGATTATTTTACCGCATATAAGGTCAAGGTCATAAGGGTCTGCGGAAGCCAGAAGCGCGCCGATTTTTCGGGGCACACCCTGCGTCGGACCGTTGCCCTCCATGCCCTCAACTGCATCGACTATGCACAGACGCGGCTTGAAATACTCGTTCAAATCAATAAGCATATCGGAAAAATCCGCCGCATTCGGAAAACGGTAATGATATTCCGGTTTTGTGATTCCGGGAACGGTGCCGAACATATTCTTCGTGGCAGCACTCATGCCCATCATTCCGTGACTTTTAAGCTTGCAGAAATTTATAATGGCATCGGCACTGTCGAGCCAGGAGGTGTAGGAAAAGGTTTTTGCCTTGACCGCATCGGGAAATTCAGCCTGACCGACACCGAAATTATCGTTCAGCTTTGCTCCCACCGCTTCACAACGGTGCATACCCGTAGCTTTATAAATGCCGCTTAGAAAGGCGCTGTTGTAAAGACCTCCCGGACTGTCGCCGATAATGGGCTTTGCGCCTTTTTCGACAAGCATACGGCAAAGCTCGGTAACTAACGCCGGGTGCGTAGTGGCGGCCTGCTCCGGCTTCATCATACTGACAAGATTGCATTTTATTGCAACAACCATACCGGACTTAACCCAGGACAGCCCGTCAATGGCGGCGATGACCTCACCGAGAGCGGCTTTAACCTCCTGCTCGTCATAGCTTTCGCATTTGACAACAGATACTTTTGACATAATTTGCCCTCCTAACGAAATCAAAACGATTTGAAGCCCTTGCCGACAATTTCACTGCTGTTAGTGACCATAAGAAAAGCGGAGGGCTGATTTTTTTCGATATAGCGGCGAAGCATAACGCCTTCCCTGCGCGACATAACGGTGAGAATCACCACTCTGTCCTGATGAGTGTAAGAGCCGTGGGCGTTATATACCGTAGCGGCGCGACCCAATGTGCCGTGAATAAATTCGCATATCGGTTCGGGGTCGGTTGTGATGACGGTGAAATATTTCCTGAGATTTATACTTTCGATAAGGCGGTCGATGATAAGGGATTTCATCAGCAGACCGCACAGGGAATAAAGCCCTGTGGTTATGCCGAAAACGAAAAACGCGCTTAGGCATACGAACAGGTCGGCAATGAGCAGAGAAGTGCCTATATCGGTGCTGAAATATTTTTTCAGTATCATGGCGATAATGTCCGTGCCGCCGCTTGAAGCACCGAGTACGAAAAGAATGGCGTTCCCGGCGGAGGGAAGACCGATTGCGTAAATAAATTCGAGCATCGGCTGGTTTGTAAGCGGTGCGGATATGGGCGCAAAAAGCTCAAGCAGTGAAATTGCGGCGGAGGAAAGAACGGTGACGTAAACCGTTTTAATTCCGAAGCCTTTACCGAGAAAAGCAAAGCCGACAACGAGAAGCAGAGCGTTTAAAACGGTGTTGAAAAACGCCGCCGAAAACGGCAAAAGGTGACTTAACACAACGGCAAGACCCGAAACTCCGCCAAATGTAAAATTGTTGGGAAATCTGAAAAGATAGATGCCCACGGCAGACAGCAGCCCGGCAAAGGTCAGCACCGTAAATTCCAGCGCGGCGGGCATACCCCTGTGCTTTTCGGTCATAGAAGTTCGCTCCAATACATTTTGTTTGTAATATTATATCAGTCGCGGTCGCGGTTTGCAATAAAATTATACTGCGGCACGGGCTTTGTCGCATGTCGGATTGACAAAAGGGAGATATAGGGATAAAATATCACAGGTTAAGGTTGAAATTCGGGGTGATGTTTCGGTGAAAATCAAGGTAATCGCCATGGCTTTGGCGATGCTGCTTGTCCTGTGCGGATGTTCGGAAAATGCGGTAAGCCTTACGGAGCTTCCCGACCCGACAGAATCCGTAGATGCGTTTTTTGAATATCTTTCCAATGAGGAGTATGCCGCCGCAGACGAGCTTGTATACAATTATGTTACGCTGGGAATGACAAAAAGCGGTAATATTGACGACGCGGTAATGCAGGTGTTCTGCCGCCAGCTTAACAAACAGCGCAGATATGAGGTCGTTATGCAGCCGCAGGTAAACGGGAAAACAGCGGTTATGACCGTTAAGGTGACAAGTCTTGACCTGCGTGAGGTTTACGAGCCGCTGATAGCGAATGTTAAGGAAACCATACGCACCATGCAGTATAACGGTGAAAAAACGGATACGGAGGAAATTGTGCTGAAAGTTGCATCGGAGGAACTGAGTTTGCTGCTTTCAAGCGATTTGCCGATGACGACAACGGGTATTTTCGCGCTTGAGCTTGTATACGGCGGAGGAAAATGGCAGCTTGTCATCAGCGACGAGCTTTATTCGGCGTTGATAGGATATGCGGTGTAAGGGAGACGGCGATATGGAAAAAAAGACATATAAAAGCATTCTCGATTCACTGCGGACAACGGAAGCGCAGAGGGAAGAAGCTCCCGATTTCAAGGACGATTTCGAGCTTGAGGACAGCAGGCAGAGCCTGTCCTCAAAAATACTCGGCAGCCCTTTAATAACAACGGTGCTGCTTGCCGCAATCGTACTGATGTGTGCCGCCGCCGCTCTGCTTGTGCCCTCGTCGGGTACAGTGCGACAAAACGATAATATCCTTTCTCAACGAAACGCCGCGGCGGATATACGTTCGGGCGTGAAGCTGCTGACGACAAATATTGTCAATGAGGTACAGGGTATGCCGAAGCTTTTTCTGCTTCCGGTCACAGATACCCCCGGCTCGGAATATTCCCTTGACAATGCATATACGTACAAGGACGAAAACGGCATAAAGCACAGTGTTTACAAGGACGCTTCCATTACCGTGGACGTGTGGAAGGAAAAGGGAGAAACCGATAAGGGTAAGTATGTCGCGAACATTGCAAAGGTGAAAATCGCTCACCCGACTCAACTGCGCACATCGGTGTCCACTACAGGCTATGCAAACCGTTCAAAGGTGAGCAAACAGGCGGAAAAGAAAAACGCGGTTATCGCCGTCAACGGTGATTTTTACACACTTCGCAATGCCGGCGTAATTATCAAACAGGGAACATATTACCGAAAAACAAAATCCGGCAGAGAGGCATTGTTTATTGATTCGGACGGAGATTTTCATTTCATGACCTCCGCACAGGCAATATCTTCCGGGTTTATCGAAAGCACAACAATTTACAATTCGCTGTGCTTCGGACCGGTGCTTGTAAGGGACGGCGAGCTTTGCCGTTACAAAAACGCAACTAAAGACGGTTTGGCAAGCCATCATTACGGCAGAAATCCCAGAACGGGAATAGGTCAATTGGGAGAGCTTGAGTATCTGCTGATAGTCGTTGACGGACGTTCGGCGGAATCCGGCGGAATGACAACAAGTGAGTTTGCAAAGCTTTTTTACGAAAAGGGCTGTATAAACGCATATAACCTTGACGGCGGACAAAGTTCGTGCATGGTCTATCTCGGAGAGGTTTATAACAACGTATCAAACGCCGGAGAACGCCTGGTGAGCGATATTGTGTATTTCGCGTCTGCATTGCCCGATGATGAGGATATTTAAGGAGGGAAAGCATGAGCGGTGATTCGGTAGCGGCATTTTACGGAGATTATTCTCTGTACTGGCACGGCATAATAATGGGTGCGGCTGTTCTGCTGGGCATACTGGCGGCACTGTTTATGCGCTCATTTCAGAGGGAACGGGTTAACGATGTGCTGTATGCGGCGGTTTTCTCCGTGCCGCTGGGCTTGATGGGAGCGCGTGCGTTTTACTGCTGGCACGGTGCGGACAGACATGTTGACATACATCAGCTTACCGACCTCGATACATATCTTGAGGGCGGCTTCGGACTTTACGGAGCTTTGGGAGCAGGCGCGCTGGCAATGGTGCTCGTGTGTCTGATAATGAACATAAATATTCTGAAGCTGGCCGACGCCTGCGCACCGGGAGTTGCGCTGGGCATATGCACAGGCAGGCTTGCGGCACAGTTTTCGACTACCGACAGGGGAAACGCGGTGGCGGCAAAATGGCTGCAAAGAGCACCGTTCTCCACGTGGAACGAAGACGGCGGAGAATGGCTGCTGAATGTGTACTTTTTTGAAGCTCTTGCGGCACTGCTCATATTTGCATTGCTTACATGGCTGCTTATCGCCCGTTACCGCCTTAACAGATTTTCCTTGTATAATGGAGATATTGCTTTGGTATTCATGTTTACATACGGCTTGTCACAGTGCTTTTTTGAGGCTATACGTTCCGATTCGCTGTACTGGAATTCCATGTTCAGCTCACGACTGCATTTTGTAATGATTTCTCAGGCAATAAGCGCGGTGCTGGCGGCAGTCGCACTGAGCGTGTTAATTCTGCGGTATGTTTACCGAAACGGTGTAAATGTGTACGCCGTGTTTACCGTGGTGCTTTCGGCTTTCGGCTTCTGCATGATATTTTCACAGGAAATAAGACTGCCCTTTAAGGACGAAAGCTTTATCAAAATGATGATAGGGCAGGGCTCTCTGGTGCTGATAATAATGGGGCTTTGGCTTCTTTACAGGCAGATAGCCGACGTTAAGAAGCGACCGGCTGTACCGTGGCTGGGTCTGACCTATTGGAAAAAACGGCGGAAAAACCACGGCTTTACGGCATGGCAAAAGGAAGCGGCAAAATGAAAAGGTTTTTGCTTTGCGTACTGAGAGGACTGATGAATCTCATATACGCCGTCATGAAACTGTTGACCGCTCCCGGTGACAGGGTGCTGTTTATCAGCAGACAGTCGGATACTCCCGGTGAAAACTTTCTGCTCATAGCGGAAGAAATCAGAAAACGTTCTCCGGGCACACAACTGCGCTTTTCGTGCAAAAAGGACAAAAGCGGATTATACGGCTTCGGACACCCCCTGCTCATGCTGGACAGAATGCGCTTGCTGGCAGGGTCGAGAGTGTGCGTCACCGAAAGCGGCACTGCGGAAATCGGAATACTGAAACACAGAAAAGAGCTGCGTGTGATTCAGATATGGAACACAATGGCGCCGTTTCGGAGATTTGCGTGGCAGACGGTGGACGCTCCGGGCGGAATAGATTTTGACACGGCAGACGGTTTGAGACTGCACGGCGGCTATGATTATATAATCGTGGGAAGCGAATTTGCCCGTGACATATTTTCCGAAGCGATGAACACCGATAAGAGCAGGGTGCTTGCACTGGGACTGCCGATAACCGACACTTTGCCGAAAAAGGACAGTGAACAGGCGAAATTCAAGCTCTGGCGGCTGCACCCCTCAACCTGTGGGAAAAAGACCGTTCTGTATGCGCCGACCGGCAGGAACGGCAATGCTCCCTGCGAGGAATTTGTTGCGTGCTTTGATTACGGTGATGCCGCACCGGTGATAAAGCTTCACCCCGGCGACTGCCATACCGTTATTAACGACAGGAGAGCGATTGTCGATACGGAAATGACAATCATCGAAGCAATAAGCGCGGCAGATGTAATAGTGACCGACTATTCCGGCGTTTGCGCGGAAGCGTGCCTGCTTGATAAGCCGGTGTATTTTTACACGCCGGACAGGGAAAGATTTGCAGGCAGTGTGGGACTGAATATCGACCCCGCCGAGCTGTTCCCGGAAATCACCTTTGACAGTGCCGAAAAGCTGACCGAGGCAATCAAAAACGGCGGAAACAAAGATTCCGTGCGCAAAATGCGCGAAATGCTGGCAGGCTCATGTAAAGGTGACAGCGCAAAAAGCATAGCCGACCTGGTGCTGGAAGCCTTGCAGACCTCGGACAACAAAAAAGCTTCGTTCAAGAGATCGGGGCTTCGCGATTTTGCCGCGCGGTGCAGCTACGGAGTAAAATATCTCGGCTTGAAAATCGACCCTAAGCTTATATTGTTTGAATCCAAAGCAACGCAGACGTATGACGGCGCGGTAAAAGAGCTTTACGAAAAGCTTCTGGCAGACAAAAGATACGGCAGTTGCCGCTTTGCATGGGCTGTAACGGAACCGGAGGAGGAAAGCATACCCGGAAACGGCACGGTGCTTGCCGTAAAATTCGGCTCATCCGAGCACATGCAGCTTCACGCAAGAGCGCGCGCGATTGTTTCCGATGCACCGGTGTCCGAGAGAGTAAAGTTGCGCCGACAGCAGGACTATATTCTTGCGGACAATAATGCGGCGGACAGATTAAGACGGGCTGTGATAAGCTGAGTTTTCAAAACGCAGTACAGTACGATAAGACTTGCGCTTTCAATAACAGCACAGGCGATACACCTTGCAAAGGGTATTTCAAAGGAAAATTGAGCCGAAATTCCGCCAATCGGCGTGAATTTTCACATGCCATTCACAGCAAAATCGTATAATCACCTTGACTAAAATACCGATGTGCACTAAAATAATAACCGATTCAGAGTTTAAAAGCGATACAGAATATGAAAGGGATGTCCCAAATGAAAGAAAAAACAAACGGCGGAAAAACAATAGTAGATGTGATTACCGTAGTACTTCTTCTGGTAGCGTTTATATTTGCTTATGTAATGGGCTTTGTGAAAACCAATTCCGCCACAGGTGAGTATTTGCTCAATTCAACCATTGTTGCCCTTATCGCGGTAGGCGGCTTGGGAATCCTTTATTTTTCCGGCTCGGTGGTTGAGCTTGCTTCCAGAATCAAAAGGGATAGCATGAACGTGGGTGCGGTTGTTTCCTTTTCTGCCGCAACGATTGTTTACGTTGCGGATATTGCGGTAATGCTGGCGTTGCTCTGCAAGCTTACCGATGTCGGCAGCTTTTTGCCCAGATTTGTTTATCTGGCGGCGGTTCTGGTAACTGTCGGCTGTTATTATGCTTCCGTTGTATATTCCGCAGGGCTTGAGAAAGAAACGGAGGAAATCCCGGAGGAAATCCCGGAAGAATCGGAAGAAAATTAAAAAAAGACTTGTATTATTTAATATTTAATGATATACTACTATAGTAAGAATAAAGGTATTGAAGGAGTGGGCTTTGCGGTCCGCTCCTTTGTATTGTCACGGAGGGTGCATTATGGCAAAAAGCAAAGGCGGAATGACCGTAGCAAAAGCGGCTGCGGTGGTAAAGCCGATAGCGGAGGAGCTGGGTCTTGATGTGTGGGATATTCAGTTTCTCAAGGAGGGTACGCAGTGGTATCTGCGCATAATCATTGATAAGGAGGGCGGCGTCGGCATTGACGATTGCGAGCGCATGTCGAGAGCCGTTGACAAGCCTCTGGAGGAAATCGACCCCATTGACGGCGCATGGTGTCTTGAGGTAAGCTCTCCCGGCATAGAGCGTGCGCTTACAAAGCCGGAGCATTACGAAAAAACGGCAGGCAGAGATGTGGCGGTACAGCTTTACAGACCCATTGAGGAAACCGGCGAAAAGGAAATCATAGCCCGTCTGGTTGAGCTTAGGGACAAAACGGTGATTCTTTCGGATCTTGACGGCACGGAATTTGAAATACCGCTTAAAGATGCGGTCAGCGTAAGACTTTACGAAGAAATAGAAGAACAGTAACATATAATTATTAACTAACGGAGGTTATTTTCGATGGCAACGAAAAGAAAGAGCAAAGCTCAGACAACGGACACTTCCAGCAAGGAACTGTTTGAAGCCCTGTATCTCTTTGAAAAAGAGAAAAACATTCCGGTAAGCTACATGTGCGAGAAGATACGCAAGGCAATCAGCGCGGCGGTCAAAGGCTCTCACAACGGCAACGACAATGTAATCGTAAACATCGACCCCGAAAACGAGGTGTTCGAGGTTTATGTATGTCAGACGGTTGCCGAGGAGCTTGACGAACGCACAAAAGGTCACTGCATACTGCTTGAGCAGGCACAGAAGATTGACCCCAATGCGGAGATAGGTCAGGTTGTGCGTGTCCGCCTTGAAACAAAGCAGTTCGGCAGAATCGCCGCAATGACCGCAAAGCATGTCATTCGTCAGGGAATCCGCGATATGGAGCGTGAGCAGGTATATACCGAGCTTCAGAGCAGAAATCAGGAGCTTGTAACAGGCGATGTTGAGCGTGTTGACCCGAAATCGGGAGTTGCGATTGTCAAAATCGGCAAGGTGGACGTGGTGCTTCCCAAGAGCGAGCAGATACCCGGAGAGGTCATTTTGCCCGGCAAGCCCTTAAAGGTGTATGTTGTCGATGTTCGCGAGCTTCAGCAGCCTGCTGACGGCGGAAGCGGCGACCGCACACCGAAAGCGACCATTTCCAGAACACACCCCGGTCTTGTCAGGAGACTTTTTGAAACGGAAGTTCCCGAAATATTCGACGGCACTGTCGAAATCAAGGCGGTATCCCGTGAAGCAGGCAGCCGTACAAAGCTTGCGGTATGGAGCAACGATGAAAACGTTGACCCTATCGGTGCCTGCATAGGCCCGAGAGGAGCACGTGTAAGTGCTATCGTAGAGGAGCTTAACGGCGAGAAGATAGATATTATAAACTACAGCGAAGACCCCTCCGAGTTCATCGCAAAGGCACTTTCCCCGGCGAACGTGCTCAGCGTTGTTATAGATGAAAGCGCACCCCGTGCGTGCCGCGTAACCGTTCCCGATGACCAGCTTTCGCTGGCTATCGGCAATAAGGGACAGAATGCCCGTCTTGCCGCACGTCTCACAGGCTGGAAGATAGATATTCGTCCGGAAAGCGCGGCAGAAGCGGAATAAGCAAACGTAAACCGACAAAGGGAGAAGGAGAGATTATGCAGAAGCAAAGAAAAATACCCTTGCGAATGTGTCTCGGCTGCGGAGAAATGTTTCCGAAGCGGGAGCTTCTCAGAGTGGTAAAAAGCCCGGAGGGAGAGGTTTCTCTTGATCCCACCGGCAGAAAGCCCGGCAGAGGGGCGTATATCTGTCACAGTCTTGACTGCCTCAGGCTTGCAAGAAAAAAACGCAGTCTTGAAAGAGCCTTCTCCTGTAAAATCGAGGACGAGGTTTACGATGCAATGGAAGGAGAGCTTGCCGGCAATGAATGATAAGGTGCTTTCTCTGCTCGGACTTGCGCGCCGTGCAGGAAAGCTTACACTGGGCTTTGACCCTGTTATCGAAAGCGTAAAATCGGGGCAGAGCAGGCTTGTTCTCATAACCTCGGATATTTCGGCAAAAACAAAAAAGGAGCTGGAATATTCTCTGAGGGACAGCGAAACGGTGCTGCACAGCATGGCATATGATGTAAAGGAAACAGGCAGTGCCATAGGGAAGAACGCAAAGATAATATCGGTAAACGATGAGGGCTTTGCACGTTCCGTAATGAAGCTGCTGAGCGGCAACAACGGGGAGGAGTAATTTAATGGCAATTGAAGTAAAATGCAAAATACACGAGCTGGCAAAAGACCTTAATATCGCCAGCAAGGAGCTTGTAGAGCTTCTGAAAGAAAAAAGCACATCAGGTAAAAAGTACACCACAATGACGGTTATTGACGCTTCCGACATCAGTCTTGTTTTTGAAAATGTCACAAAGAAGCATGAGGTTTCAAGTTTTGACGAGTACCTTTCCGCCGCACAGCCCATAGTCGGCACGGAATCTGCCGCCGCTGTTACGGAAAAAGAACCTGCCGAGCCTGAAAACGCGAAAAAGGCAGAGCCTGTAAAGGAAGAAAAAACCGAGAAAAAGCCTGAGCCGAAGCAGGAGAAAAAAGCGGAAGCAAAGAAACCGGAGGCAAAGAAGCCTCAGCAGACTCAGGGTGCCGCAGTGTTGGGCACTGTTCCCACAAAGCCCGTTCAAAAGCAGAACAGCGGCAATGCAGGCGCACAGAAGAACAACAATCAGAAGCCTCAGCAGAAGCAGAACCGTCCCGGTCAGAAGAAGCAGGAGAGCGAAGTTGTTGTGGGCGCAAGCGTTGTGAGCGGCGCACAGGAGCGCAAGACAAGAATTGTCGATACCCGTACCGTGCAGGTGTCCATTGACAAGTACAACACCAAGTACGATGATATGGCTCACGCAAAAGCAGGCTCAAGAGCGGAAAATACCCAGAATAAGCAGAAGCTTAATCAGAAGTCTCAGCAGTACCGCAAGCCCCACAAGAGCAACAAGCGTGAAACCGAAAAGGAACGTCTTGACAGAATCAAGAACGAGCGTCAGAAGCGTTCCCTTACCATTCAGTGTCCGCCGGAGATTGTTGTTTCCGACCTTGCACAGCGCATGAAAGTAACCGCCGCAGAGGTTGTAAAAAGCCTGTTTATGACTGTCGGCGTTATGGCTACCGTCAACGATACCATTGATTTTGACACCGCATTTCTCGTTGCAACGGAGTTTAACGTCAAGGTTGAGCCGGAGGTCGTTGTTTCCATTGAGGAAAGAATTATCGACGACAGCGAGGATACGGACGAAAACCTTGTGCAGAGAAGCCCGGTTGTGTGCGTAATGGGTCACGTTGACCACGGTAAGACCAGCCTGCTTGATGCGATTCGTTCCGCAAACGTCACCGCAGGAGAAGCCGGCGGCATTACTCAGCATATCGGTGCTTACCGTGTTGCCGTAGGTGACGGCGAAATAACTTTCCTTGACACCC
>CAZCQZ010000016.1:0-40480 GCA_964500965.1 uncultured Eubacteriales bacterium | reverse complement strand
TCCTGCGGTCTTATCACCGAGGGCGACCGTTGGATGACCATGGTTGACATTCAGGGTCTTGAGGACTTCTTCGGAGATATGGACTTTAAGGTTGCCGGTACTCATGACGGCATTACCGCAATCCAGATGGACCTGAAGATTGACGGTCTTACCCCCGAAATCGTTAAGGAAGCTATTGAAAAGACCCACAAGGCTCGCAACTATATCCTTGACGAAATCATGCTCAAGGCTATCCCCGCACCGAGAGCAGAGCTTTCCAAGTACGCTCCCAAGATGCTCTCCACCGTTGTGCCTGTTGACAAGATTCGTGAGGTTATCGGCTCAGGCGGAAAGGTAATTCAGAAGATTGCCGCAGAGTGCGAAGTTAAGGTTGACATTGAGGACGATGGCAAGGTGTTCATCTGCGGTGTTGATATTGAAAACTGCCGCCGCGCACTTCAGATTGTCGAGACTATCGCTCATGACCCCGAACCCGGCTCATTCTACAAGGGCGTTGTTACCAGAATCATGGACTTCGGCGCATTTGTCGAAATCGCTCCCGGCAAGGAAGGTCTTGTACACATCAGCCGTCTTGATGTTAAGCGCACCGAAAAGGTTACCGATGCGGTAAATGTCGGTGATGAGGTTATTGTTAAGGTGCTTGAAATTGACGATAAGGGCAGACTTAATCTTTCCCGTCGTGATGCACTTATAGAGATTGAGGGCATGGTACCCGAAAATACAATTTCCGACCGTCCCCGTCCCGAACGTCGTGACAATCGCAACGGCGACCGCAGACCTCCCAGAAGAAACAACGATTGATTCGGATATAATTAAATGGGCTGTAAAAAACGCAAGTTTTTTACAGCCCATTTTTGTTGCACAAAAAAATTAACGGCACAATAGAATGAAAAGCGCAGTGTCGGCAGCGGCAAGAAGCGTAGAAATCACGCTTACGCAAAGGAAAAGTCGGCCTTGCTTAAACTCTGCTTTTTCTTCGCGCAGAGCGGTAACGGAGAATACCGCGCCGCAGATACCGCCGTAAATTCCGACCGCAGGCACAAAGCAAAGCAGCAGAGAAACCGCGGTGAATGTAGCGGTGGACGGAAGCCTTTCGCATCGAATCGCGATTTTTTCGGCGGCGTTAACACAGGGGAATAAAGCACAGAGTATCGAAAGCGCACCGAAACACGCGGCATAGAAAAAATAATCCGCAACACCGGCAAGGGGAGATGCAACAAGCGCAGAAAGACAGAGGGCAAAAAGCAGCCATGCCGCCCAGTCGAGACAGCGCACCAATGTGCCGGCGTCTGTAGATGCTTTTGTATTATCACCCGTTGTTCCGAAATGCGGCACAATAAAACGAATGATGAATACGGCGGCGAACATCACGGCAAGCGCGAACAGCGAAATGATTTGAGCGCCGTTGACGGAAATGTCCATTTTGTCAACGGCAATGCCCTTATACAAAAACGTAACCGCCGCAAAAGCTATAACAGCGGCAATTGACACGGCAGACAGTTTGGTTTTGCGTTTCATTTGAATACCTCCGAACAGGGTGGGATTTTTAATGATTTTATCATATAAAAACAGTTAATTCAATACGCGATTATATACAAAACGTAATATTAAAAATTGATTATCACGCTGCGTTTAATAATCATCGGCAGATGACTCTTTTTTACCCATAAGACTAGCCATGACAACAATAAAGCCCAGGGTCAGCAAACCCAGCAGACCGTATGCGGCGTATTCTATCCAGTCGTTTCCGAAAGATGCGGTATATCCGTTGTCGGATTCGGTCGGGGTAATCGCGCTTGAAACAGAGGACTGTGTTGCGGAGGGGGCGGTTGATGACGTGGCAGAGGTAGGCGCAGTGGTTGTAACCGACGGGTCTGTTTGAATTGGGATAGCAATATTGCTGTCGCTGACGGCAGCGGTTGTATGAGGCTCAAAGGTGCTCCATGCGTCATACCCGGTTATCGGCGGAAGATTTTTTGCGGAAAGGTCGGCATTGTCGGCGGAAATAAAAACGGAATCAGTACCGTTTGCCGCCACAAGCTGAAGCCAGCTCCCGGTAGAATCGGTTGCAAGCAACATATATTCGCCGTCACCGAGGGTGCCGATTTTTTCACCGCCGATTGCAGAATAAGCATCGGCGTTCGGTGAGTGCACAAATATTGTTTCGTAGGTACACACGGGACTGTTAACGCCGCCGTAATCCGGAGAGCCGATGTAAAGCAGAGTGCCTGCGCTGTCGGAACGCAGTCCTGTTGTGCGAGAATATACCTGCCGTCGCACCGCATTTGAGGAATTGCCCTCAACAGTGGTTATTTCGTTTTCGCTGACGGCGACAACAATTCCCATATGGTCTTCAATTCCGTCACCGCCGCTCATGTCGATAAAAGCGATGTCACCGACGGAAATATTGCCGCATTGTGAAAGGGGCAGACATGCAAAGGGCTGTAGGGAAGTTTTTGCCCATTCGGTTTTTCTGATAATGCTTTCGTTTACGCCTGCCTGGCGTGCGCACCACCACACAAATATTGAGCACCACGCGTCATCGGATAAGCCGAAGTTTGCGCCGTATTCGGTGAAATTTGCCTTGCCCGACGATGTGCCGTCAAGGTCACCGGCTGACCGTCCCTCGTGATAGCCGACCTGAGAAAGGGCAACGGCGGCAATATCCGCACCGCTCTTACCGGACAAAGCCGTCGATAGCAGACGTTGATAATATTCACTGCTTCGGTAGCTTTCGGAGTGTTCAAAAACGGAGGCGGAGGCTTCCGGGTGCATTTGAGCCGTCAGGCAGAAAAGAATACAAAAAAGCAGCGTCAATGCAGTGACTCTTTTCATTGCAAAACCTCCGTTTGTCAGAATTTGAAATCAAATGTCGGATTGAGAAATGTCCGTGTCGGAAAGATTGTCCCCCGAATCATCGCTTTCATCGTCCTCGGATAAATCGAGATTGGCGATTGACTCGAAATATAATCCGTTGTTCTTGGCATAAGTCTCCCATTTTCCGCCGACCTCACCGAAAAGGGTGAGCACGCTTGAGCAGTTCATGAACGCATTTTTTCCTATGCTTTCAAGGGTTTCCGGGACGGAGACAATCAAAAGCGAGGTACAGCTTCTGAAGCACATTTCTCCGATAGTGGTAACGCTTTGGGGAAGCACCGCAACGGAAAGCTCGGAGCAGCCGTAAAAAGCACAACTGTCCAAAATGACAGTGCCCTCATTAAGGGTGAGCTTTTTGAGAGAAGTACAGTCGGTAAACGACCATTGCCCGACTGTTTTAATGCTTCCGGGAATGTTCAGGTCGGTAAGCGAAACACAGCTTGCAAATGCCCATTCGGGGATTTCCTCAAGGGAGGAGGACAGGTGCAGACTTTTAAGCCACTTGTTTCCGGAACACATTCCCCAGCCGATTTCGGTTATGCTGTCGGGAAGATAAAGGTCGGTAACGGAGCAGCCGGAAAAGGCAGTCTGTCCGATAAATGTATAGCCGTAGGGAATTTCGATTTGCTTCACGGGGCTGTTTGAAAAAGCGTTTGCCTCAATATGGGTACACGGTTTGCCGTTATAGGAAGCGGGAAGTGAAATTGAAAGAGCAGTGCCGTTGTAACCTTTCACGGTGCAGTAGGTATTGCCCTCGTAAATATCGAAATCGGCATATTTAACGGAATCCGGAACGGAAACGTCGGCTTCGGATATGGCTTGCGCCGATTTATCGGAATCGGCTGAATAATTGTCCGTAAGCTGTTCGGCAGAGCCGATTTTAAAAAGGTCACCGACAGTTGCGCCGCCGATGCGCCAGGTGAGAATATCCTGTGGCAAGAAGCCGTCGGCAAAGTGCGCCGAAATGCCTGCGCTTATGATTATCAAAGCAAGGGAAAGCAGAGACAAAACGGCTTTCCGTACACGATGTTCTTTCGGCGGTTTTACAATAGTAAATTCAGGCTCGTCATCGTATCGAAAATTCGGATATTTCGGCATTTCAGGCGGCAAATTCCGACTGAAACCGTTTTCGGCAGAAGTATTGTCAAAATCATCGAAGTCATCAAAGCCGTCATCGGTGACATAATTATCGTTTTCGTCAAAATCATCGAAATCGTCAAATTCCGCCGCGGAGTTTTCACCGTCAAAATTATCGAAATCGTCAAAATCGTCAAAGCCGTCACCGGTCGGAGTATAGCGGTAGTCGGGCACTGGCAGTCAGTCCTTTGCAAAAAGTTTACATGTAATAAATTATAATCTCAGCCCACAACAAATCAAGAGAAATAATGTTAACACCGAATGTATCAGTATTCGTAATCAATGCACACACGCGATTCCATGACCGAATGAATATATTTTCCGTAGGCAACGTGGGTAGGGTGCACCTTGTATTTGCTCAAGGCGTCCATATTCTCAAAATCACAGACCAGCGCAAGGTCGCAGTTATCCGCCGATGCATCGGGACAGTTTGTGCCGAACTGAAAATCCGCAAGATAGGGAATTTCCGATTTGAAATGAGAAAGACGTTCACATGCCTCGGCAATGTTTTCCTTTTTGCTTCGCCCTGCCGCATTTTTGAGCATTTTGAACATAACTATGTGCTTTATCATAGGTAACAGAACCCCTTTTCATTATTTTACACGGCAGTATTATACTTCAAAAAATAACGCGGCGCAATAGCATAAGCATTACTGCGCCGCATTTAATACTACTGTAAAAGCATTTTATCGTTAGTCAATGGCTTTTGTTTCGACAGGTGCATGGTCGTTAATATCAATGGTATCTTTCGGAGCTTTTTTGATAATCATATGAGAATAGACAGCGGAAATAAGATTCTGTGCGCCGTCGATAAGAAATGCGATTCCCAGTGCCAGATACGGCGTGCCCAGTCTGAAAGACGGCGCAAATATAAGAAGTGCGCCGAAAGCAATACATACAAGAGCGGCGATAAGCACCAACCACCACGACGGTATAAGACTGCGCTTTGCGCTGATTGCTGTTTGCAGCTTGAACAGACCGTCGGCAACAAGGAAAATACCCAGGGCAAAGGAAAGAAGCTCCGCCACATACCCATGGAAAATGATAACGGCTACGCCGCCGATTATGAGCAGTATGCCAATGATGACATCGGGGTTTAAACTGCCGTCATCTTTCTTTTTAACAAGCGACGAAATCAGCCTGAACGCACCGTAAAAAGCCAGTGCGCCGCCAAACAGAAACGCAAGCTTTTTGCCTGTGCCGACAGGGTCGATTATAAGCATCAAGCCGAGAATAATAAAAATTGCAGACACGGCAATATAGCCCCATTTCGATTTGCGTATCCGTTCAAGGTCGATTTTGCGCTTGTTTTCTTTTGCACTCATGATAAAATCCTCCATTACACTTTTTTCCGATTTTACAATAATTCCCGTGATAAATCAATGATAAAATCGTGAAATATCAATATGTACGATTATTGCCACTTTTTAACGGTGAGAATTACTCTGCCGGATATGCGCAGCAGAGAAAGCTCATCGCCGCCGACCGGGACCGGTGGGTAATATGCGTTCAGACAGCAAAGCCGGGCACCGTCATCAACGGGATTATAAATATAAAAGCCGCCGTAATCGCGAAAGAAAATCAATGCAGCCTGACCGGGCAAAAGATTTTCGACAGGCTTTAAAAGAATGAGGTCGCCTTTTTCCGTGACAGGATAAAAATGGTCGTCGGCTTCGACAAAAAAGCAGTCCTCACCGTATTTCGGGTCGCAGATTTCATAACGGAGGGGAGCTTCAAGGTCGGACAGGGCAAATACCGGCAGGCGGAAAACACTTTCCGGCGGCTCATCGGGAAATTTCGCAACATCATAGCCCTCAAGCCACTGTGAGCTTACGCCCAGTGCGTCTGCCATGCGGCATAGCTGTTCATGCTTCGGCTCGTATACGCCTTTTAAATACTGGGAAATAGTCGGTTTGCTGATGCCGGAATCACGGCTGAGCTGTGTTGCTCGGATATTCCGTTCGGCAAGTATGGTTTCAAGTCTTGTTTTGAAATCGGACACCTTTCTCATATTACCACCCATATGATTTTTATTAAATATCAGCATCAAAATCAGTATAAAATCCGTTTTGTGAAATGTCAACGGATTTGACGCGCATAAATCAAGCAGTTTTACCAATTGACAATCGGAGAAAAACGGTGTAATATATTCTCAGAACATTTGTTCGACAAAATATTCAGGGAGATGGTATGATGGATGAATTGAAGAACCTCGGCTCATGGAGCGAATATCTTGACATTGATTTCGGATTGTCATGTATCGGAATGTGCGTGGTGTGCGGTGCTCCGATAATGGAAAACGAGCGGAAACGGCGCGTTGAAAACGGCTTTCAATGCGAAAACTGTATGGATTTGCAGGAGGAAAAGAATTGATGAACGATAACACGCATGATTATTGTATCAGTGCATTTCGCCTGTACTCGTTGTGCGGCTGTCCGGGGCAAAAAGATATAAGGGAGCTTGATATGAAAGACCCGTCCATAGAGGATTTGAGCGCAGTGAGTAAAACCATTGACGAGCTGATGAATGAGACGGACGGAAAAGATGTTGTCAGTTGTCTGAAAGCGGTGTATTTTACAAGACCGGAGGAGCTGAATCAAAAAGGGACGGTTACTCTCAGGGTACGCAAAGCCAGTGATACCCTTGCCATGAGTGAAGCGACGGTTTACCGCAATTTACAAAAAGCACGCCGCGTCTTTGCGCACAATCGGGGATTGCGCGATGAAAACGACGAGGCGTGGCTGATAAATTTATTTAATTAGACTGTTTTCAATCCTTTGTCCAAAGTGCAGTAGCTCCGCAGGGCAGCGCCAGACCGGTACTTTCAACCCTCAGACCTATTTCGTCACAGGAAAGCCTGCCGCCGTGGGCAGGCTGAACGAGAGTGCCCAGCAGATAGTTCATAACCGACGGAGAAAGTCCCGTAGTATAGCTGTTTATGGCGAAAAACAGCGGATTGTCGGAAAGCAGCTTTGCGCATTCGGATACGAGTGAGTATACCTGTTCCTCCAGCTTCCAAACCTCACCGTTAGGTCCTCTGCCGTAGCTGGGAGGGTCCATAATAACAGCATCGTAGGTGTTGCCTCGCCGCTGTTCTCTGGCGATAAATTTAAGGCAGTCGTCCACAATCCAACGCTGAGGAAGCTCACGAAGTCCCGAAAGCACGGCGTTTTCCTTAGCCCATTCGGTCATGCCCTTTGAAGCGTCCACATGGGTGACGTGTGCGCTGGCTGAAAGACAGGCAACGGTAGCACCGCCGGTATAGGCAAAGAGATTCAGTACCTTTATGGGTCTGTCGGCATTTTTGATAAGGTCGATAAAAAGCTCCCAGTTTACCGCCTGCTCCGGAAAAAGTCCGGTGTGCTTAAAGCCCATGGGCTTTATGGCAAAGGTCAAATCGAGGTATTTTATCTGCCAGGAATCGGGTATTTTTTTGTATACGTCCCATGCACCGCCGCCGCTTGATGAGCGGATATAGCGTGAATGGGCGTTTTTCCACAGCGGATTTTTCTTTTCGGTTTTCCAAATCACCTGTGGGTCGGGACGGATAAGCACAATATCCCCCCAACGTTCAAGGCGTTCGCCGTCGGAAGCGTCAATCAGCGTGTAATCTTTCCAGTTTTCGGTAAATCTCATAGTGTTCTCCTGATATTTTTCGGTAGCCCCTAAAACAGTGAGGTCTGTCCGTTTGATTCTTTCATGCCCGGAGGTGTAAGCCCCAGATGCAGATATGCCGCATGGGTTACACAGCGACCTCTGGGAGTTCGTGAAAGGAAGCCTATCTGCATCAAATAAGGCTCGTAAACGTCCTCAATTGTAACGGCTTCCTCACCTATGGCGGCGGCAATTGTTTCAAGTCCCACAGGACCGCCCTTATAGTAATCAATAATAGAGCGAAGCAAAAGCCTGTCGATTTTATCAAGCCCCAGCTCGTCTATTTCAAGGCGGTCAAGAGCCATTCGGGCGATTTCAAAGGTAATAGTGCCGTCACCGTAAACCTGTGCGAAGTCGCGAACACGCTTTAAAAGGCGGTTGGCAATTCGGGGAGTGCCACGTGAACGTGAAGCTATTTCAAGCGAGCCTTCCTCCTCAATGCCGATGCCCAAAATACCTGCGGAACGGGTGACGATAAGCGAAAGCTCCTCCGGTGAGTACAGCTCAAGTCTGAACAGCACGCCGAAGCGGTCACGAAGCGGTGCGGAAAGCTGACCTGCTCTTGTAGTAGCACCTATGAGGGTGAAGTGGGGGAGCGGCAGATGATAGCTCATTGCGCCCTGACCCTTGCCGGTGACAATATCAATGGCAAAGTCCTCCATGGCAGGGTACAAAACCTCCTCAACCATACGTGAAAGGCGGTGAATCTCGTCTATAAACAGCACATCTCCTGGATTCATGGAGGAAAGCAGAGCCGCCAAATCACCGGGCTTTTCGATTGCAGGACCGGAAGTTACCCGTAAACCAACGCCCATTTCATGGGCAATAATGCCGGCAAGGGTGGTTTTTCCCAGTCCCGGAGGACCGTAGAGCAGGCAATGGTCGAGGGTTTCCTGCCGTCCGAGGGCGGCACTTATATAGACCCTTAAATTCTCCTTTACCTTGTCCTGACCGATGTAATCGTCAAAGCTTTTCGGTCTGAGAGGATTTTCGGTGTCATTGTCATCATTTGAAAATTCCGGGTCAACGATTCGGTTTTCAAAATCCATATCATCGTCAAAGGTGGTGGACTGAGTAGAGCCGAAATCGTCAAAATCATTCTTTCTTTTGGGGGACATTTGAATACCTCCGGTAATAAATAAAGTAAATATTACTCCGCGTTGCGTTTACTGAGCTTTTTTGCAACAGACCAGGGCAGGAACATTACAAGCCACAGCACCGCAACAAGAAGAACAAGACCGATTCTGTAATCGGGGAATATATTTCCGAGAGCAACGAGCAGGGCGTTATTGTCATCGTTGTTGACAAAGAAGAAGTTTGTTCCCATCTTCATGTTGAGGAAGAAAAGGGGAACGCATATGCAAAGGACAATAAGGAACAGCTTCCAGAGATTTTTAACGTTGGGCTTCAAGCCGTCAACAAGTAGCAGCAGAGGGAACATTACAAGAATTATGTGAAGAATCTCCGAATGAATGTGGAAGAAGTTCCACATAGGCAGAGAAGTCCAGGAGGGGGTGATAAGAGCGAAAAGCGCGCCGGGCAGACATACCGCATAGAGAAAATCGGCGGTAAGTCTGTTGGGCTTCAGCGCGTAGAAAGCGCAGACAAAAATATTTATTCCGCACAGATGCAGAGGAAGAACGCCGAATGTCCACTGGTCTGTGGCAAGGTAAACAATGTTCATCGCAATTTCATAGAGAACGATGAATGCCGAAAGGGATATAAGCATAACACGCTTTCCCTTTTCACCCAGCTTTTTGTAGAGAATCGAGGAGAGAATCCACGAAACGACGGCGATTGCAAGCCAGGTCAGATGTACCGCGCCGAAAAGATGAAAGGACTGATAATCCGCTCCCTTTTCGCCCAGCATGGTCATTATCGAATACCAAAATTCGCTCATATGTAAGCACCTCTGTTAAAATTTATTTGCCATTTCACGCAGTGAAAGACGGATAAGCTCCTCTACAGGGAGAGACGGGTCGAATTTCGATACAACCGCAGTGGCTTCGTTTGCCTGATAGCCCAGTACCATAAGTGCGCTTACAGCCTTTGAGGGGTTTGCGGCGGCAGAGGGAACGGCGGAAACGGTAGCGGTATCGCCGTCAACAGGCGCGCCCAGACCCTTTACCTTGTCTTTAAGCTCAAGGACAATACGCTGTGCAAGCTTCGGACCTACGCCGCTTGCACGGGTCAGAGTTTTGTAATCGCCGGAAGCAACGCTCATGCCTATCTGTTCGGCGGAAAGCTCTGAAAGTATAGCCATGGCAACCTTTGCGCCTACGCCGTTTACGGAAATCAGCATTTTAAAGCACGCCATTTCCGTTTTGGTATTAAAGCCGAAAAGGTCGAGGGCGTCTTCTCTGACGCTCATGTATGTGTAAAGCTTGATATTCTTACCGACTGAGGGCAGTGAACGCTGGGTCTGCATTGAGGTAAAGCATTTAAAGCCTACGCCGCCGCATTCGACCACTACAAAGCCCGGTTCGGTGTACTCCAAAGTTCCGTTTAAGCTGTAAATCAATTTAATTTCCTGCCTTTCATACGCTCCTCCATTGCGGAGAAGCCGGAATATTGTGCGTGACAAACGGCGATAGCCAAAGCATCGGCGGTATCGTCTGGCTTAGGTACTTCCGCAAGTCCTAAAAGCCTGCGTGTCATTTCCATAACCTGAGGTTTCGGAGCTTGTCCGTAGCCGGTCACTGCTTTTTTGACCTGCAAGGGGGTGTATTCGTAAATGGGCAAGCCTGCCTGCTGTGCGGCAAGCAGAATTACTCCTCTTGCTTCCGCAACGCCGATAACGGTTTTCGCATTGTTGGCATAGTAGAGCTTTTCAATAGCCAGTGCGTCGGGGTTTCGTTTTTCGATAAGCTCGGCAGTGCGGCGATATATGGTTTCAAGCCGCCTGTTAAAATCAACGCCTGCTTTGGTGACGATAGAGCCGTATTCAACAGGGCGCATATAGGGAGCGTTGTAGCGCAGAAAGCCGAAGCCGACTATGGCATAGCCGGGGTCAACTCCGAAAATCAGCAAAATACCGCCTCCTTAAAATCAATGATAATATATTATAACAAAATTCCCTGTGTTGCAACGAAATAATAAATTTTACAGAGCCATATTCATCACAACGGCGTCTTCGGTGGGATTGTTGTAAAAATTCTTTCTCCTGCCGACCTCTTTAAAGCCAAAGGAGGCATACAATGCTTTTGCAGGCTCGTTTGATTCTCTTGCCTCCAGCGTCAGCTCGGAAATGCCAAGCTCCCTTGCACTGCTTATCAGCGAATAAACCAGCCGCCTGCCTACACCGTGGCGGCGAAACTGAGGAAACACCGCGATATTGCATATACTGCCCAGGTCGGCGGCGTACAGCATACCGGCATAGCCTGCGATTTCGTTTCCGCATATCGCCACAAGAAATTTTGCCGCATCGTTGGTTGCTTCAAAAGCAATGCCCTCCTCACTCCACGGGTCGGAAAAGCATATCCGTTCAAGCTCCGCAAGCTTACGGGCGTGTTCTTTTTTCAGGGGAACAATTTCGATTTCGCCGCAAGTGCCGTCAAGCAGTGCGTGAACGGCTGCGGTTATCTCGTCACGGCATTTGCGGTAAACATCAAGGCTCTGACCGTAAGGGTCGGCAATGCCGTTGCCCAGTACGCTTATTTTTTTGCGGTCAATGCCCAGTGACAGCAGAGTATTTGCATGAGATGCGGTCATGCAAACTATCATATCCGCACTGTCGGCAAGGGGCTTTGAAAGCATTTTCGAGCGGTGGGCACTTAAATCAAGTCCTATTTCCCGACATACCGCCACGGAATAATCGGAAGCCCTGTCCCCTGAGCCCATAAGCCCTGCGCTATCGACTTCAATATCAAAGCCTCGGCTTTGAATTTCCTGCCGTGCAATATATTCCGCCATAGGCGAGCGGCAGGTATTGCCTGTACATAAAAACAGTATTTTCATAATCAGATTCCTTTTGCTTGGATTTGCGTTTTGGATTGTGATTTATTGGTAATTCTGTAATCCTCCGATTTGCAACAGTCGCAACTTCGCTATACTTTAACCTTTACATCAACTATTTTAATTCCCGCGTCTTTAATTGCCGATTCAGTTCCGCAAAATATCAATGTTCCGAATTTGCTGTCATCTTTAATGCTGACAAATTTATCGTAGTTACTGTATTTTGTTTCTAGTTCCTCGGAAATCACGTCTATAAATTTGCTGTCATCCAACCAATAAAATTCTATATATTCATTATTTTTTTCAGCATAAAGACGTGTTCCGATATAATTATCATCGGAGTTATACGCAACCGATACTACATAATCTAATTCTTCCAAATTCTCCTGCATTTCAGAGACGTTTGGGTAATATGTTCCGTTTTCTTTGTCTTTGCTGCAACCTGTAATCAATAAAGCTAAAATTACAAATACTGAAATAATTAACATTGACCTTTTCATAGTTACCTCCCGAACAAATTCAAATTTATCAATTAAGTTTGCCACGTGATGTTATGAGGTTGTCCCCGGCGTTTAAGATTTCTGAATAGTTGAAAGTTTCCAATTACCGGCTCCCATCATCAGAGGAAGCTATTGTTGTCCCCCTCTGACGAGGGACTTTAGCCTTACCCTTTTGCATCATACCATGTCTTGCCAACGCCGCCGTCGGCGTCAAGTTTTACGGAAAGCACGGCGGCGCTTTCCATTTCCTCTTTGAGAATGGAAAGTGCTTTATCGGCTTCGTTTTCGGGGGCTTCGAGGATAAGCTCGTCATGCACCTGCAATATAAGCCTTGTGTTCATGTTTTCGGTTTTCAGCCTTGCAAAAACCTTAACCATGGCTATTTTTATAATATCCGCGGCAGTGCCCTGAATGGGCATATTTCTTGCAACTCTTTCACCGAAAGCTCTCATCATGTGATTAGATGAGCTTAGCTCATGGAGATAACGTCTTCTGCCGAAAAGAGTTTCCGCATAGGATTTTTCTTTAGCCGAATCAATAAGCTGCTTCATGTATTTGTCAACACCGGAATAGGTGTTCAAGTAGCCTTTGATATAAGCAGAGGCTTCGGCATTTGAAACGCCGATGTCCTTTGCAAGCGAATAAGCACCGATACCGTAGACAATGCCGAAATTAACCGCTTTTGCGTGGGAACGCATAGTTGCGGTGACGTTTTCAATGGGCACGCCGAACACCTGAGAAGCGGTTATACGGTGAATGTCCTCTCCGGAGGCAAAGCCCTCAATCATGCGCTTGTCACCGGCGCAGTGGGCAAGCACACGCAATTCAATCTGACTGTAATCGCAGTCGATAAGCACATTGCCGTCAGCGGCAGTGAAAAATTTCCTCATCTGACTTCCAAGCTCGGTACGCACGGGAATATTCTGCAAATTCGGCTCGGTGGAGCTGATTCTGCCTGTACGGGTTTCCGTCTGATTAAAGCTTGAATGTATTCTGCCGTCGGAAGCAACGGTTTTCAGCAATCCTGCGCAATAGGTGGAATTAAGCTTGCTGAGGGTGCGGTATTCCAAAATGCCGTCAACGGCAGGGTGCTGACCGCGCAACGATTCCAAAACCTCCGCATTGGTTGACCAGCCTGTTTTGGTGCGCTTGCCGCCCTTTAAGCCTATTTTGTCAAACAGAGCTTCACCTAACTGCTTTGGGCTGTTGAGATTAAATTTATATCCAACCGCCTCATAAATGCCGTTTTCAAGCTCGGCAATGCGCTCGGAAAGCATGTTTCCGAAAAGCTCAATGCCCTTTTTATCAACGGCAACGCCTGCGATTTCCATATCAGCAAGCACCTGAGCTAAAGGCAGTTCAATATCATAAAGCAGCTTTTCCTGTTTGTTTTCCTCAATCTTTGCAAGCAACGCCCTGCAAAGAGCCGGCATTTTCTCCGCTCTTGCGGCGGCTTTAAGGTTGGGCAGTGAATCGGCAGGAGATTCGCCTGTATATGCGGCAAGAAGCTCGTCAAGACCGTAGTTTTTCTCCGGGTCTATGAGATACGCCGCAAGCATTGCGTCCATTTTAACGCCTTTCATCTCCGGACACAGCTTGTAAAGCTGTTTTACATCAAAGGTGTGCTTTGCTACGCTTTCATTTTTGAGTATCTTTTCCGTAAACTCTGAAATATCTTCATCACTGTTCAAAACCACGGTGCAGTCACGGCGTGAGTAAGCAATGCGGCTGAGCCTGCCGTTTTCGATTTCGTAAACAAAATAAACTTCCGAATCATTTAAAAGCTCATCACACCAGCCGTCGGGCGACATCAGTATGCGCTGAGATTCGGTGCTTTCAGCTTCCTTTTTGGCGGCAACAACTTCTTTTCTGTCGGCAAGTCCCAGGCGTTCAAGCATTTTGAACATTTCAAGCTTAACGAGCATAGCACGTGCGGCGGCAACATCAGGCTCGGCAGGCACATATGCTTCAATATCGAGGTCAACGGGAGCTGTGAAAACAATACGCCCCAGCTCACGACTGAGATATGCGCTGTCCTTGCCGTCAATGAGCTTTGTCCTCATTCCGGCTTTAATGGACGGGTCATCAATATTTTCGTAAACGCCGTCAAGAGAGCCGAATTTTCTTATAAGTTCCCCTGCACCTTTTTCTCCGATTCCCGGAACACCGGGAATATTATCGGAAGTGTCTCCCTGAATAGCCTTTATGTCGATAAGCTGACGGGGAGTTACGCCGTAAGCTTCCATTATGGCGGCTTCGTCATAGGTTACCGCTTCCGGGTGTCCTCCTTTGGTTGACAGCATACGTACCGTTACGCCGTTGCCGATGAGCTGGAAAGAATCCCTGTCACCGGTTGCGATAACACAGGTGTGGTCAAGCTCTCTGCATCGGGCGGCAAGAGTTCCCAGAATATCGTCCGCTTCAAAACCCTCGGCGGTGAGCAGTTTGTAGCCCAGTGCCGAAAGCAGGTCTTTAAGGGGCTGCATTTGCAGGAAAAGCTCCTCAGGCATACCCTTGCGTTTTGCTTTGTAGCCGTCATACGCCTTGTGGCGAAATGTGGGAGCTTTCAGGTCGAAAGCAATCGCCACCGCATCAGGCTCAACCTCCTCAAGCATTTTCAGCATCATACTCATAAAGCCGTGAATGGCGTTAGTAGGCTGGCCGTCCTTTGTGGTCAGCGGACGTATGCCGTAAAAGGCGCGGTTTATAATACTGTTGCCGTCAAGAGCAAGTAATTTCATACTATCTTCCTTTACTTAATAAGCGTCTTAATTGCCCAAACCTGGATTCTTGTGGGCATGGCACTGTAGAGCTTTAACAAAAAGCTGGCGTTTTTGGTGTAAACATATTTCGGGTGTCTGCTTGAAAAGGCTTTCCATACAAGCTGAGCCAGCTTTACGGGAGGAAGCGCCTTAACCGTGACTTTATCCATTATTCCCCTGAATTTTTCCGAATTGGTTTTGTAAAGCTCGGTTTTTTCGCAAAGGGCACGCATTGAGGTATCCGATGCGCCTATCATATCCGTTGCGAAAGCACCCGGACGAATGACAATTACCGGTATATCAAGCAGAGCAAGCTCAATCCGCAGAGATTGGGCGTAGTTATCGAGGGCGGTTTTTGAAAGAGAATAGATACCGTTGAAGGGCAGAGGGTCAAGAGGTGCAAGCTCGCTTGTGGCTATAATAACCCTGCCGCCGTTTCTCAGCATTGGAAGAAACCGCTTGTTTATGCGATAAACGCCCAAAAGGTTAATATCGAGAATTTTTTTGAAATCTTCCTCTTTCATCTCCGCATATGAATCCATGCGGTAAATGCCGGCAAAGTTTATAACCGCGTCAAGGTGCGAAACCTTTGCGCGTACCGCTTCATAAGCCCTGTCCACGCTTTCGCTGTCGCTTACATCTACCCTGAGCGTAATTATATTTTCGCCCTCATAATCGAAATCCGCTATGTCGCAGGAGAACACCCGAACACCCCTTGCGGCAAAAAACTCCGTAACGGCGCGACCTAAGCCCCTTGCACCGCCGGTGACTAAAACATTTTTCATTTTCCCACCTCGGCTGATTTCTTTAACCATTTTATTTTACCATATTATAATGAAAACAGCAAGAAAAAGAAGAAGCTTTTTGCAACGTTTGCCGTTTGTCTGCGAAAATGTGCCGTTTGTCGCAATTTACTTTGCATTTTGTCTTGCCTGAGCTACAATTAACGCAAGAAGGTGAAAGTATTGAAGATTGAGATAGCAGTAGAAAAAGGGCTTAAAGAGCGCAGAGTTGTCATACATACCGACAACGTGGACGGTGAAATATCATCACTGATAGAGCGCATTAGCGGCTGCGGCGAAAAAAGCGACTGTGTAACAGCCTTTGACGAAAGCGGCGCGTTGTTTATCCCTTATCGCGACATTTTCCGCATTTATTCCAATGATAAAAAGGTATTTGCGGAGACGGCAGAGGGCACGTTTGTGCTGAAAACGCGGCTGTATGAGCTTGAAAATATTCTTGACAGCCGCGTGTTTATGAGAATATCCAATTCGGAAATAATCAATCTCAGGCAGGTTAAGCGTATGGACACTTCTTTAATGGGAACTATTTGTGTTTCGATGAAAAACGGGACGCAAACCTACGCTTCACGCAGATATGTTGCGCTTATAAGAAAAAAACTTGATATATGAGGTGATACCATGAAAAAGAAACACATACTTTTAAGATTCATAATAGGCTTCGGTTGCGGAGTGCTCCACGGCGCAATGGTGGTATACTTCGTGTCGCTGGGAGTAAACGGCATGGGCGGTGATTTTATGGCGGTAATGCCGGGCACTGTGGAAATGTTCGGCTCGGAAAATCTGGCTGTTACAGTGCAGACGCTTATGACCGGTATGCTCGGCGTGGATTATGCAATGGCGGCAATGATATACGAAAACCCGAAACGCAGCTTTCTTGTGCAGTTACTGTTTCACTTTGCCGCAACCTTTCCCTATTTAATGGCGGTTGCGCGTGTGTGCTGGATTCCGGTTGAAACACGGGGCTACATTTCGCTGACAGCGGGTATAGCGGTCGGTTATGTTATAAACTTTGTGGTTCAGTACGTTTTGGCAAAGCGCAACGTTCGGGCGATAAACGATAAAATGGAAACCTATGTGGAAAGTCTGGAGGATAATTATGACAGCGATAAAAACAGAGAATCTGACTAAGCGTTACAAGGATAAAACCGCCGTGGACGGACTGAATTTAACGGTTGAAAAAGGAGAATTATTTTCACTGCTGGGAGTAAACGGGGCAGGGAAAACCACCACGGTAAAAATGCTCTCCTGCCTGACAAAGCCGACTGAGGGCGATGCTTATCTTCTGGGTGACAGCATAATTTCCGCACCCGAAAAAGTAAAGGCTAAAACCGGTATTTCACCTCAGGAAACAGCGGTTGCAA
The DNA here is from genome assembly GCA_964500965.1 of uncultured Eubacteriales bacterium. Lineage (GTDB taxonomy): Bacteria > Bacillota > Clostridia > Oscillospirales > Acutalibacteraceae > JAISGQ01. The sequence continues at coordinate 23,432 of CAZCQZ010000016.1, read as the reverse complement.
TGAATCTTTCCGTTTTTGACAATCTCGTTTTCATGGCACGGATATACGGCATTAAAAACGGTGAAGCAAGGTCAAAAGCCGACGAGTTTGTCGGACGTTTCGGGCTTGATGAAGTAAAAAACAGCAGAGCGGCAACGCTTTCAGGGGGTATGCAGCGGCGGCTGTCCATTGCAATGGCACTGATTTCCGAGCCGGAAATACTGTTCCTTGACGAGCCGACATTGGGACTTGACGTACCGGCACGTCGTGAATTATGGAAAATTATAAAAAGTCTGCACGGAGATGTGACGGTGATACTCACAACCCATTACATGGAGGAAGCGGAAGAATTGTCCGACAGAATAGGAATAATGCAGGGCGGCAGAATAAAAGCGTTGGGAACGCCGGGTATGCTGATTGAAAAAACGGGAACAAAACGTCTTGAAGATGCTTTTGTGGTGTTGACGCAGGAGGGGCAGATATGAGAATGGCGGTTTTCGCAAAAAGAAATATTAAAGAAGTACTGCGGTCACCGCTTGCCATCGTTTTGGGGTTAGGCTTTCCGATAATGATGCTGGTGTTGCTTTCGGCACTGAACAATTCCCTGCCGGAGCAGATTGAAATGTTCAAAATAGACAGGCTCACTCCGGGAATAGCGGTGTTTGGCTTTACGTTCACAATGCTTTTTGAGGCTATGTTAATAGCCGGTGATAGAAAAAGCGCTTTTTTAACAAGGCTTTATTCATCGCCCATGACCTCAGCGGATTTTGTGTTCGGTTATATGCTGCCCATGCTTCCGTTGACGGCAGGACAAACGGTTGTCTGCTTTACGGCAGCTTCCTTTTTCGGCTGTAAAACAGGTTTGGAAACGCTTGCTACAATTCTGTTGCTGATACCGTCGGGGGTGTTTTATATCGCTCTCGGTGTGCTTATGGGCACTCTGTTCTCCGATAAGGCGGTTGGCGGCGTAGGTTCGATTATTATAAATCTGGCAACGCTGACCGGCGGAGTATGGTTTCCTCTTGATGATATGAAAGGCACTGTGTTTTACAAAGCTTGTACGAACATGCCGTTTTATTACACTGTCGATATTGGCAGAATGTACAGCGGAAAGGCGTTAGTATGGGTGCTTGCAAGCTCGGCGGTTATGACCGTAATAGCGGCAGCGATGTTCAGATGCAAGGGCTGTAGAGAAAAATGAACAAAAGGGCTGTAAAAAACCTGCGTTTTTTACAGCCCTTTTTGGTCTAATCTGTAGAAATGTTATTGTCAAAGCTTTTTACTGAATAGAGCAGTCGAGATAATGCTCAAGCTCCTCGTCCTCTTTGCGCCTTTTTTCAAGCATGAGGATTGCGGTAGTGACAGATGCAACAACTGCGGCAATTGCGGTGATAATTCCCAGTATCACCCAGGGATTTGACTTTTTCATAGCTTACGCACCTCCGAAAATTCTATATATTAAATAGCAGTATAATCCGTTTATCGGAATCGGTATTTCCTGTACAATATGATAATATTTTTAACCGCGCTTGTCAATTCAAACACGTTTTTTTTACAGAACATTCATACTACCGCCGCAAAAGCAAAAAAGCAGAGCCAAGCTCTGCTTTTAAAATCAAAAGGAATAATTACGAAGCCTTGTTAACCTTGCGAGCGATAGCAGACTTCTTTCTTGCGGCGGTATTCTTATGAAGAATACCCTTTGCAACAGCCTGGTCAATCTTCTTCATTGCAAGACGGACAGCCTCATCGGTATTCTCATGATTCTCAATTGCGACATCAGCCTTTTTGATTGTGGTCTTGAGGTTGGAACGGAGAGCCTTATTGCGGAGATTCTTAGTCTCGTTGACCTTAACTCTCTTTTTAGCAGACTTGATATTGGGCATTTACGGTACACCTCCTTGCTTCCTTACAGTCACGTGCAGTTATTTTAACACCTTTTACCGAAAAAAGCAACAGTTTTTTTATCCGGCGGTATTTTTTGTTTTTGCACCGGTCATTTGTGATATTTCGAGCCGTTATTTATGCAAAATGCACGATATATCTGCTCGCAGAGCATAACTCTGGCAAGCTGGTGGGGAAAGGTCATAGGCGACATTGAAAGCTTTACGGCGGCTTTTGACTTTACCTCATCCGAAAGACCGAAAGACCCTCCTATAACAAAACAGATACCTCTGCCCGACATGGCAAATTTTTCCGCAAGAGCGGCAACCTGCTCGGAGGAATGGGGCTTTCCCTCAATGCACAGCGCAACAATCTCGGAGCCGCTCGGACATTTTGACAAAATATGCTTGCCCTCGGCTTCAAGCCCGGCTGTTATCTGAGCTTTCGATGGGTTGTCCGGCAGACGGAACTCGTCAACCTCAACAATCGAAAACCTGCAATATGCCGTCAGCCGTTTGGAATACTCGGCACAGGCATCGCGCCAAAACTGCTCTTTCAGCTTGCCGACGCATATTATTCGGACGTCCTGCATTAAAGCACCACCATTTCACAGCCCTGTGGACTTAACGCCGCAAGGGTGTAGTCAAAATTCTTCCTCATACCCTCGGCACAAAGTGCGTTAAACGAGGTTTCGTAAGCAAGCGCCTGAGTGTTGTTGTTTTCGCTTATATGGCCAAGTAAAAATCTGGTAGAGCCGCTTTTCACAAGCCGTATAACCTCTGCGGCACAGGCGGGGTTTGAAAGATGTCCCACGTCGGACAGTATTCGCTGTTTTGTAAGGGGCGGATAGGGACCGTTTCTGAGCATTTTCTCATCGTGATTGGATTCGATAAGTACCGCATCACAGCCGCATATTGCGTTATGCACTGCTTCCGAAACATATCCCGTATCGGTGGCGACGGCTATTTTTCTGCCGTCTGCGGTTTCCACGGTATATCCGCAGCTTTCGGCGGCGTCATGGGAGGTTTTAAAGCGGCTTATACGCATTTCCGGCAACTCAACGGTGTTATTTATAACCGCACAGCGAACGCCTTTTAAATGTCCTTTCTGCTCCATTGCCGCCAACGTTCCCTCCGTTGCGTAAAGGGGAATATCGTATTTGCCTGCAAATACGCGCACGCCGTTCACATGGTCAATATGCTCGTGGGTGATAAACAGGGCGGCTATGCTTTCCGGTCTTACGTCACGCTGAAGCAAAGCCTCACCGATTTTTTTTGCGCTTACACCGGCGTCAATCATGACATATCTGCCGGAACAGCCGATGATAGTGCAGTTTCCGCTGCTTGAAGAAAAAAGAGAGCTTATGCGAGCCAAAAGATTACTCCTTTCAGGATTATACGCCGAAGAAATCTATCGGCTTGCCCTTTGCCCAAAGCTTTAGCGCGTTGTAGCTGAGCATATATTTATAGGAAGAACGGACGCGTTCACTGCTCAAATCAATATATGTGTCGCCGCCGACGGAGAATGAAAGGTGACTGCGGTTGGTCGCTCTCAGCTTTTCGATTTTATCGAAATACCACACCTCGTCAATGCCGTCGCCGTGAAGCTCAAAGCGGTCGGAATACATATAAAACGTGCCTTTTCCGGCAGTGGATTTTACGTGTGCCTTTTCCGACACCGCCATTATTTCGTCCTCATCGGAGAAAATCGGGGTTTCTCCGGTCAGGTCATATTCGCCCTCGTTTATACAGCGGACAATTTCGGCTCTCTGCCAGTCGTCCCATGCGGTTATTGTGTCAAAAATTACGTCCTCGCCCTCAAAGAAGCCGTATTTATTATATGTAACGCTGTAGCCGCACTCATTACAGGCGAACACATTGCCTTTGCCGTGGATTTTGCCCACAGCACCGCATTTCGGGCATTTATAAAGCGAAACCTCAAGCTCTGCGGCAAGGTCCTTGCCCTTGTATTTATACATTTTTTCACGCTGAGTTACGTATGCGTCCACCATGAGGTTTTCGCAAATGCACTTATGCAGTTCGTCAACGGTCATGGAGGCAACTTCCTCGGCGGTGAGCCACTTTCTCAGCACGCACCATTCCTTGCCTCTGCGCATGTTTTTTGCGGCAACGGGCTTCATGAGAAATGTGCCCTCAATGCCGTAAAGATACACCGGCAAGCCCAATTGCTTAATAAGCTTTGCCGTTGCAGGTGCGATATATCCGGTGCGACCGGTGTAGGAACAGCCGCCCTCCGGGAAAATTCCGATACTGCCGCCCTCTTTTTTACACTGCATAATGTCCTTGACCGCTTTAAGGTCAAGCTGAGCACGGGAAATCGCAATAGGATCGCACGCCCATTTTATAAGTCCGCCGACGCCCCATTTCAGGATGTGGTCACTTGCCACAAAATGACACACGCCGGGAACGGAGGCGGCAATAGCTACGGTATCGAAGTCGTTGTTGTGATTTGACAGCATAACATATTGCTTGAATTTCGGCGCGCCTTTGGGCTTTACGGTTTTCTTAAAGCCGCATTTTATCGCCAGAAAAAGCCGTGCAACGGGCTTGCAGACGGCAAATATTATTCTGTGGCGGAGCAGATTATAGCTTTTCTTTTTCTTTTTTGGCATGACAGTCACCTCGTATTTCAAACCGTTAAAACTGAATTAGCAGTAATACTAATTTCAAATTGGAAAGTCAATAAAAAAATCCGAGCGGAAAGTCCTGCTTTTTGACTGACGCGAAGGATTTTTATGCCATACGTCTTATTTGAAATTAGTATAAAAATACGGTCAACAAAATAAGTATAGCATAGCTTTTTGCTTTTTACAACCGATACTTTTACGTCAATTGTGAAGTTAATTAAACTGTTTGTTTTGCGATAATTCATTTTCTGTTAACATAAGCGGAAAAGTTTTCAACACAGAAAACGGCTTAACAAAGCCGTTTTAAATTTTTGTCACAACGAAGCCATGGGAGTTTTCCACGTTTTCCACCCACTTTTCCACATTTTTTATGTTAACACGAATCGGAGATGAAAAATTACAAAATGTAATTGAATAGAATATATGCACAAGTCAATAATTCAGGAAAAGGGAGGATGATGATATGATACGTTCGGTAGGCAGATTTGCTGTTGAGATAAACAAGCCCGACAGCCCGTATTTTGAAAGAGTCATATGCTTTGTACGCCCTCAATACGCGGAGAACGGCAGTATAGACCTGCACAAAGCGGCACGTGAATGCATAGACGAGCTGAACGAGAGGGTAGAATACTGTACGGAAACAGATGAAACAGAGGAAAAAGAGGAAAGAATATTAAGCGAAAAACTGACAGCACTGCCGAGGTGGGCGCTTATGGCAGGCGCGGCGGCTTTAGGCTCGGTGATGACAGCCGTCGGCGTACTGCTCATAATTTAGAAACGGTGCGCGTATATATCAGATGAAACGGAGGTCTGATAATATGCAAAATACGGCTATATTAAAACGAATATCCTTTAACGAAAAAACAAAAGCTGTTCTTGTCAGCATGGGCGGTGCGGCAGTCGGCTTTGCGCTGGCTTCATTTCTGCACTTTTTCTATGAGCTGAGCGGAAAAAATATCGCGGCGGCGGTGTTTTCCGCAGTTAACGAAAGTGTTTGGGAACACGTGAAAATACTTCTCATACCCTTTTTGCTCTGGAGCATAGCGGTATATTATGCTTTGAAGCCGAACATCAAAAGGCTTGTTGTGGCAAGGTGCGCAGGGGCATTGACGGTGATGTTGCTGACAGTTTGTTTTTTCTTTATTTACAGCGGCGTATGGGGCAGCAGTGTGCTGTGGATTGACATTCTCTCCGCGCTTCTATGGCTGATATGCGGAGAAATCGTCAGCATAAGAATACTCAATTCCGACAAAAACGTTAACGATATTTTCCCCATTTCCGCCGCATTGCTGTGCCTGATTATCGTAATGCTGCTGTGCTTTTCCGTAAGTCCGCCTAAAATCGGACTTTTCCGCGACCCTGTAACTCAGCTCTACGGACTTGAAACACGACCGTGATTTATTTTCCGCTATGCCTTGACTGTGATGCTTCAATACGTTAAACTGTAATAGCAAAAATACAGAAACGAAAGGTTGCAGTTACATGGCAGTAGTAAAAGGCTTTAACGGTATGCGCTTTGCGGAATCCGCAGGCACACTTGAAACTCTCACCTGTCCGCCCTATGACATAATAAGTGAGGAACAGAGACTTGCTTTTCTGGAAAGGAACGGGCACAACGTAATACGTCTTGAACTGCCAAAGGGTGATGAGCCTTATGTTCAGGCAGGAAATGTTCTTAAAGAATGGCTTGAAAACGGCACTCTTATAAGAGAGGGCAAAGACAGCATATATATTTATGAGGAAGAATTTAAGGCAAGAGGCAGGGTCATGTCCGTAAAGGGCATGATAGCCGCGGTAAAGCTTGAGGAGTTTGACAAAGGAATTGTTCTTCCCCACGAGGAAACTCTTTCCAAGGCGAAAACCGACCGGCTTAATCTGATGAAAGCCACCGGCTGTAATTTTTCTCAGATATATTCCCTTTACATGGACGACGGCGGCAAGACGAAATCAAAGCTTGACGAATATTCCGACTGTAATCCCGATTTTGAATTTACAGATGATGCAGATGTTACCCACCGTATGTGGATAGTATCAAACCCCACTTTTATAGAAAAGCTGTGTGGAGATTTTGCCGACAGAAAGCTTTATATTGCCGACGGTCATCACCGCTATGAAACAGGTATAAATTACCGCAACTACTGCCGCGAAAACGGTACGCCGGAGGGTGCGGACAGCGATTATATCATGATGATGCTGGTGGATATGGAAAATGACGGGCTTGTTGTGTTTCCTACTCACCGCATGGTACGCGACCTTGAAAGCTTTGACAGAAACGCGCTTCTTGAAAAAGCCGCAGAAAGCTTTGATATAACTCACGAAAACGGCGTTGATACTATTGAGGCAAGGCTCGATGATTATTACAAAGAGGGCAAAAAAGCCTACGCCATGTATTGCGGCGGAGATGAATGGGATTTACTGGTGTTAAAGGATATTTCCGTCATGCAGGAGGTTTTGCCCGATTGCTCAAAGGCATTGAGAGAGCTTGATGTGAGCGTGCTTCACTCACTGGTGCTTGAAAAATGTCTGGGAATAGATAAGGAAAATATGGCGGCACAGGTCAACCTGACATATACAAGGGCTTTCGACGAAGCGATTGAGAGTGTTCGCGATGGCAAATTCCAATGCTCCTTTATCCTCAACCCCACCAGAGTGGAGGAAATCCGCGACGTTGCCGCTAACGGTGAAAAAATGCCTCAAAAATCCACCTATTTCTATCCCAAGCTCGTAACGGGTATGGTTATGAACAAATTTGACCTGTAAATGAAAAATTTCGTAAAAACCGCATGAAATCAAGGTGAAAAGCCTTTATTTCCCGAAAGGTCGATTTTGAACCCCGTAAACCGCTCAAGCCTTATGGTTGAGCGGTTTTTGCGCTTATTTTATACAATTTCCGTAATTTGTAATCAGAAGTTAAAAAATTGTGTTTTTGCTATGGATTTACACGTGTGAATAGTGTAAAATAATACCGTTACACACCGACTGAAAGAAAGGGCAGGGAAAATGAAAGAATACTTAAAGGAAACATCAGAGGTGCTCATCGAGCAAAACACCTCCGAAAACGGTCTGAGTGACGGCGAAGCCGCCGAAAGACTGAGCCGTTTCGGTCAAAACAAGCTTGAAGAAGCAAAAAAGACAAGCGTTATAGTCCGTTTTCTCAAATCGCTGACCGACCCGATGATAATTGTCCTGCTTGCCGCAGCGGCGATTTCCTCGGTGACGGAAATCCACGAGGGCGGATTCCCCACAGATGCCATAATAATTCTAATAGTTGTAATAATTAACTCCATTCTCAGCGTTGTTCAGGAATCCAAAGCCGAGGCGGCTATAGAAGCCCTTTCCGAAATGACCGCCGCACAGTCAAAGGTTATCCGCGATGGCAAATCGGTTGTTATTCCCGCCGCCGACCTTGTGCCCGGCGATATTGTTCTTCTCGATGCAGGTGACGCTGTCCCTGCCGACGGCAGAATCATCGAATGTGCAAGCATGAAAGCGGAGGAAGCCGCCCTTACCGGCGAATCCGTCCCGGTAGATAAAAAGGTCGAAGCTATCACAAGCGAAAGCGGAGAAGTGCCGCTTGGTGACCGCAAAAACATGGTTTACACCGGCAGTACGATTGTGTACGGTCACGGAAAAATGGTAGTTACCGACACAGGCATGAACACCGAAATGGGCAAAATCGCAGGAGCCATTGCCGCCGCAGAGGAGGGGCAGACCCCGTTGCAGCGCAAGCTTTCCGAGCTGAGCAAGCTGCTGACATTCCTCGTTCTGGGAATATGCGTAATCCTGTTCGTGTTCAACGTAATAAAGGGAGTTGTCACAAACACCCTCAGTCCCAATACGGTGCTTGACACCTTTATGGTTGCTATTTCTCTTGCGGTTGCGGCGATTCCGGAGGGTCTTGCCGCCGTTGTAACTATAGTTTTGTCCATGGGCGTTACCAAAATGTCCAACCGAAATGCGGTAATACGCAAGCTGACGGCAGTTGAAACCTTAGGCTGTACTCAGATTATCTGTTCCGATAAAACCGGTACTCTGACCCAAAACAAAATGACCGTTGTTGAGGACTTTTCCGATGATAAGGAACTGCTTGCAAAGGCGATGTGCCTTTGCTGTGATGCTGTGCTGAATGAGGAAACCGGCAATTCCGATATAGGCGACCCCACCGAATGTGCTCTTGTAAATCACGCCTTTAAGTTGGGAATGGCAAAGCCCGACCTTGAAGCCGCCGCACCCAGAATCGGTGAAGCTCCCTTTGATTCCATGAGAAAGATGATGACCACCGTTCACGATGAAAAGGGCAGACTCGTTCAGTATACAAAGGGTGCAACGGACGTTATATTAAGCCGCTGTACATCATATATGGAAAACGGCGCGGCTGTACCTATGACAGAGGAAAAGAAAGCAGAAATTCTTGCCGAAAACAAGGCAATGGCAGACCGTGCGCTGCGTGTGCTGTGTGCCGCTGTAAGATACTGGGACGAGAAGCCCGAAAGTTGGGACAGCGCATATCTCGAACAGGAGCTTTGCTATGTGGGTATAGTCGGCATGATTGACCCTGTTCGCCCGGAGGTAATGGCGGCTGTTGAGGAATGCCGCAATGCCCATATCCGTCCTATAATGATTACCGGTGACCACATCGACACCGCCACCGCAATTGCCAATACCCTGGGAATACTGGACGGCGGCAGAAAGGCAATAACCGGCGCGGAGCTTGATAAAATCAGCGATGAACAGCTTGAAAAGGACATTGAGCTTTACTCCGTTTACGCCCGTGTTCAGCCCGAACACAAGACGAGAATTGTCAATGCATGGCGCAGTAAGGGTATGATAACCGCCATGACCGGTGACGGCGTTAACGATGCTCCCTCGATAAAGAGTGCGGACATAGGCATCGGAATGGGCATCACCGGCACTGACGTGACAAAGAACGTCGCGGACATGGTACTTGCAGACGATAACTTCGCAACTATCGTTACCGCCGTAGAGGAAGGTAGGAGGATATATGACAATATCCGAAAAACCATTCAGTTCCTCCTTGCCTCCAATCTTTCCGAGGTTATATCAATATTTGTCGCGACCCTCTGCGGTTTTACAATATTAAAGCCGCCGCACCTGCTTTGGATAAACCTGATTACCGATACTTTCCCGGCACTGGCACTGGGCACCGAGCAGGCGGAAAAGGATATAATGAACCGTGCTCCCAGAGATTCAAAAGAGGGAGTTTTTGCCGGCGGCATGATGGCGGATATTCTTGTTCAGGGCGCGATAGTTTCCGTGCTGACCCTCATAGCCTACGCCATAGGCAGAGCCATGAACGGCGCAGACCACGGCATTACAATGGCGTTTTTGACTCTTTCCATGACCGAGGTTTTCCATGCGTTCAATATGCGCTCTCGAAGAAAATCCGTCTTTTCGATAAAGGGTCAAAACAAGCTTCTCTGGATAACAATGGCAGCATCGTTCCTGCTCACTTTGTCCGTAACCGAGATACCGTTCCTGAGAGAGGCGTTTTCCTTTACCGCAATAGGTTTCGGAGAATACGCAATAGCCATGGGGCTTGCTGTGGTTATTATTCCCATTGTGGAGCTTATCAAGCTTATTCAGCGCAAAACAGGGCACGGCGAAGAATAACAGTTCATTCGGAATATTTATTGAAATGCTTATTTGATTTTCGTTTTTGCACGAGCGATGAATATGCCGGATTGCGCAAACATTTGCGCAATCCGGCATTTGTCATATGATGCACGGCGACGTTTTTGCGGTTTGTTTCAGAAATAAAAGGCGCGGCTTTAAAAATATTTTTATTCTGAAAGAAATCTTTTGCATTAAAAAAAACGGTGTAGTTGTGCGAAAAATTTTAAACTGTACAAGGCGCTGAAAGGAAAATCCGAAGAAAAGCGCACTGAAATTTTACGAACAGTTGCGAAACATAGTTTTGATTATGTGCCAAAAATTTGCGCCTAATTTTATTCAAAATGACATTTGAAAAAGCTTGCAATACTGGTAAAATTAGTATGTAAAATATTCGGCGCGGCAGCCGAACTTAATGTGAGGGGTACGTCATATTCAATGGCGTGCGCAACTCAAATCTGGAGGTATACGAAATGAGTAAAAGCACTAAACTCAGAAAAAGCATCGTTGCCGTATTGCTGGCGGTTTTAATGACAGTCAGCCTGTTTACGGCAGGTATCGTTGCCGTTACGGACGTTAAAGCGGCAACGGAGAAAACCGTGCAGGTAATTTATACCGGCACAGAGGAAGCAGAGCTTTATCTTGACGGCTATCAGGCATCCGATTATGTTGATACATGGGAGCTTGTAAGCGAAAACAGCAATTTCACATACAGCAAAACAACGGATTCAAACGGCTACACCGTCCATTCCGTAAGCTTTGACTTTGACAGCATCTACAGCCTTGATATGAAGCTCGGCGTAGGAGACTGGAACTGGATAGGCTTCTCCTGGGACGAAATCAACGGCGGTCAGACAACGAAGTATGTCTATGCCGACGGCACTGTAGGAACAGAAGCTCCCACTATTGAGGGTGGTGACGAAGGCGGCGATGAAGACACAAAGAACGAGTACACCGTCACCGTAAACGTCTACGGCGAAGCTGCCACAATCGGCGCAGGCTTTGCAAATTCCGGCGCAGGTCTGTGGTCCTCCTACTGGACACAGGACGCTGAACTCAGCGGCGACTGGGCTACCACCGTATTTACCCTTTCCGATAAGAATGTTTACACCGATTTTGAGGCGCAGATTGTTGCCGACGGCGAGTGGACTTCTCCAAAGTACACAATGACCCTTACAGACAACGGCGCAACAATGTGGATTGTTCCCAAGGCAGGCACCTGCTACGATAACGAAGCCGATGCTCTTGCTGCGGCGGCAGACCCCGCAACCAGCTCAACCGTTATTTTCCACTATAAGAAGACCAAAGGCACAATGGGCGGCTGGGTAGTAGGTACCTGGTTTACCACCGCTGTCGACGGCGGCTGGGGTTCTAAGGATACCGTCTTTACCTATGAGGACGATTGGGGCTATGTTGCGGTTGTAAAGTATTCCGCAGTTGTCAACGAAATCGGATTTAAATTCCACAGACGCGCAAAGATTGACGGCGTAAAGAACGACTGGTATAAGGAAGACGGAACCGACAACAGAACCGTAAGCCTCAGCAACGGCTTTGCGGAAGTCTGGATTACTCAGGGCAAGAAAGCCGTAAGCTATACCTGCCCCACCGGAGCGACAAAGTTTGATGCTTCCACAGCGAAGGCATTTAAGAATTACCGTTATCTTCTCATTGAAACCGCAAAAGGCGAAAATGCGGAGCTTGTGTTCCACTATCTCCGTGAAGACGGCGTTTATGATGAGTGGGCAGTAGGCATCTGGGCAGAAGTGACCTCCGGCACATGGAAAGATGCACAGCTTGTTCAGAACAAGGAACTTGACGAGTACGGCGCGGCTACCTACACCGTAAATCTTGCGGATTGGCCTAAGAGCGAAATCGGATTTGCCGTCAATTACAACAACTGGGAAAAGAAAGATTACGATGCAGACCGCTATGTTGATGTTTCCGGCGCAGAAGCAGGCGAGATAATAAATGTTTATCTTTACGAGGGCGACGGAAAGATTTACTACGAGCCTAAAACCGACCTTATTACCGAGGAAGCCGGCGGAGTTGATGCCGATGTAGTATTCCATTACAGCAGAGAAAATGCAGATTACGACGGCTGGATGGTCGGACTTTGGTGCGAGCTTGCCGACGGAAGCTGGCTCAACGACAACGTTGCTTTCGACGGAACAGATTCAAACGGCTTTGCAACCGTTACTGTTGACGTTTCAAAATTTGAATCCGAAGCTCTCGGCTTCAAGCTGAACAAGGATAACTGGGCAGAGGAAGACGGCGGTGACCGTTCAATTGACCTTACCGAGCTTAAAGACGGCGATGTTATCGACATCTATCTTTACGAGGGCGACGGCGGAGTTTATTCCGAGCCTAAGGCTGTTGAGGAAGAACCTGTTGAGGAGCAGCCTGTTGAGGAAGTCACCGTAACAGACGTTAATGAGCCTGCCGAAGAAACCAAGGGCGGCTGCGCAGGTTGCACCGGCTGTGCCGTTGCACTTCCGCTCTTTGCGGCGATTATAGCAGGCGCACTGATAGTATTTAAGAAGCGCGCATAAATTCTTTAGCGGTAAAGGGGCTGTAAAAAAACGTAAGTTTTTTTACAGCCCCTTTTGAGGGGGAGGGAAAAGATGCAGAATGGAAGCATTATGCGGTCTGCGCTTTTTTACAGCCCATATTATGGCGATTATACAATTACTCTGCATTATACCCCGACCTTTCTTTACATACATCTTGATTTATTTACAAAAAAAGGTTACAATTACTGCACTGATTGGGGGCGGTACGATGAAGCGCAGCAGTAACCGAACAAAAAGCGTAACCATGGCGGATATTGCCGATGCGCTGGGAGTGAGTAATGTCACCGTATCAAATGCCCTTGCAGGCAAAAAAGGTGTCAGTGAGCAGATGCGCTCGGCGGTGGAGCTTAAAGCACGTGAAATGGGATACCTGCCGGCGGAAAGCACCATGGTCGGAAACGGACATTCGGCATCGGCACAAACCGGTGATGTGGGTATAATTTCTCCGCAGAGATGCATAGGCGGAGAAAGAGGCGTCCATTGGCAGCTTTATCAGGAGCTTATCGGTCAGCTCAAGGCATACAACAGCTACGCGATTCTGGACGTGGTCAGCGAGGCGGACGAAAACGCCCAGCATCTGCCGAGAATCGTTGAAGAACGCCTTGTTTCGGGGCTTATTATGCTCGGACGTCCCAACGTTAAGCTGCTTAACGAAATCGGCAAAAAGGGCTTGCCGGTGGTGTTTCTGAATTTTTCCATGAGAAGCTTTAATTTTCCGAGCATAACCGGCGACGATTATTACGACATAAATCGTCTGACTGCGTTTCTGATTTCTCACGGACACACGAGAATAGCATATGTATCCGAAAGCGACAGTGAGCTGAATCGGGACAGATATTTCGGGTATTGCCGTGCGATGACGGAAATCGAAATCGAACCGTCAAAGCCGTTGCCATTGGAACAGATAACGGCGGATTACGAAAATCAAAAGCCCACAGCTTTTGTGTGTGAAAGCCGACCGCTTGCCGAGCGGCTCATCAGGCGGCTGGAGGAAATGAAAATTTCTGTGCCCGATATGGCCTCCGTCGCGTGCTATTCGGACATAAAGCCCGAAGACGGAACAGGAATAACCTGCATCAGCCGTGATACGGCTAAAATGGCGCGCTTTGCCGTTGAAGCATTGCGCGGCGGTCAGGAGAATAAAACAATAATCAACGGTCGTATTGCCGTGAGCGGCAAGCTTACTGTAGGCAGCACGACCAGAAGCATAATCATATGAGACGGAGTGAGATGTATGTTAAAGCTTCCCGAAATTTTATCGAACGGAATGATTCTACGGCACAATGCCCCCATTACTCTGTGGGGCGAAACCGATGCCGAATCGGTTGAAATTCTGTTGGATTCGGAGCTTGTGGCTAGCTGTGACGGCGGATTGTTTGAAGCCGTTCTTTCTGCACAGCAGCCCGGCGGTCCGCACACGCTGACAATTAAGACGGCTTCGGAAGCAGTAGAGCTTCACGATGTTTATTTCGGTGAGGTTTGGCTGGCAGGCGGTCAGTCGAATATGGAGTATCATTTGAGAGACGACAGCGAGCTTGAGCTGGCGCGGAGTATTGCCGATGTCAATACAGTCCGTCAGTTTACGGTTCCTCAGGCGGCTCATAAGGACGCAAGAAAGCTCCACCCGGAAAATTACGAAACACCTGCAAAATGGGTTGTTTCAAATGCCGATACCTGCGGAGATTTTTCCGCTGTGGCGTGGTGGACTGCCATAAATTACAGCAAGATGTACGGAGTTCCCGTGGGAATAATATACTGTAACTGGGGCGGCACCTCTGCTTCCTGCTGGATTAGCAGAGAAGATTTGGCTGCAAACGATGCCGCCGCGCTTTATGTTGACGATTACAACAGAGCAATGGCAGGAAAATCCTTTGAGGATTACGTTAAGATATACACAGAATATTATAAAGGCGAGGAAGAATGGCGCAACGGCGCACTGCGCCTTATGAAAGAGGAAGGGCTTGACGAAAAGGCGGCGTTTTCCGACCCCAGAGCCGGCAAGTGCCCGGATTGGCCGCCACCTCACGGGCCGTGGAATTTCGGCTCCCCGGCAAATCTTTACGAGGGAATGCTGACAACGGTTATACCCTACAGCCTGACGAGAATATTATGGTATCAGGGCGAAGAAGATACACGTGTTTACGAGCGGTACTATGAGCTTTTGAAGCACCTTATTGCCTGCTTCAGAAGATATTTCCGCGACAGTGAGCTGCCTTTCTATATCGTCCAGATTGCCCCCTATGCTTATCTTGAAGATCCGAGGACGTTTAACCGTCCGCCGTATTTGAGAGAGATACAGTCAAAGGTTGCCGCAGAAACTTATAAAACCGCGATTGTTATCACTACCGACTGCGGAAACAGAGACGATATTCACCCGAAAAACAAACGCCCGGTGGGTGAAAGGCTGTGCAATATAATGCGTGCCGAAAACGGCGAAGCGATTGATGCGTATTCACCGAAAATGACCGGCTACGAAAAATGCGGCAGCAGCTTTGTTTTGCATTTTGACAAGGCACTTAAAGGCGAAAGCGCAAAGGGCTTTCTGCTGTGCGATGAAAACCGCAAATGGCATTTTGCTTCCGGCGCTGTTTCAGGAAACAGCGTGACCGTTACAAGTGATGAGGTCAGCGAGCCTGTTGCCGCGAGATACGCTTTCGCAAACTATATTTATTCCGACCTGTACGGAGAAAACGGACTTCCCGTTGAGCCGTGCAGAACGGACAGCTTCCTGCCGGACGAAATAGATATGTCTGTTTGCAACGAAAAATAAACAAAGCTTCCGGCTGTGCGTTGACGCACACGGAAAGGAAAGGATATTATATGGAAATCAAAGAGCTTTACGACAAATGGCTTGAAAAGGCTACCGACAACGAGATACAGAACGAGCTGAAGTCTATAGAGGGCGACGATGCGAAAATCCGCGACCGTTTCTTTAAATCGCTGGAGTTTGGTACAGGCGGATTGAGAGGCGTTCTGGGCGCAGGAACAAACCGCATGAATATTTACACAATCGGCATGACCGCTCAGGCGTTGGCTGATTATCTTAACAATAAGGGTATCAAGAATGCAAAAGTGGCAATCGGTCACGATTCCAGAATAATGTCCGATGTATTTGCAAGAACATCGGCGGCGGTGCTTGCCATGAACGGCATTCATGCCTATTTGTTCCCTCAGCTTGTACCGACCCCCGTGGTCAGCTTTGCAGTACGTGAGCTGGGCTGTGACGGCGGTGTTTGCATTACAGCAAGCCATAACCCCAGTGAATACAACGGCTTCAAGTGCTACGGCGCAGACGGCTGTCAGATGACCGACTTTGATGCCGGTGAGGTTTCCGCCTGCATGGAAAAGCTCGATATTTTTGACGATGTTAAACACGGCGATTTTGATGCGCTTCTTGCGGAAAACAAAATCGAATATATTTCCGAAGATGTTTGTCAGAAATATATAAGCAACGTTCTGTCCTGCGAAATAAACGGCGAAGCCTGCAAAAAAGCCGGACTTTCCGTTGTTTACACCCCTCTCTGCGGAGCAGGAAACCGCTTTGTCCGCGAGGTGCTTGACAGGGCGGGAATCAAAAACGTCACCGTTGTTGCGGAGCAGGAAAAGCCCGACGGCACATTCCCCGGCTGTCCCTATCCCAACCCCGAAATCAGAGAAGCATTTAATCTTGCCTTAAAGCTTGCGGAAAGCGTAAAGCCCGAACTGCTTCTTGCAACCGACCCGGACAGTGACCGTGTGGGTATTGCAGTGCTTAAAGACGGCGATTATGTCCTCATGAGCGGCAACGAGGTTGGCGCAATGCTTGTTAATTACGTGCTTTCTTCACGTCTTGAAAAAGGCACATTGCCCAAAAATCCCGTTGTTATCAAGTCTATCGTTACCAGCGACCTGGGCGCACGTATTGCCGAAAGCTATGGCTGTGAGTGCAGAAATGTGCTGACCGGCTTTAAGTATATCGGTGAGCAAATGACCGAACTGCTTGAAGCAGGTGAGGTTGAGCGTTTCATAATGGGCTGGGAGGAGAGCTACGGCTATCTTGCAGGCTCATATGCAAGAGATAAGGACGCGGTTGTGGCATCTATGCTTATTTGCGAAATGGCTTCGTACTATAAGCTTCAGGGCAAGAGTCTCCTTGACGTTATGCATGAGCTTTACGAGAAATACGGCTACTTCTGCCACAGACTTTGCAACTACGGCTTCAAGGGTGAGGCAGGTCTTGCAAAGATGAAAGAAATCACCGATAAGCTCAGAGCAAATCCCCTGACCGAGATTGCCGGACTTAAAGTCGCTGTTCGCCGCGATTACCTCAACAGCGTTGAGATTAAGGCGGACGGTACTACCTCCGAAATCAAGCTTCCCAAGAGCAACGTTCTTGTCTATATATTTGAAAACGGCGGCTCTCTTATCGTCCGTCCCTCCGGCACAGAGCCTAAGATGAAAATATACCTTACCGCAGTTGAAAGCAGTCCCAAGGCAGGTAGTGAAATGCTTGACAGACTTGAAGCAGAGGCAAATAAAATCGCCGAATAAAATCACCCGGTAAAGGGGGCAGTTTTATGGATATAATGAAGCTCAAGCCTGCCGTCAAGGATTATATCTGGGGCGGCACAAGGCTTAAAGAAGAATTTTCGGTGGAAACAGACCTTGAAAGGGTGGCTGAAAGCTGGGTGCTTTCATGCCATCCAAACGGCGCCTGTGTTGTACTTAACGGAGAATTTGAGGGACAGGTATTACATCAGGTGGTGCATGAAAATCCCGATTTTCTCGGAACTCACGCCAATGATTTTAAGGATTTTCCCATTCTGGTAAAGCTCATTGATGCCCACGATGATTTATCGGTGCAGGTACACCCCGATGACGATTACGCCGCCGAAATTGAGGGTGCATCCGGAAAAACCGAGCTGTGGTATGTCGTGGACTGCGATGAGGGCGCAAGCCTTATATGCGGCTTTTCTCAGGAGCTTACCGTCGAGCAGTTTCGACAGGCGATTCTCAGCGGAACTGTTCTTGATTATGTTCACCGCTACAATATTAAAAAGGGCGATGTGTTTTTGCTTGAGGCAGGAACACTGCACGCAATAGGCAAAGGTACTGTCATAGCGGAGATACAGCAAAGTTCCGATATAACCTACCGCGTTTATGACTACGACCGCACCGACGATGAGGGCAACAGACGTGAGCTGCACATAGATAAGGCTATTGATGTTGCCATAACAGCACCTCCCATTGACGAGCCCGGTGCGGCAGGTGAGCCTGAAAGAGTGGAAAATCACACAGAGCAGCTTTTGGCAGATTGCGAATATTTCAAAACACGTCTTTGCAAAAACGCTTCCGACAGTGAGATTTTCGTTGACGGCACATCATTTGCCTGCGTTCTGGTCGTTGAGGGAAGCACTTCCTTTGAGGATGTTACCCTGAAAAGAGGAGAATGTGCTTTTATACCTGCCGGCTACGGCAGAGTCAAGGTTTCCGGCGAAGCCGAATACCTGTTGACAACCGTATAATATAAACAGTAAGATAGGCTGTAAAAACTTGCGTTTTTACAGCCTATTTTTAAATATTCACAACAGATTAACGGTTCGGCGTATTACACCGGCTCTTTGACATACAGGCGGTTGGTGCCATTGCCACAAAGGGAGTTTCCCAATCCGCATATTTCCATGTGCGCAGGACGTGCGGAAGATGCTCCTTTGCGTCCTTCCGGGAGAACTGTTCGACGAATCAAATCAACTGCTCGGCAAGCTCGGAGTTTCTGTCAACCTATCATGTCATTCATGTCGTAAAGACCGGCAGCGCGACCGTGCATGAAAACAGCGGCGTTAACCGCTCCGGCGGCAAAAACGCCCTTGCTTCCGGCAGAGTGCGAAAGGGTAAGAATCTCGTCGTGACCGGCGAAAATAACGTCATGTTCGCCGACTATAGTGCCGCCGCGAATGGAGTGGATACCGATTTCCTCTTTTTCACGTTTGCGGCGAACGCTGTGGCGGTCGTACTCATAACGTGATGGCACGGAGCGTTCTGCGGCGATTTCGTCCGCAAGCATAAGCGCAGTGCCGCTGGGAGCGTCTATCTTTTGATTGTGGTGCTTTTCGACGATTTCAATATCGAAGCCCTCACCTAAAACGGCGGTTGCTTTGCGTGCCAAAGCAATAAGCAGATTTATGCCGAGAGACATATTTCTCGAATAGAAAACGGGGATTTTCTCCGAAGCGGCTTTGAGGTTTGCGACCTGAGCATCGGACAGACCGGTGGTACACATGACAACGGGAAGCTTCTTATCAAGGGCGTAGCTGAGCAGGTCGGACAGCAGGGAGGGATTGGAAAAGTCAACAATAACATCAGCCTCCGCGGAAATATCGCTTATGCTGCTGTACACCTGATAACCGCAAAGACAGTCGGTGCGAATATCAACACCGGCAACGATAACGCAGTCGTTGCGCTCCTCCACCAGCTTGCTGATTACATGACCCATTTTGCCATTGCAGCCGCAAAGAATAATTTTAGTCATTTTAAACTTCCTCTCGATGGGGTGTATTGATTATATAAAAAATCGTGTCCTGTAATTGAAATAAAAAAATTGCTTCGCTTTTTCGACAATCGCACAAGAGATAAACCCTGCAAAGGGTATTCCAAAAGGGAATTGAGCAGAGCTGGTTTGAGAGAGAATGTAATACCTGCCGTCAAAACGGTATTGGTTAAAGAGAATGAGCATTGACACGGAAGGTATGGCGACCCTTTTGGTCATTGAAAGGGTGGTTCTTAGGAACGGGGATTGCAAAATCGCAAGCGATTTTGCTTATTGAAACTTCCCCTCCTAAGTGCCGTTTCTTTGTGTCTCGTTTCTTTGGGCACGCAAAGAAATGAGACATTAGCGTTAGAAAAGGGTTGAAAATTTAGATGTGAGTTTGAAACTTGCAGTTGAGTTAAAGCTTGTTGAAGATTTTAAGCTCGTTGGTAGAAAATCAATCCCACATTTAATCAAAGAAAGCTTTAAACTATCGAATGAGCCTCAAGCACCTTGTGCAGTGCGGCTTTTTTGTCATCGTCCATTTCAACAAGAGGCATACGGCAGGGACCGACATTAAGCCCCATCATATTCAAAGCCGCCTTTACGGGAATAGGATTGACGTCCCAGAAAAGAGCCTTGCACAGGTCATAATATTCAAGCTGAAGCTGTCTGGATTCATCGACCTTGCCCTCAAGATAAAGGGCGGCAATATCGTGAGCAGCCTTAGGTGCGACATTGGAAAGCACGGAAATTACGCCCTTGCCGCCGCAAGCCATAATAGGCAGAATAAGGTCGTCACAGCCGGAGTAAATAGCCAGCTCATCACCGCAGAGACGGGAAATATTAGTCACCTGAGAAACGTTGTCGGAGGCTTCCTTAATTGCCACGATGTTGGGAATGTCACAAAGTGCCTTGCAGGTTTCGGGAAGTATGTTCATGCCTGTTCTGCCGGGAACGGAATACAGAATAATGGGCAGGTCACAGGCGTTTGCAATGGCGGTGAAATGGGCGATAAGCCCTTTTTGAGAAGTCTTGTTGTAATACGGCGTGACCTGTAGGGTTGCGTCCGCGCCAAGCTCCTTTGCCGCCTTTGTAAGCTCTATTGCAAAGGCGGTGTCATTGCTGCCCGTACCGGCGATAACAGGGATTCTGCCGTTGACGATTTCGATTGTTCTTTTAATAACCGCAAGATGTTCCTCGTGGGTGAGAGTTGCCGCTTCACCTGTAGTGCCGCAGGCGATAATAGAATCAGTGCCGCCTGCAATCTGCATTTCAATCAGCTTTTCCAGAACATCGTAATTGACGGAAAAATCATCGTTAAAGGGAGTGACCAGCGCAACGCCTGCGCCGGTAAAAATAAGGTCTTTCATCAAATAACCTCCGAATCAAGTAATAGATTAAATCCAACCCTCTGCACAGAGAAGCTCTGCCATAAGAACGTTGCCGCCGGCAGCGCCGCGCAGGGTGTTGTGTGAAAGGCATACAAACTTGTAATCGTACTGAGTGTCCTCACGCAGACGACCGACGGAAATAGCCATACCACCCTCAAGCTCTCTGTCAAGCTTTGCCTGAGGACGGTTTTCCTCCTCGAAGTAGTTGAGGAACTGCTTGGGAGCGTGGGGAAGCTCAAGCTCCTGAGGTCTGCCTGCAAAGTTAGCCCAACATTCCTTAATCTGTTCAATGGTGGGCTTGTTTTTGAATCTTACAAAAACAGCGGCGGTGTGACCGTCGGAAACGGGAACTCTCAGGCACTGAGAAGTGATATTGATTTCGTCGTTGAGAACGATTTGGTCGTTTTCGATTTTACCCCAAACCTTTAAAGGTTCGATGTTGCTCTTTTCTTCCTCACCGCCGATGAAAGGAATGAGATTATCCACCATTTCAGGCCAACGCTCAAAGGTCTTACCTGCGCCGGAAATAGCCTGATAGGTGCAGGCAAGAACCTGCTCAATGCCGAACTGACGGAGAGGGTGAAGTGCGGGAACATAGCTCTGGATAGAGCAGTTGGACTTTGTTGCGATAAAGCCGCGCTTTGTGCCGAGACGCTTTCTCTGAGCATTGATGATTTCCGCATGGTCGGGGTTAAGCTCAGGTATAATCATGGGAACATCGGGGGTCATTCTGTTTGCGCTGTTGTTTGACATAACGGGACATTCACGCTTTGCGTAAGCTTCTTCAAGAGCCTTGATTTCGTCCTTTTTCATATCGACAGCGCAGAAAACGAAATCCACAAGAGAAACAATGGTGTCAATATCTGCGGTAGCATCATAAACATTAAGCTCCGCCATGCTTTCGGGCATGGGGGATTTCATTACCCAGCGGTTGCCCACCGCTTCACGATAGGTTTTTCCCGCGGAACGAGCGGAAGCGGCAAGAGCTGTGACCTTGAACCAGGGGTGATTTTCAAGCAGGATAGCAAGTCTCTGACCGACCATACCGGTTGCACCGATAATACCTACATTGTACGTTTTCATAATTAACAACCTCCAAAAGGATTAAATAAACAAAAAAACCGGCTTGAATACCGGTCATCATTCTAATATAATAAGAGACGTTGAAAAACAACGCAAAAGCTACAATAGCTCTCCATCATATAAAATGATGACAGTCGTACCGCTGTTAAACGGTAAAACCAGGTCAGTGCGTGCCAAGCCACCGCCTTCGGCGACGCAGCCTTTCCGATTCGGGTCAGGGGTTTTGGCAACCTCACCGAGCATACTTTTCTGACATCGCACCTCTATTAGTACATCCTATTTATTTGTTGAAATAATTATACGCTATTTTCATAAGGAGTGTCAAGTGCGTTTTGTGCCATATAAAAGGCGTATAGAAAGGAAATATTTATGAAAAAAAGCGATTTTGCATATGATTTACCCCAGGAGCTTATTGCACAGCACCCTTTGGAGGACAGAACGGCATCAAGGCTTTTGATGCTCGATAAGGTGACAGGTGAAACAAAACATGCCCATTTTCGTGACATTTTAAACGAACTGCACGATGGCGATTGCCTTATTCTCAACGATTCACGAGTGATACCGGCACGTATATTCGGGCAAAAAGAGGGCAGAGAGAGCCATAATGAATTTCTGTTGCTCAAGCCTTTGGGAGATAATTGCTGGGAGACGATAACAAAGCCGGGCAAAAGAGCAAAGGTCGGAGCGAGGTTTGTTTTCGGTGACGGACTTATGACCGGCGAGGTCACGGAGGTCAGGGAGGACGGCAACAGAATAGTGCGTTTTGAAACGGAGAGAGAATTTTATTCGGTTCTGGACGAAATAGGAAGTATGCCGTTGCCGCCCTACATAACGGAAAAGCTGGAGGACAAGGAACGCTATCAGACGGTGTATTCACGGGAACTGGGCTCTGCCGCGGCGCCTACCGCAGGCTTGCATTTTACTAAGGAGCTGCTGGCGCAGATAGAGGAAAAGGGCGTAAATATAGGATATGTAACGCTTCACGTTGGTCTGGGAACATTCCGACCTGTCAAGGAGGAAGAAATAACCGACCACATTATGCACACGGAGCATTATCATCTTCCTGCCGAAACTGCGGAGCTTATTAACAGAACAAAAGAGAACGGCGGCAGAGTTATCGCCGTGGGAACTACAAGCTGCCGAACTCTTGAAGCCTGCGGCTCTGCATTGAATCCCGGCGAAAAGCTTCACGAAGCGGACGGATTTACGGATATTTTCATTTATCCCGGTTATACTTTTAAGGTGATAGATGCGCTTATAACGAATTTCCATCTCCCGGAAAGCACGCTGATTATGCTTGTAAGTGCCCTTGCCGGCAGGGAAAACGTACTGAAAGCTTATAAAGAAGCCGTGAACGAGCGGTACAGATTCTTTTCCTTCGGTGATGCAATGTTTATTGCCTGAGCGGTGTATTTGTACAGTATATTCACGCATATTGCGAAAAATGCCGAAATGGGTAAATTATCGCCGTTGTTCGCGTCATGAATCGAATCATACCCTTTTCAGCTTTACGGCTTTTTATCAAATTGCATTATCAAAACAAAAACTTGAAAAAAGTACTTGACATTTTCAATGCATAGCAGTATACTGATTAGGCACTCAAGAGAGTGCCGTATATCGCGGAGTAGAGCAGTCCGGTAGCTCGTCGGGCTCATAACCCGGAGGTCGCAGGTTCAAATCCTGTCTCCGCAACCATGTTGTGCTGACAAAATAGATGCCAGCGCCGAAAGTCCAGAAAC
>CAZCQZ010000015.1:0-41371 GCA_964500965.1 uncultured Eubacteriales bacterium | reverse complement strand
ACGCTGAATAAGAATCAGCTTCTTTTCGGAATAAATCAGGGTTGCACCTTTGAGAATTTAAGAATCGAGCATATGCAGCAGATTCGTGAGCTTGATTTGGACGGCTATGCTATCGGCGGTCTTGCCGTAGGTGAGCCTGCGGAAGAAATGTATCGCATAATCGAAGCAGTCGAGCCGGAAATGCCCGAAAACAAGATTCGTTACCTTATGGGCGTCGGCACTCCGGAAAACATTTTGAACGGCGTAAAACGGGGCGTTGATTTGTTTGACTGCGTTATGCCAAGCAGAAACGCACGGCACGGACATGTTTTCACTTCCGCCGGTATCCTTAATCTCAACAACGCAAAATACGCTCTTGATACCAGACCTCTTGATGAAAACTGCAATTGTCCTACCTGTCGGAGATACTCAAGAGCTTACATTCATCATCTTATCAAGGCAAAGGAAATGCTCGCCATGCGACTTGCGGTTATGCATAATCTGTATTTTTACAATTCTCTCATGACGCAAATACGCAACGCTCTTGATAACGACAGCTTTGACGAGCTGTACAACAGACTGCTGCCGACAATTGCAACGAGAATTTAGTTTTCACCCATTTGCGCAAATTCTCCTGACAATATCGGAGGGATAACAATGAACGGTAAAAAAGTACTCAGAATATCGTGCTGTCTGATATTGCTGCTTGCGTTGACGGTTTGCCAGCTTAAACTTGTCGATTATTTCAGGCAAAGTGAAATCTCGGAACGTTTGCTTTCTCAACAGCTTACTCTTACCGTAGGCGATTGCGTTAAATGTGACGAATTGCTTTCAGGCAGCGATTTAAGCGCTAATCAGCTTACCTGGCTTGTTGACGGAGACAGCGTATCTGTTAAAAATTCTTCCGAGATTTGCTGTGAATCATCGGGTACGTCCGTTGTCACTGCCATGGACGGAAACCGACCGGTCGCAAAATGCACTCTTTCTGTCACCGCAATATCTGTAATAACTCTCAAATCCGATTTTGCTTCTGTCGGTGAGGGGCTTACGGTTGACATTTCCGCTTCAACCGTCGGTGAACATTCCGACAATTTTACTTATGAAAGCGAAAACAGCTCAGTTGCCACAGTTGACGAAAATGGAACGGTGTCCGCCGTATCAAGCGGAGACACACGAATTAAGGTCAGCGGCTACGGATGCGACAGTGTTTATTTCAATGTCAGCGTGTCTAAATCTCCGTACACGGTTACGCTGTCGGAGCAGGCTCTCACATTGGGAATCGGAGAAAGTACGGTGCTTACGGCAGCTTTGCCGGAGGATTCCTACGGAGAAATCGCACCTGAATTTTCTTCAAGCGATGAGGCTGTCGCGACTGTTGACGAAAACGGCTTGATTACTGCGGTTGCCACAGGAAAATGTGAAATTACCGCAACTGCGTATTCCGGGGCTTGCGCCGCCTGTTCGGTTGAGGTGGGAAATGCGCCGAAGTCATTAAGCATTCAGGTAAACAAAACTTCACTTTATGCAGGTGAAACCGCCGCAGTCAAAACGACTGTGAACAGCGGCGCGGTGTGTAACGGCTGTTCATTTACATCAAGTGATGAAACAGTGGCAACGGTGTCCGAAAGCGGCGTTATAACCGGCAAGGGGAGAGGAACAGTTACAATTACCGCCGGTACATATAACGGCAAAAAGGCATCGTGCGAAGTTTCGGTGCAGATTGTCGATTATATGACTTCTCCCACATCGCAGGAAGTTTACAGCATGGTTGATTATCTTGCGCGGTTTTATCCTGAGCTGATTTCAACGGAAGTCATCGGCTCAAGTGTAAAGGGCAAGGATATTATGCTTTTAAAGCTGGGCAACGGCGAAAAGAAAGCCTGCATTGTGGCAGGACTTCACGCCAAGGAAGACGTTGCCGTGGTGTTTACTCTGCGGAGCATAGAAGAATATGCGGCGGCGTACTATTCCTCAAGCGGAAAATACGGCTCTTATAATATGAAAAAGATGCTTGATGAATACACCCTTTACATCGTTCCCACCATGAATCCCGACGGTCTTGACATTGTAAATAACAACGAAATGCCGCTGTATACCGATAAATTATCGGACAGTGTAAGAGTTAAATATAAAAGCAACGCAAACGGCGTTAACCTCAACCGAAACTTCCCGTTTCGCTGGGATAAAACAATTTCAAGCGCGCCTGAGCCCGACGAAGCAACCTACAAGGGTGCATATGAGGCTTCCGAGCCGGAAACTCAGGCAATAGTCAAGCTGGTTGAAAGCAACGATTTTGAATGGTTGTTTTCCATGCACTGCAAAGGAAATTTCGTTTACTGGGCTGACCGGTATAATGAAATCACAAGTGCCGACAGAAAGCTTGCAAATCGTCTGGAAAGCGTATGCGGCTACAGTCTCAAGGGCGCATCGCCCATTGAGAATCTGGGCGGCGGTCTTGAAAACTGGTTCAGATACAAAACAGGAAATCCCGGTTTTTGCGTTGAGCTTGTCGGACCCGACTACAGCAGTGAAGTGAATAAGTATTTTTCACTTAAAACCAACTGGGCAAAAACAAAGTACACCTTTGCTCAGGGTATGCGATAAATTTTTTCATGAGCATTTTATAAGTTTTAATTTTTACTATTGCTTTAAAGCTGTCGGTTTGCTATAATAACCAAAGTAGAAAATATTTGGAGGTACATCAATGACAACGGAAATTCTCACAAATCTCAGCAATCTCATGCTCACTGTCGAAAGCGCATCTGACACAACATCGTCTGCGGCTAACGGCACAACAGGCGGTTGCGGCAGCATGGGCTCTATTCTTATTATTTACGCTGTTCTGTTCGGTCTTCTTTATCTTTTCATGATTCGTCCTCAGAACAAGAAGCGTAAAGCCGAGGAAGAAATGAAAAAGAATATTGAAGTCGGTGACGATATTACAACTATCGGCGGCATCTGCGGTCGTGTTGTCAGCATCAAGGACGACGATGCACTTGTTATCGAGACAGGCGCAGAGAAAAACAAGATTAAGATTATGCGTTGGGGCGTTCTCCAGAACAATACAATAAAAGAAGCGGCAGAAACCGAAGAAGCCGCTGCCGGAAAGAAGAAGAAGGGTCTTTTCGGATTCCTCAAGAAATAATCTTTCAAAGGAATATTCCCCCTGTGAAAAGAATAGTATTTATCAGTGAAAACGGTAACTATTATTCTTTTTGCAGGGGGTATTTTTATGACACCGACACGCGCTTACAGGGGAAAAGGAGGTAATTCCTGTGTTCGACCTGTTGTTATGGGGGTAGTGATTTCGATTGTCGCCACTTTGATTATGGTTTGTATTATTTCTCTTGTCTTTTCGGTAATCGAATGTATTGCGGAAAACGCAGTTGCGCCGCTTTCGATAATCGCAGTCGGTATAGGCTGCTTTATCGGCGGATATATTTGTGCGGTATCTGCCGGAAAAAACGGGCTTGTTCTCGGTGCAATTATAGGTGCCGCCGTATTTTTTATAATAATGATAATAGGCTGTTTGGAATCTGATTTTAAATTCGGGATTACGGCTCTGATAAAATTCGCCATAATGGTACTCGCAGGATGTTGTGGGGGATACCTGGGAGTAAGGAGCAGATATTGTAGAAAACGCAGATAATTCGGAAAGCCAAACTTTTATCTTTACGTCCTGAATTTGGAAAACCAAACTCAGGACGTAAAATTTTATTTTCAGCTTTACATAAATTATTGTTGACATAACAGAAAAGATGTATTAAAATACACGTGTAGTGAATGGAACACTTAACAAAACGCAAGTGATAATTACGCTTTGTATTATTATCATGAAAATCGCATGGTTGTGCGGTTTGCGTTGAAATCTGATTTTCAAAAGCACAACATATTGTTAGCGTTACGAGTTTTTATACATTCACTTGTGTTCGGAAATGGTTTACAGAATACCATAAGCATTGAGGCGATATAATGACACTCGGTTTTGTCGGATTCGGTAATATTGCGGCGGCAATCGCCACGGGAGTTCTTAAAGCGGGTCTGCTTTCTCCCGAGCAGATTTTCGCTTACGATATTAACCGTGCCGGGATTGACAGCTTTAAATCAAAACACCCAATCAATTCTGCCGCGACGTTATCAGAATTGTCGATGAAATGCGATACCGTTATATTATCGGTTAAACCTCAGAATTACAAAGACGTGTTATCGGCTCTTGCGCAGAACGATATTTCGGAAACCGTTTTCGTCTCTGTTGCCGCAGGTATTTCTATTGCAAGGGTCAAGTCCTTTTTGGGAACGGGCTCAAAGGTCGTGCGCGTAATGCCGAACACACCTCTTTTGCTCGGCGTCGGCGCAACTGCCGCCTGCAAATGTGAAAACGTAAGCGATGATGAGTTTCGGCAGGTGTGCGCTCTTTTTGAATGCAGCGGCACACTTACCGTACTGGACGAAGAACAGATGAATCCCGTTATTTCCGTTAACGGCTCTGCGCCTGCGTATCTGTTTCTCTTAGCCAAGGCTGTTTGCGATTATGGGGAGAAATGCGGAATTGACCGTGAAAGCGCAAAGCTGCTTTTTGCTCAGACGATGATTGGCAGTGCAAAAATGATTACCGATTCAGGCGATGAGCTTCAGACTCTCATCGACAAAGTAACGTCAAAGGGCGGAACTACCGCCAAAGCGCTTGAAAAGCTTTACGATGCCGGATTTGAGGATATTGTAAAATCTGCCATGGAAGCCTGCACAAAACGTGCAGACGAATTGGGACAAGAATAATTTTTTTGCTTTAAACATAACATAACTGTGAAAGCAGGTGTGTTATGTATGAATAATATCGAGAAAAAACGCAGAAGTCTCTGGCTCTTTATATTTGCCCTGATTTTTGTCGTCGGTTTCACAACAGGCGCAATAGTGCAGAAAAACGAACGAATCAATACGGCTATAACGAATTTTACTTTCGATGCCGTCAAAGCGCGTTCATCCGGTGATGTCACCGATATTTTTCTCGATTCTCTGTTTGCGTATTCGGCTGCCGTTTTTATTGTCTGCTTTTTCGGAATCAACAGGACAGGCACATTTTTAAATGTAGTTTTTGTGTTTTTCCTGGGATTGGGCAAGGGTGCTCTTGCTTCAAATCTCGTCTGCGATTCCGGATTACACGGTTTGGGCTTTTTTGCCATTGTTTTCCTGCCGGGTATGACCGCGGCAACAAGTGCACTGCTTTTGTCGGCTTCCGTGTCGGCGGTGCTGTGCTTTGAAAAAGAAAAGATTAAGCTTGGCAGAAAAAGAATTTTCGCGTTGCTTATCTATATATTTATTTCAATTTTCTCTGCCGGACTTGATGCGGTATTTTCCGCGTTGTACAAAGCATCGGCATAGACCTTATGTTGGAGGGTACTTTAATGAAAGACGCTTTACTGAACAATTTCAAAAATTATCTGGTTGAAAAAAAGGCGGTTGCCGACAATACTCTTGAATCCTATTCACGAGATGTCACAAAATATTTTGAGTATTTGTCACAGGAAAATCTTGAACCGACTGCCGCGACTTCAAAGGATATTGAGAATTTTGTAAGCGAGCTTAAAAGTGCGAACAAATCTGCCGCTACCATAACGAGAACCGTCGCTTCTATCAGAGCTTTTTATCAATATCTGATGCTCAACGGTGCAGTTGAATCAAATCCGGCAAAAAGCATAAAGCTCGAAAAGACGGAAAAGAAGATTCCCGAAATACTTAACGACAAGGAAATACGTATGCTTCTTTCAATGCCCAACGTCGAAGAACCCAAGGGAGCAAGAGACAGGGCAATGCTGGAGGTGCTTTACGCCACCGGCATAAGAGTTTCGGAGCTTATAAATCTGAACCTTAACGACGTAAAATGTTCAAAATCGGAACGTGGCGAAATCATCTGTCGCGGCGGCAAAACGTTGCGGACAGTTCCGATGCACCCTGCCGCCGTTGCCGCAATGAATCATTACATCACAAACGTCCGTCCGACACTTTTGTGTGATGATAATACAGAGGCTCTGTTTATCAATCTGAACGGTCAAAGGCTTACAAGACAGGGCTTTTGGAAAATCGTAAAAAACTACGCCGAGGAAGCGAAGATTGATAAGGAAATCACTCCGCATACTCTCAGACATTCTTTTGCCATGCATCTGTATCAGAACGGCGCGTCATTACATGACCTCCAGAAAATGCTCGGTCACGCGGACATTTCTTCCACACAGCTATATGCGAACATCGTGAAAAAGAACAGCTTTTCCGATGTTTACGACAGATGTCAC
Organism: uncultured Eubacteriales bacterium; assembly: GCA_964500965.1. Taxonomy (GTDB): domain Bacteria; phylum Bacillota; class Clostridia; order Oscillospirales; family Acutalibacteraceae; genus JAISGQ01. The sequence goes on along the minus strand of CAZCQZ010000015.1, from coordinate 35,105 downwards.
CCTTTCGCAAACAGAGCACAGTAAAATTTAATATCCGAAAAAACGGTAAGGTCTGCATTTGATGTAAGCCTTGCCGTTTTTGTTTATAAAGCTGAATTTATCGTTACCGTTTCGGCAATAATTATAATAACAAAATGTGGGGAGAACGATAAATGCAGTATTATAAGGTTGAGGTATGCGGCGTAAACACAAGCAGACTTGTCCTGCTCAGTGAGGCGGAAAAGACCGAGCTTTTGCAGAAGACAGCGCAGGGGGATATGAATGCACGAGAAGCACTGGTTAACGGCAATTTAAGGCTTGTGCTCAGCGTTGTGCAGAGATTTACAAACAGAGGCGAAAATCTCGATGACCTTTTTCAGGTCGGCTGTATCGGGTTAATCAAGGCAATCGACAATTTCGATTTAACTCAGCAGGTAAGATTTTCCACATACGCAGTGCCGATGATAATCGGAGAAATCAGGCGTTATCTTCGCGATAACAATTCGGTTCGCGTAAGTCGTTCACTGCGCGATACCGCATACAAAGCCATGCAGGTAAAGGAACGCCTGACGCGTGAGCTTGACAGAGAGCCGACTGTTGAAGAAATTTCATCGGAGCTTAAAATGCCGAGAGAAAATATAGTTATGGCACTTGAAGCCATAGTTGAGCCTGTCTCCTTATATGAATCGGTTTATTCAGACGGCACGGATTCGGTTTCGATAATTGACCAGCTCGGCGACAAGAACGACGACAGCAATTGGATAGATGAAATTGCAATACGTGAATCAATAAAAAAGCTGGGAGCAAGAGAGAAAAATATTCTTTCTCTGCGCTTTCTTCAGGGCAAAACGCAAATGGAGGTTGCAGAGGAAATCGGAATTTCTCAGGCTCAGGTCAGCCGTTTGGAAAAAGGGGCTCTTAAAACGATAAAAAACAAGCTATAGCCCCGGAAATCGCCGCATAATCCTGCCATCATCGTATATTACTTAGGCAGGATTACATAAATCTTAAAAAGTTATTGAAGTCTAAAAGGAAATGTGTTACAATTATTCCATAAATTTTGCTGTAGGGAGGCTTACATATGCTGTTCAAAACCAAACGGTTTGTTGCCTTTTTTCTGATATGTGCGGCTTTGCTCTTTTCCGTTTCGGTAAATTCACCGTACGTTGCCGCAACCGAAGAAAACAATTCTTCATCGGAGAGCACAACCACAACAACTACCACGACCACAACGACCACAACTACCGCAGCTCCGGGCGGTGTTGAGATTTCACAGATTTACTGCTACGGCTCAAACAATAAGCTTTATAACCAGGTTATTAAATTCAGCACCGTTTCAAACAGCTACACTGCAAATGTTTCGATTCCGCTCTGGATGAAAAGCCTGCAAATTAACATCAAAAGTGTAAGCGGTGCAACCGTTACTTATGACGGCAACGAGTTTTCCGCTAACGGTAACGTCTATTCCTATACCTTTAATTTTGACGCCGCATCAAAATATAAGACAAGCACCTATAAAATCAGCGTCAAAAAAGATGACAAGGAAAGCACAATCACATTTAATCTCACACAGACAACTTTTGAAACCAAGCTCGAATCGGTTTATGTCGATTCCGTTGCCGCAGAGGGCACAAATTCGGCAGGCTATACCTTTAATCTCCCCTCCGGTACAACGTCCTGCAAAATAAAGCTCAGAACCAGAAGCGAAGAAACCGTTACCATGGGTAAGGCAGGGGAGGAGGCTAAGACCCTTGAGCTTACCTCGGACAAGATTTTTCTCGAAAAGGTTTCTCTTACCGAGGGAGAAAACGTATTTAACATCACCGTTTCAGCTCCCGGAACAAATATAAGCACTACTCTTAAAATAACCGTCGGTGAAACGGTTGTTTCATCGGAGGTATCTTCGGAGCCTGAGCCCATTGAATCCGATGTTCCCGGTGAAATTACCAAAAGTGATTTGCCGCCGGCGGAAATCATCGAAAGCAGCGAGCCCGAATCATCTTTTGTCGTGAGCAACACGGGTACATCTTCCGGCAACACTTCGCCGCTGATTTGGATTCTGATTGGCGTTGTCATTGCGGTTGTAATCGGAGCATGTATTTTTATGATTGCCGGAACAGGCGGCAAAAAGAACAGCGATAACGGTAGCCGCAATTACAGCGGTGGTTACAGAGCACCGTCTCAGCCTCCTGTCAGACGTCGAGATTTGGGTCGTTTTGTCGATGATGATTACGATGACTATTATAACCGTCAGTCCGAAGGCTATGACGATTATTATAATGAGCAGTCAAAAATGTATGACGATTATTACGAGCATGAGGGCGATGCCTACGATGACGGCTATTATCAGAATGGCGGTTATCACAACGATTACGGTCGTCAGCCCCAACAGCGCGACGGTTATCCCCAGTACCGTGACGGACAGCGTCAGCAGTACCAGAGCCAGCGTAGGGGCAATCGCAATGATGTTGACAACTATTATGACGATTATTACGATAATTGATTTAATTCTTGACAAACCAACCGCTTTGTGATTTAATACTGATAATGACATTGATGAGAAGAAGTACATTGTTCAGCGTTCCGCAGAGAGCCGCCGGCTGGTGTAAGGCGGTGAACACGACAGTGGAAATACATCTCGGAGTTGAAACTCTGAAATTACAGTAGGAGCTTCCGTGTGCGCCCGTTAAAGCGCAGAGTGATGGAAGTCACTCGCTGAGGTCGGCATCGTGAGGTGTCGATAAACTGAGGTGGTATCGCGTTTATTACGCCCTCTGCATTTTATGTGCGGAGGGCGTTTTTCATTGCTCCTCCGTAAAACCGAAAGGAGAAAATCAAAAATGGGAGTTTATGATGAACTCAAAGCAAGAGGGCTTATCGCCCAGACAACACACGAGGAGAAAATAAGAGAGCTTCTCAACAACGGTCAGGTCACATTTTATATCGGCTTTGACCCCACGGCGGACAGTCTCCATGTGGGACATCTTCTTCAAATGGTAATCATGCGCCATATGCAAAAAGCCGGTCACAAGCCCATTGCCGTCATCGGCGGCGGTACCGCTATGGTCGGTGACCCCAGCGGCCGTTCGGACATGCGCTCTATGATGACAAAGGAAACAATTGCCCACAACGGAAACTGCTTTGTTTCGCAAATGGAAAACGTGGTCGAATTCGGTGAGGGCAAAGCCATGATGCTAAACAACGGCGACTGGCTGTATGACCTTAACTACATTGATTTCCTCAGAGACATCGGAGTGCATTTTTCCGTAAACCGTATGCTCACAGCCGAGTGCTTTAAAACCAGACTTGAAAAGGGACTTTCCTTTATTGAGTTTAACTATATGCTCATGCAGAGCTATGATTTCCTCTGTTTAAATCAGAAGTACGGTTGCGTTCTTGAGCTTGGCGGTGATGACCAGTGGTCAAATATTCTCGGAGGTATTGAACTCGTCAGACGTGTTGAGGGAAAGGAAGCCTACGGCATGACATTCCAGCTTCTGACTACCAGCGACGGCAAGAAGATGGGTAAGACCATGGGCGGTGCGGTATGGCTTGACCCGAACAAGACCTCTCCCTACGATTTTTACCAGTATTGGAGAAATACAGAGGACGCAAGCGTTATTAAATGTCTCAAATTCCTTACATTCCTGCCTCTTGAGCAGATTGAGGAAATGGAGAGCTGGACCGACAACAAGCTCAACGATGCGAAAGAAATTCTCGCCTACGAGGTCACAAAGCTTGTTCACGGCGAAGCGGAAGCAGACAAGGCAAGAAATGCCGCAAGAGCGATTTTCGGCGGCAGCGGCGATGTTGAAAACATGCCCTCGACTGTTATTGCCGACAGCGATTTTACGGACGGCTCAATCGAAGTAACTCAGCTCATGGTGCTCTGCGGTCTGGTAAAGTCCAAGGGCGAAGCAAGACGGCTTGTAGAGCAGGGCGGTGTGCTGATTGACGGCGAAAAGGTCAGCGATGTTAAGGCTGCTGTTTCAAAGCCTGATTTTGAAAAAGGTCACGTTGTCATCAAAAAAGGCAAAAAGGTTTTCCATAAGGCAATGTTAAATTAACATTTTCGACACAAATAAAAACGGCTTTATGTCTTTACATAAAGTCGTTTTTTGATATAATAAATTGTATGCAATAAAAGTGAGGTGAGTGCAGTGCCGTCTTTGGATATGGGCGTTGATGTCGGAATAGATTTGGGAACTTCGGTTGTTAAGATTTTTACACCGGACAGGGGTATTGTGCTCAAAGAGCCTGCCGTTGTCGCTGTTGACAGAGATACCGATGAAATTTTGGCAATCGGTACAGATGCTTACAGAATGCTGGGAAGAACCTCCGACCGGATAGCAGTGGTTTATCCGTTGAAAGACGGTGTTATTTCCGATTATGACCTTGCCGAAGCAATGCTGACGGCTTTGGTTCGATTGGTTTGCGGAAACAAAATCTTCATGCCGAGAGTTGTTGTATGCGTTCCAATAGGAATAACGGAGGTTGAGCGCAGGGCTGTGGTTGACGCTTTGCGTGCCGCCGGTGCAAGAAAGGTTTGCCTTATTGACGAAGTAATTGCCGCCGCATTAGGCGCAGGGCTTGATATTTCCCAGCCATTCGGTCAGATTGTGTGCGATGTCGGCGGCGGTACAGCCGATGCAGGTATTATTTCCCTTAACAACGCAGTGGTTTCAACCTCGGTTAAGTTTGCCGGAAACAAGTTTGACGATGCGCTTATCAAGCAGGTCAGAAAAGACCACAATCTTATAATCGGGCCGAGAACCGCCGAAACCTTAAAAAGAGAAATCGGCGGCGTTGTGCCGAGAGACAAGCTGCTGACCTCGGTAATTAAAGGACGTGATGCCAGCAGCGGTATGCCCAGGCAGGTTGAAGCTACATCGGACGAGCTTATTGAAGCACTGGAAGAACAATGCATTTACATATGCAGAGCAATCCAGAGTGTTATTGAGGATTCTCCGCCTGAATTGGTTGCCGACCTTTATGACCACGGACTTCTGTTGACCGGTGGCAGTGCCATGCTCTACGGTCTTGACAGAATGATTTCCAGAAAAACCAGGCTCAATGTCTATGTTGCCCATGACCCACAGAGCTGTGTTGTCGCAGGTACCGGCAAGGCTCTTTCCTTTATAGATGCCATTGACGAAATGTCACTGGCAACTTCGCCCCTTGATATTTATTCTTATTAAGCGGAAATTTGGGAGGCTTTCTTATGCCCGATAAAAAATACATAATGGCAATGGATCAGGGAACGACCAGCTCAAGATGCATTATCTTCGACCTTAACGGCAGAGCTGTCGGCAGCTTTCAAAAGGAATTTGAACAGATATTTCCTCAGCCCGGCTATGTTGAGCACAATCCCATGGAAATACTTTCGTCTCAATTGGATTCCTCGCGAATGGCTATGGTTGATGCCGGCGTAAGACCCGATGAAATCATTGCAATAGGAATTACAAATCAGCGCGAAACCGTGGTTGCGTGGCAACGTTCAACCGGCAAGCCGGTATATAACGCAATCGTATGGCAATGTAGGAGAAGCGCGCCGTTTTGCGAAAAACTGAAAAATGACGGTACTGCCGAATATATCAAGGAAAAAACAGGGCTGATTGTCGACGCCTATTTTTCGGGAACAAAAATGAAATGGATTCTCGACAATGTGCCGGAAGCCGCAAGGCTTAATGAAATCGGTGACCTCTGTTTCGGAACAGTTGATTCGTGGCTGCTCTGGAATCTGACAGGCGGTCGTGTTCATGCAACCGATATTACAAATGCTTCCCGAACCATGCTGTTTGATATTCACAGGCGCGATTGGGACAGCAGACTTCTTGACATTATGGGCGTTTCAAAGGAATCTCTGCCGGAAGTCAAAGCAAGCGCAGGATACTTCGGAACAACGGTGGAATCAATTTTCGGTGCGGCAATTCCGGTCACAGGTATTGCCGGTGACCAGCACGCCGCAACCTTCGGTCAGTGCTGTTTTGAAACAGGCAGTGCCAAAAACACCTACGGAACAGGCTGTTTTATTTTGATGAACACCGGCGAACAGCCTATTGAATCGAAAAGCGGACTGCTTACCACCGTTTGCTGGCAGCTCGGTGATAAGGTTACATACGCTCTTGAGGGCAGTGCATTCAATGCAGGAAGTGCGATAAAATGGCTTCGTGACGAGCTTCACATTATCGAATCGGCACAACAGGCAGACCGTTTTGCCGAGGAGGTTGAGGACAGTTGCGGATTAAGCTTTGTCCCGGCATTTACCGGACTTGGCGCACCGTATTGGGATATGTACGCACGCGGCGTTCTGCTCGGCATTACTCGCGGTACTTCAAATAAGCATATTGCAAGAGCCGTGCTGGAAAGCATAGCGTTGCAGTGCTACGACCTTTTTAAAGCCATGGAAAAGGATTCCGGGATTGAACTGCGCGAAATCAAGGTTGACGGCGGCGTCAGCAACAGCCGCTTTGTTATGCAGCTTCAGTCCGACCTGCTCGGACTTGATGTTATCAGACCGGATTTTGTCGAAACCACCGCTTTGGGAGCGGCGTATTTTGCGGGTATCGGCGCAGGTGTGTGGAATAGCCTTGATGAGCTTCGTGCAGTATGGAAGCTCGGAGCGGTGTTCAAGCCTGCGATGAGCAGGGAAAATGCCGACAAACAAATTTCCCTTTGGCACAAAGCCGTTGAGCGCAGCATGGGCTGGGCTACGGAGCAATAGCAGTACGACAGCTTCATAAAATTCGGCACCGGAATCATTTTGCTTTGGCAAAATAATTTCGGTGCTATTTTTGTTCATACTACAAAAACCGATTGAAATGACGTGAGTGCTCTGTTATAATTTATATTGAAATGAGGTGGATATGTGCATACTTCAAAGTCAATTAAAAGCACCGCAAAAACGCAGCTATATCCGAACTGGAGCAAAGCGTACGCGGCAATGGCGTTTCTGCTGATGGCAACGCTTTGCATTTATCTCGCTCAACAGCTTGTGGAATCATTGCTATCCGGGTACGGCGTAATCAAAAGTATTACCGTTGAGCTGACCGGTATTACGGATTTAAGCAGTGCGGCAAACTCCGTTGTCGAAGCGGTGTCCTCCGGAGAATTTTTACGAGCTCAGTTAATAACGCTGCTTTTCCTGTTACTCAGATTTCTTGTCATATCGCCTTTGCAGCAGGGACAGTACAGATGGTATTACAGTGTGGCAAAAGGGTCAAAAACATATCTTTCCAGAATGTTTTTCTATTACAGAACAAATTCGGCATATATTTCCTTTCTGATGTTCCGCATCGGAAAAGTTTTACGTCAGATTTTTTACGGCATAATCTCGTTTATTGCCGCTTTTGCCGCATTAAGCCTTACGGTTTATCAGTTTTCACTATACAATCGGACAGGCATTATAACCGACCGCAACAAAGCGATACTGTACCTTGCGGTTACTGCATTTTTGCTGTTGCTGGGAATAATTCTTTTCATTCTCCTGATGCTTAAATATTTCCTTGCGGACTATCTGTTCGCGTCAATGAACGATTTTGATAAGGGAATGAAAAAGATAAATCACTGCTTTTCCCACTCAAAAGAGCTTATGAGCGGACAGACAGGACGTGTAATCGCCCTTGCCGTAAGCTTTATTCCTTTAATCGTTTCCTGCGTTCTCATCGTTCCCGTGCTGTATGTTTATCCCTACATGAACGCTTCCTTTGCAGTGCTTGCAAGGGACATTATCAAAGAATCTAAGGAGAACGAAAAATAGTATTCTACGAGGTGTTTTAAGTTGAGCAAAATAAAGCTTTCGGGCATCGAACCGGAATCAATTGTAGACGGTCCGGGCTTTAGATATGTAATTTTTACGCAGGGCTGTAATCACCACTGTAAGGGGTGTCACAACCCTCAAACCCACGACCCAAACGGCGGATATTGGGCTGATACAGATGAAATTATTGCCGAAATCGTTAAGAATCCATTACTCAAAGGTGTAACGTTATCAGGCGGAGAGCCTTTTGACCAGGCAGAGGCACTTCTTGATTTTGCGGAAAAGGTTACTGCTTTGGGGTATGATATTTTTGCCTACAGCGGCTATACCTTTGAACAGCTTCTTGAGGGGGGCAAGTCAAGAAAAGCGTGGCTTGAGCTTTTGGGAAAATGCTCTGTTCTTGTGGACGGACCTTTTGAACTCGAAAAGAGAAGCCTTGAACTGCTTTTCAGAGGGTCGGGAAATCAGCGACTAATTGATGTCAAACGTTCCCTTGCCGCCGGCGTTGTGGTCGAAGCGGAGTTATAAAAAAATGGGGATGCTTTTACACCCCCATAATATTTTAAATCAGCACCGCGATTAAAATTGCAAGCAGTCCAAGCAGGATTGCGGCAGTACCTTTTTTATTCTTTTTAACACGAAGTGCGCCGAAAATCATTGCCGATGCTCCGCAGACAAGACCTGCAAACGGCGAATACTCGCTGAAAAACTGCCATGCCGATGAACTGCTGCCGACAAAAATTTTCAGACAGGAGAGAACAACCGCAATTGCAACAGCGACAGAACCCCAAATAACCGAAATGTATTCGCCTTTTTCACGTGAGCTGTCTTTAATCGGCTTAGCCTCAGCCACAACAGGCGTACTGACCGGTTTTTCGGCATTCTTTTCAATCGGCTCAGTTTTCGTAGCTTCATCGTAATCGGTGTTTTCACTGTATTCAACTTCCGCGTCCGGGTCAAATTCATTGGCAATTGCTTCATCATCGTACGCTTCTTTTCCCTCAAGTCTTGCTCTTGCCCGTGAAAGCTGTTCAAGGAATTGTTCTTCAAAATCACTCATTAAATACACCGCCTTATATTTATCTTTATGATAATAATAACACAGCGGATTTCAAATATCAATAATAAACGAGGTAGTTTCTATGAGTATTGACATTTCTAAAATTCTTTCCGCCTGCGACCACACACTGTTAAAGCAGGACTGCACCTGGGAGCAGATAAAAAAGCTATGCGATGAGGGAATAGAATATTCCGTTGCTTCCGTGTGCATACCTGCTTCGTTCGTAAAGCAGGCATCGGAATATGTCAACGGCAGACTTCCGATATGCACCGTTATCGGCTTTCCCAACGGTTATTCCACAACTGCCGCAAAATGCTTTGAAGCTCACGATGCCGTATGCAACGGTGCAGATGAAGTGGATATGGTTGTGAATATCGGTGACATAAAAGCAGGGCACTTTGACAGAGTACTTGATGAAATAAATCAGGTAAAGGCTTCGTGTAACGGAAAGCTGTTAAAGGTTATAATCGAAACCTGCCTTTTAACAAATGAAGAAAAAATTAAGATGTGTGAAATTGTCAGCGAATCCGATGCGGATTTTATTAAAACCTCTACCGGATTTTCAACCGGCGGTGCTACTGCCGATGATATTCGCCTGTTTGCCGAGCACGTTAAAAAGCCGCTTAAAATCAAGGCTGCCGGCGGAATTTCAAGCCTTGAGGACGCCGAGCTTTTTCTGTCGCTCGGTGCCGAACGGCTCGGCACAAGCAGGATAGTCAAGCTTGTTCAAATGCTGAAAGGAGAATAAATTATGCCTACTGCACACAACAGCGCAAAAACGGGAGATTTTGCCAAAACGGTACTTATGCCCGGCGACCCTCTGAGAGCAAAGTTTATTGCAGAAACCTATCTTTCCGATTGTACACTTGTTAATAATATCAGGGGAATACAGGGGTATACCGGAATTTATAAAGGCAAAAGGGTTTCTGTTATGGCAAGCGGCATGGGTATGCCGTCTATGGGCATCTACAGCTATGAGCTTTTTTCCTTCTACGATGTGGATAATATTCTCAGAATCGGCTCGGCAGGAGCTATCAATCCCCATATTAACGTAAGAGATATTGTAGTCGGCATGGGTGCCTGCACTAATTCAAATTATGCTTCTCAGTATAAAATGCCCGGAACATTTGCGCCGATTTGCAGCTACGGGCTTTTGGAAAAAGCCGTTGAGCAGTGTAAAAAACACGGAGCGGTATATCATGTGGGAAGCCTGCTTTCTTCCGATACTTTCTACAATGACGACGAAACCGCAACGGAACGCTGGGCAAGAATGGGCGTTATGGCAATTGAAATGGAAGCCGCCGCACTTTATATGAACGCCGCAAAGCTCGGCAAAAACGCTCTTGCCATATGCACCATATCAGACCATATTCTCACAGGTGCGGAGCTTACCGCAGAGGAACGTCAGAATACATTCGGACAAATGATGGAAATTGCATTGGATACCGCTGTATCTCTTTAACAAAGGAGGAGATTTTTCATGCACATGTATGATATTATCCGTAAAAAACGCAATGGCGGTGAGCTTACCCCGGAGGAAATCTACAGCGCAATTGACGGATATGTAAAAGGCGAAATCAAGGATTATCAGATGTCTGCTCTTTGTATGGCAATATTTTTCAAAGGCATGACTGACGAAGAAACTGCGGTTTTAACCGATGCAATGGCGAAATCGGGGGATATGCTGGATTTGTCCTCATTCGGAAATAAAACCGTGGATAAGCACTCAACCGGAGGAGTGGGTGACAAGACTACACTCATCGTTGCACCTGTTGTAGCTTCCCTTGGCGCAATTACGGCAAAAATGTCCGGTCGTGGGCTGGGGCATACCGGTGGCACGGTTGATAAACTGGAAAGTATTTCGGGATATAAGACGGAAATGACATCGGAAGAATTTATGTCAACCGCAAAAAATCACGGTATTGCAGTAATCGGTCAAAGCAAAAACCTTGCACCTGCGGACAAAATGCTTTATGCGCTGAGAGATGTTACCGCAACAGTAGACAGTATTCCGCTTATTGCCTCCAGCATAATGAGCAAAAAACTTGCCGCCGGCGCTCACTCAATTGTCCTTGACGTAAAGATCGGAAGCGGCGCATTTATGAAAACCGTTGACGAAGCGCGAAAGCTTGCCGAGACAATGATAATAATCGGCGAACACTATGGCAGAAAAGTCCGTGCGGTGCTTACGAATATGGACGAGCCGCTGGGATTCGGTATCGGCAACATGATTGAGGTTAAGGAAGCACTTGACGTTTTGCGTGGTAACGGTCCGGAGGATTTAAGAGAAGTGAGTATTACTCTTGCTTCCGAAATGCTTTCCCTTGTTCATGGGTGGAATAGCGAAGAAAGCCGTAACAAAGCCACTTTTGCACTGTCAAGCGGAATGGCTTTACAGAAGTTTAATGAATGGATTACGGCTCAGGGCGGAGATATCAACGCAATTGATGCCACCGATAATAAGTGTGCGCTGTGCAAAGATGTGTTTGCCGGGCAGTCCGGTTATGTCAAACACATTAACGCCGAAAAAGTCGGTGATTGCTGTGTGCTTTTGGGCGCAGGCAGAGCTGAAAAAAATGATGTTATTGACCACGACGCCGGAATAATACTCCGAAAAAAAGTCGGCGACCATGTTGAAGCCGACGAAGCTATCGCAACAATATTCACAAACAGAATCGACTGTGCCGCAAAGGTGTCCGACATGCTTGCAGACGCATACATCATATCGGAAAAGCCAACCGAAAAACAGCCCATTGTTATAGACATAATCAGTTGACATAAGATATTTAACATTATTGAATGAAATCTGAACCTCCTGCATATATTTTACGGACTAGAAATATGCGGGAGGTTTATTTATGCAAAAATTCATGCCTGAGGGCAGGCTTATTCATACGCCTGAAAATACGGCGGCTCTTTCATCATGTGCGGCTCTTTCAAGGGCAATGGCGGAAAGGCGCATTGTCGAAGCGAATGCGGTTCTGTGCGACGGAAAACACAATCTCATTGTTGACCTCGGTTGTATGAAAGGCATCATCAGACGCGAAGACGGCGCAAGGGGGATTGCCGAGGGCAGAGTACGTGATATTGCGGTGATTTCCAGGGTCGGAAAACCTGTCTGCTTTTACGTTGAAAGCATCGCCGCAGATTCAAACGGCGTGCCCTACGCCATGCTTTCGCGACGTGCGGTTCAGGAGGATTGTGTACGCAGTTACATAAGCAAACTGATGTCAGGCGATGTCATTGATGCAACAGTCACTCACCTTGAACCCTTTGGCGCTTTCGTTGACATCGGTTGCGGATTGCCGTCTATGATAAGCATTGACCTGATTTCCGTTTCACGTATTTCTCACCCCGGCGACAGACTTTCGGTGGGCATGGAAATACGCGCGGTCATCAAGGATAACGAGGGTGACGGACGTGTTGCTTTGTCACATCGTGAGCTGCTGGGAACATGGCTTGAAAACGCACGGCAATTTAATGTAGGGGAGACGGTCACAGGTGTTGTTCGCTCAATTGAGAGCTACGGCATTTTTGTTGAAATTGCGCCGAATCTTGCCGGACTTGCGGAATGTCGGGACGGTGTTGCGGTTGGGCAATTTGCAAGTGTTTACATTAAAAGCATTATCCCGGAACGAATGAAAGTTAAGCTTGTACTTGTCGATACTTTCCGCGCCGATAATCCGCCGGGTAAACCGAAATATTTTTTCACCGGCGACCATATTGATACGTTTTCCTATTCACCGGCGGAATGCGATAAAATAATCGAAACCGTGTTTTGCCAAACCGCAAAATAGGTCAGCCTCTCGGAAACCCGGATTTTTCAATACCGCTTACACGAAGATTTATAAGCAGAGCTTCGGCCGCTTTCGCCTGTTCTTCAAAACCGATATAGGTAAGCTTGCATCTGTTATCCTTGTTTTCACGCTTTTCGGGGAGTATCGGCGTAATCATCTGCCACATGCCGTTTTCAGCTAAAGGTGACGGTAATCGGTAAATCGGCTCTGCCTCGGAAGTGATTTCGCAGCTTGACGTTATGTCACATTCGCCGCCACAGCAATGCAGAATCCTTGCTTTTGCAAATTCGGCATCATCGGTATTTTCAAAAAAACAACATAGCTTTATCATTTTTAACGCTCCTTTTACCGATATTTTGCGTAAAAGGAGCGTAATTATCAATTTTTTAATAATGAATATATTGTGTGTATATTCATTATGTGTTATAATATGTTTGTTTGACAGACATTTGAAAAAACACGCGCAAATACGTGTATACGGAGGACTTTTACAGTGAGCAGAAGAAAAAACAGAGAGCAGGCATTTCTGCTTGTTTTTGAAAAATCATTCACAGGTTATGAAATTCCCGAAATAGTGTCGCTGGCGCTCGAAAGCCGTGACCTTATGCTTGAGGAGGAAGTCAAGGCAAAGGTTGAAAACATCTTTGAAAATATCGAAGCCGTTGATGCCGCAATTGACCGAAATCTCAAGGGCAGAAGCAGTAGCCGCGTATCTCATGTCGCAAGAGCGGTTATGAGAATCGCAGCTTATGAAATCCTGTTTGACAATGAAATTGATGCACCGGTTTCCATTAACGAGGCTGTTGTCATAGCAAAAAAATATTCAACGCCGGAGGAAGCCGCGTTTATTAACGGCGTACTCAGCGCGCTTTCAAAAGAGGTAAAGTAAATGAAAGCCTGTCTTGGCATTGATACAAGTAATTACACAACATCGACCGCGTTTTATTTTCCGGAAAATCATTCCATGCTTTCAAAAAAGAAGCTTCTTCCCGTTAAAGAAGGTGAGCTTGGGGTCAGGCAGAATGACGCGGTTTTTCACCACGTTAAGCAAATTGCTCCCCTTGCTTCGGAGCTGTTCGGAGCCTGTGATGCCCAAATCGGCTGTATAGGAGTTTCCACAAGACCCAGACCGGTTGACGGCTCGTATATGCCCTGCTTTGAAGTGGGTATCTCCTTTGCCGAAACTCTTGCGTCGGCATTGAATGTACCTCTTTACCGCTTTTCTCATCAGGAGGGGCACATTGCCGCCGCTTTGTATTCCGCCGACTGCTACGACAGTATCGGAGACAGGTTTTACGCTTTTCATGTTTCCGGCGGAACAACGGAAGCGTTGCTTGTTACGAGAAATTCTCACGGCTTTGCCGAAGAAAAGCTTGCAGGCTCGCTTGATTTAAAAGCAGGTCAGGTTATTGACAGAACGGCAAACATGCTGGGACTGCCATTTCCCGGCGGTATACATCTTGAACAGCTTGCCTTGCAATGCACCGACAATGTAAAATGCAAGCCCACAATGAAAGGGCTTGATTGTTGCCTTTCCGGTGTGGAAAACAAATGCCGTGCATTGGTCGAAAGTGGGGCAGAGCCTGCACTTGTTGCGCGAACCTGTCTTGAATACGTGCGCGTTTCGCTGGAATCAATTGCCGAAAGGCTTCTCGAAAAAGAAAAACTGCCGCTTCTCTTTGCAGGCGGCGTTATGTCAAATTCAATCATCAGAGAATCCTTTGAAAATAAATTCGGCGCACACTTTGCAGCTCCCGAATATTCTACCGACAATGCCTGCGGAATAGCTCTGCTGGCTCACAAGGCAGGTGAATAGCTTGCAGAGATTAACTGTATCGCAGATTAACGGCTACCTTAAAAGCCTGATGGATTCCGACGAAATACTCACCGATGTTACAATCACCGGTGAAATATCAAATTTTAAGCATCATTCGTCAGGACATATGTATTTTTCCCTGAAAGATAGGGATTCGGCAATATCTGCGGCTATGTTCCGCGGCAGTAATCGACTGCTGAAATTCATGCCGGAAAACGGTATGAACGTTGTTGCAAGAGGCAGAATTTCCGTCTATCCGGCGGCAGGAACATATCAGTTATATGTCGAACAGCTTTCGCCGGACGGTGAGGGCGCGTTGTTCGCCGCATACGCAAAGCTTAAAACCAAGCTTGAAAGCGAGGGGCTTTTTGATGCTTCGCGAAAACGTCCGCTTCCGCGTTATCCCGAAAAAGTCGGTGTTGTAACATCTCCGACCGGTGCCGCAGTAAGGGACATTCTCAGTGTGCTTTCAAGGCGTTTTCCCTGTGCACGTGTCGTTTTTGCGCCGGTGCTAGTTCAGGGTGCCGATGCCGCACCGACTATCGTAAAGGCTATAAACGACATGAACGAAAAAAACGCCTGTGATGTGATGATTGTCGGTCGTGGCGGCGGCTCAATAGAAGACCTGTGGTGCTTTAACGACGAGCAGCTTGTACGTACCGTAGCCGCATCGAAAATCCCGATTATCAGCGCGGTCGGTCACGAAACGGATTTTACGCTGTGCGATTTCGCCGCCGATATGCGTGCGCCAACTCCGTCCGTCGGCGCGGAAATTGCCGTACCTGACAAAGAAAAGCTTAAAGGACTGCTTGATGCTCATGCCGCTTCAATGCTTCGTGCCGTAAGCGATAAAATTGAGCGTTCACGTCTTTCGCTAAATGCAATAACTTCACTGTCTTGTTTGAAAAGTCCTTTCGGCGCGATTGATGTATGCGCGCAAAAGCTTGATATTCTCGGCACAGACATAGAACACAAATACAAATCGGCTGTCATGCAGTCAGGTGCAAAGCTTGCCGCCGTCAGCTCGGCTATAGAGGCATTGAGCCCCATTGCCGTTATGATGCGCGGATACAGTGTTGCATACAAAGACAGCTCGGTGGTTTCTTCGGCTTCACAGCTTTGTGAGGGTGACGATATAACCCTGAAATTCCATGACGGTATCGCGCAATGTAAAATAAATAAATTATCGGTGGATTACAATGAATAAAATGACTTTTGAAGATGCAATGAAGCGTTTGGAAGAAATATCCGCACTTCTCGGTGAGGGTGCGGCACTGGAAAAATCAATCGAGCTTTACGAAGAAGCAACAAAGCTTATCGCTTTCTGCAATTCTGCGCTGAATGAAGCACAGTGCAAAATCGCAAGGCTTTCCGATATTGGGGAGGTAAACGGCGATGAATGATTACAAAAAAGAATATCTTGCCGATATTGAAGCCTTTCTCAAATCGTCGCTTTCAAATGTAAACGCGCCGTCATCACTGCTTGATGCAATGCGGTACAGCCTGCTTAATGCAGGTAAGCGCGTTCGTCCGGTGCTTACACTGGAATTTGCGCGGTTGTGCAAAGGCAGTTACGGCTTTGCGATTCCTGCCGCCTGTGCCGTTGAATGCATTCACACATATTCGCTCATTCACGATGACCTGCCCTGCATGGACGATGATGATTTCCGCAGAGGCAAGCCCTCCTGTCACGTTGCCTTTGACGAAGCCACTGCGTTGCTTGCCGGTGATGCATTGCTTACGCTTGCATTCGGCATGATTGCGAACGCAAATGAGATTGCGGCGGAAAACAGGGCAAAGGCAGTTTCGGTACTGTCCGAGAACAGCGGAATGTGCGGCATGATTGGCGGTCAGGTTATTGACATTGAATCCGAAGGTCGCGAGCCTGATTTTGAAAATATGCTGCTGATGTTTAAGGGAAAAACCTGCGCTCTCATTCAGGCCGCCTGCAAAATCGGCTGTATCGTTGCCGGCGCAAGTGCCGAGCAAATCGCCGCGGCAGATACTTACGGTTACGAGCTGGGAATGGCATTTCAAATAATAGACGATGTTCTTGACGCTGTAGGTGATTTTGAAAAGGTCGGCAAGCCTATCGGAAGCGATGCGGAAAAGCAAAAGGCAAACAGCGTTTCACTGCTGGGCATTGAGAAAGCGAAGCTTCTTGCAAAAGAACACACCCGTAAGGCTTGCGAAAGTCTAAAATGCTTTTCCGATACCGATTTTCTTATTGAATTTGCAAAGAAACTGGAAACAAGAATCGCTTAAACGAAAAGAGATTGCTTATGTCTTATGAACTACTTGACGGCATAAATTCACCTGCCGACCTTAAAAGTCTTGACAAAAAGCAGATTGATACGCTGTGTGCCGAAATCAGAGATTATCTGATTCAGACGGTTTCTCACACCGGCGGTCATCTTGCTTCAAATCTCGGTGTTGTGGAGCTTACGGTTGCAATGCACCGTGTTTTCGATTCGCCTGTAGACCGGTTTGTTTTTGATGTCGGACATCAGTGCTACACTCATAAGCTTATCACCGGACGGCGTGAACGTTTTTCAACGCTTCGTACCGAGGGCGGTTTGTCGGGATTTCCGAAGCCCTCCGAAAGCGTTCACGACCCTGTTATTTCGGGGCACAGCAGTACATCAATTTCTGCGGCACTGGGTCTGGCTGAGGCAAAAAAGCTGTCCGGTCAGGACGGGTGCGTTGTTGCGGTTATCGGTGACGGTGCGCTTACAGGCGGTCTTGCCTATGAGGGGCTGAACAATGCAGGTCGAAGTAAAAACAGACTTGTCGTTGTGTTGAACGACAACCGTATGTCCATAAACAAAAACGTAGGTGCAGTCGCACGACATCTTGCGGTGCTTCGCACCAAAAAGGGCTATTTTCGCTTTAAGTCCGGTGTTGCAAAGGTTTTCGGCGCAATACCGCTGGTTGGCAAAAAAATAAATAAAATGCTTCTGACTTCGCGAAAGGCCATTAAAAATACTCTATACAAAAGCTCAATGTTTGAGGATATGGGCTTTTTGTATATGGGACCGGTAGACGGCCACAACGAGCAACTGCTTGAACGTGTGCTTGAAACCGCAAAAAATCTTGGCAGACCTGTGCTTGTGCACATTTGCACTTTAAAGGGCAAGGGGTATTCACATGCTGAAAAAATGCCCAGAAAATTCCATGGCATATCTGCCTTTGACCCGGATTCCGGAGAGCCGAATTTCAGCGGAGCGACATTTTCGTCGGTTTTCGGCGACGAGCTTTGCAAGCTTGCGGAAAAGGACAATAAAATATGCGCAGTCACTGCGGCCATGAAATCAGGCACGGGGCTTGATGCTTTTGCCGAGAAATTTCGTCACAGGTTTTACGATGTCGGCATTGCCGAGGGACATGCTGTAACATTTGCGTCAGGGCTTGCGGCAAATGGAATGAAACCGTTTTTTGCGGTGTATTCAAGCTTTTTGCAAAGAGCCTACGACCAGCTTATACACGATGTTGCCATTTCCGGCAATAATGTAACGCTGATAATCGACAGAGCGGGCATTGTCGGAGAAGACGGTGAAACGCATAACGGTGTTTTCGATGCCGCAATGCTTTTGCCCATACCTAATTTCAATGTGTATTCGCCTGCATATTTTTCCGAGATTTCCGGTTGTTTGCAAAAATGTATTGAAATCAACGGTCCTGCCGCAATAAGATTTTCCAGAGGAACGGAAAGCCCGATACCTGACGGACTTAAATTGAACAATGATGATTTTTTCTATTCCGAAAGCGGAAGCAAAGTTCTTGCGGTCAGTTATGGCAGACTTGGCGGAACACTTCTCTCCGTTCAGAGAAAGATGCAATCGGAGGGGATTGATATTTCGGTTTTAAAGCTGTTACTGATAAACCGTATTGATGACCTTTGCGTTGAAAAAGCCATGCAATATGACAGCATAGTGTTTTTTGAGGAAGGCATGAAACGCGGCGGAGTGGGAGAGTATTTCGGCTCAACACTCCTGGAGCACGGCTACAGCGGCAGATTTATACATCGTGCCATTGATGACAGGTTTGTTCCGCAAGCCGCTGTTGCTTCGGCACTTGCCGGACTTGAGCTTGATTTGAAATCTATTACCGATATTCTTCGAGAGGTAAGCAAATGAAAGATAAACTCAGACTTGACACAGAGCTGGTGTCACGCGGACTTGTTCAAAGTCGGGAACGTGCAAAAGCTCTGATAATGTCGGGCATTGTATATGTCAACAACCAAAAGGCACTTAAAGCCGGTGATGAAGTTAAGCCCGATGATAAAATAGAAGTGCGCGGTGAAACACTCAAATATGTCAGCCGAGGCGGATTAAAGCTTGAAAAAGCCATGCATGAATTTGCCATTGACTTAAACGGCAAAACATGTATGGACGTTGGTGCTTCCACCGGAGGGTTTACCGATTGTATGCTGCAAAACGGAGCCGAGAAAGTGTATTCCGTTGATGTCGGCTACGGTCAGCTTGACTGGAAGCTTCGCAGTGACAGTCGGGTGATTAACCTTGAACGCACAAATATAAGATACGTGACCAAAGAGCAAATACCCGACGCCATAGACTTTTCAAGCGTTGATGTTTCGTTTATATCCCTTACGCTTGTTCTGCCGGTTATAAGAAATCTGCTTGCGGATAACGGCAGGGTAATGTGCCTTATCAAGCCGCAGTTTGAAGCCGGAAAGGGGAAGGTCGGCAAAAAAGGTGTTGTCCGTGAACCTGAAATTCATTATGAGGTAATTACCAAAGTTTTGAACTTCATGTACGAAAACGGCTTTAATGTGCTTGCTCTGGATTTTTCGCCTATCAGAGGTCCGGAGGGCAATATAGAATACCTTGCTTACGCCGAAAAAAACGAAACTGCCGAAATGTATCCCGATGAAATCATCAGGGATACTGTCGCAAACTCTCACAGGGAGCTTGACGGAGGGAAGCAGGTGAGCCTCAGGTGAGAATACTTATCATACCCAACTATGACAAAACCGATGCGCTGAAATGTACCAACGATGTGCGTGAAAAGCTCCTCAATCTTGGCGTTTATGTCGATATACTTTCATCGGAAACCGGTTTTTCAAGGGTATTTTCAAAGGACGACCTTGACCGTATATCACAATGCGATATAGTCATCACCGTCGGCGGAGACGGTACAACCCTGAGAACAGCAAAGGCTGCCGCTCTTTACGGCAAGCCGGTTTTGGGTATAAACGCAGGCAGGCTCGGGTTTATGTCGGGACTTGAAAGAGATGAGCTTGAATCGCTTTCATCGCTGACAGACAACAGCTACACAACCGAAAACAGAATGATGCTGGACGTCACAGTCCTCGACGGCAGCGGCAAAGCCGTAAATACCATGTACGCGCTTAATGACGCGGTAATTTCCAGAGGTGCTCAATCCCGTATTCTCGACCTTGTTATTGACCTTAACGAAAACACGACAATTGATTGCCGTGCCGACGGCATTATTTTCTCAACACCTACCGGCTCTACCGCTTACTCATTTTCTGCAGGCGGTCCGATTATCGACCCTCTTATCAACTGTATTCAGCTTACCCCGATATGCTCGCACTCACTTCTTTCAAGACCTATGATTCTCTCTAAAAATTCCGTACTGAAAGCAAGAGGAGCGGACTTTAACAATTCTGAAATTTTTCTCACCGTTGACGGTGAAGATGAAATTGCCATTCCAAAAGGCGGCTGCATTGAACTGCGGCGTTCCGAGCTTTACGCAAAGCTTATACGCATCAAGGACGACTGCTTCTATGATGTAATCAAAACAAAATTTAAGGATTGAGGAAAGATGAAAACTAAAAGACAGCTTAAAATTGTTGAACTTGTAAAAAACAAAAGCATCGAAACTCAGGAGGATTTGCTGAGTATGCTCCGCTCCGAGGGCTTCGCGGCTACTCAGGCGACAATTTCCAGAGATATAAGAGAGCTTAGACTTGTCAAAAGTCTGGGTGCAGACGGAAAATACAGATATGCAGCTCCCACTCAGGAAAATCCCGATATGCCTTCAAAATTTCTTACCATGTTTAATGATGCGGTAATTTCCATAGACTGCGCGATGAATATAGTATGTCTTCACTGCCACACCGGTATGGCTCAGGCGGTGTGTGCATCAATGGATTCCATGCATTTTGAAAATGTTGTCGGCACACTTGCCGGTGATGACACGATTTTTGTTCTCTGCAAGGACATTGAAAATGCTGAATACCTGGTGACAACACTTAACAGGCACTTCGGAAGGTGAGCAAATGCTTAGTCATTTATATATTGAAAACATTGCGGTCATCGAACAGGTCAACTGTGAATTTGATGACGGATTTAACGCTCTTACCGGTGAGACAGGCGCAGGTAAATCAATTATTATCGACTCAATAAATGCCGTTCTCGGCGGCAGAACAAGTCGCGACCTCATCAGAACCGGAACTGACAGAGCGTTTGTCAGTGCGCAGTTTGAAAATATCGGAAAAGCCGCACTGGACGCGGCGAATGAGTACGGTATTGATACCGATGACGGCACTCTCATTCTATCAAGAGAGCTTCGTGAGGACGGAAAAAATCAGTGCCGTATAAACAGCAGACCGGTCAATGTCTCGGCATTAAAAGATATAGGAAAGCATCTTATAAACATTCACGGTCAACACGAAACGACCGCCTTGTTAAACCCCGAAACACACATAACCTATGTCGACGCTCTGGCTGAAAACAGCGACTTGATTAGTAACTACAAAACAATTTACAATGAATACAGGCAGATACGTGCCGAAATCATAAAGCTTGAAGCAAATGAAAAGGACAAACAGAACAAAGCCGACATGCTTCGATACCGAATTGACGAACTGAGCAATGCCGACCTCAGGGACGGTGAAGCCGCGGAGCTTGCGGAAAAAAGAAACGTATTCCTGAATTTTGAAAATATCAGACGTTCTCTTTCTGCGGCAGTTGCCGCGCTCAGAGGTGACGAGGATTCAAACGGCGCATGTGAAGCGGTTTCTTTTGCCTGTGAGGAAACGGGTGTGATTTCCGGCAGCTTTCCTCCGGCTGTAAATCTATCCGCACGGCTTTCCGAGCTGAGCTATGAGCTTGACGATATTGCCGATTCTCTGCGTGCCGAGCTGTCAGCCCTTGAATTTGACCCGAACGAGCTTGAAATGACGGAAAACAGGCTGGCTGTCCTTGAAAAAATAATCAAGCGATACGGTTCGGAAAAGGCGGCTATTGACTATCTTGAGGCGGCAAGTGCCGAGCTTGATGCACTTGACAACAGCGAGCTTATCCGCAGTGAGCTTGAAGAACGGCGTATTGAAACGCTTAAAAAGCTTGAGAGCGCGGCAAAGCTCATCACAGATTCACGTCTGCGTGCGGCAGACACATTTACAAAAAGGGTAGAGGAGGAGCTTGCGTTTCTGGATATGCCTTCCGTAAAGCTGTCCGTCAAAGCGGAACGCACTAACCTGACCGAAAACGGCTGTGACAAAATTGAGTTTTTAATATGTACCAATGTAGGCGAAAGCGCAAAGCCTCTTGCTAAAATCGCATCAGGCGGTGAGCTTAGCAGAATAATGCTTGCTTTTAAAAATGTCCTTGCCGATAAAGACGATGTTGATACTCTTATATTTGACGAAATCGACACCGGTATCAGCGGAAAGGCAGCTCAGAAAGTGGCTCAGAAGCTTAATGAAGCTTCGTCTGCCCGTCAGATAATCTGTGTTACACACCTTGCACAAATCGCGGCACGTGCAAGCTCACAGCTTTTTATAAGCAAGCGGATTGAAAACGGCAAGACCTCAACAAATGTGCAAACACTCGATTTTGAAGAAAGAAAGCATGAAATTGCCCGGATTATCGGCGGTGACAGCATTACCGATGCCGTGCTTCAAACTGCCGCTCAAATGCTTTCCGAGAAGTAATAAATCCAATCCCTCCGTTATATTATTGTAGCGGAGGGATAATATGAAAAGAACTGCAATTATTGCCGCAACGGTTGCGGTCTTTCTGCTTGCTGCCTTTGTTCTGGCTTTTTCCGCCGCAGATAAAGATTCATCTGCATATACAAGCACAGGCAGGCTTTCCGTTAAGCCGGTGATTATAATTGATGCCGGTCACGGAGGAATAGACGGCGGTGCTGTCGGCGTTTCCGGAACTGTGGAAAAGGATATAAATTTGCAAATTGCCCTCAAACTGCGAAATAAGCTTACTGTTCTGGGCTTTAAGGTTATAATGACAAGGGAAACGGATATTTCCATTCATGACCCCGATGCGGCAACGGTAAGGCAGAAAAAGGCAAGCGATTTAAAAAATCGGTTGAAGCTGACACAGCTTTATCCGAATTCCATTCTTATAAGCATACATCAAAATACTATCAACATTCCGTCTGTACGCGGTGCAGAGGTTTTTTATTCGCCAAACAATGAATCCAGCCGTGTGCTTGCTTCATATATTCAGGACGCACTTAACGCTCAAATGCGTGCAGGTAAGCCGCGTACTATTACCGAAGCAGGCAGTAATCTCTATCTTTTCTATAATGCAAAAAACACTGCGGTGCTGGTTGAGTGCGGTTTTTTATCAAACAGCGACGAGGAAGCTCTGCTGTGCTCCGAGGAATATCAGGATATGCTTGCGCTGACAATTTCAACGGCGCTGTTAACATACCTAAAGGATGTGTAAATAATGGCAAAGGCAAGAAGCGTTTATGTCTGCACAAATTGCGAATACGAAAACTCGAAGTGGCTTGGTAAATGTCCGCACTGCGGCGAATGGAACACCTTTGAGGAGGTTGTGAAGCAGGCTGAAAGTACCGCTCCCATGCGCACTGCGGCAGCTTACGGTGAATCGCCGCGCCGCATCGGTGAGATTGAGACAAACGCCGAATTTCGCTACAACACCGGTTTAAGCGAGCTTGACAGGGTTTTGGGCGGCGGTATTGTTAAAGGCTCGATAATCCTCGTCGGCGGTGACCCCGGAATAGGAAAATCAACTATTCTGCTTCAAATATGCCAGCATTTGGGCAACGGTCAGCGAGTTCTCTATGTTTCGGGTGAGGAGTCCGCAAAGCAGATTAAGCTGCGCGCCATGAGATTAGGCGTCACCTCGGATTCGCTTTTTATTCTCACCGAAACAAGCGTTGAAATAATCGCGGAGCATATCGGCAGTATGAAGCCGGATATTGTTATTATCGACTCCATACAGACCATGGGTGTTTCCAGCGTTACATCTTCTCCCGGAAGTGTCACTCAAATAAGAGAATCCACAAACTATCTGACCGCTGTTGCCAAACAGAAAGATATACCGGTTTTTCTTGTCGGGCATGTTAATAAGGACGGCGCTCTGGCAGGACCTAAAGTACTTGAGCACATAGTTGACGTTGTTCTCTATTTTGAGGGTGACAGAAATATGTCATACAGAATACTCCGGGCAGTTAAAAACCGTTACGGCTCAACAAACGAAATCGGCGTTTTTGAAATGAGCGACCACGGACTGATTGAGGTGGAAAATCCCTCGATGATGCTGCTTTCCGGCAGACCGACAGGTGCTTCCGGGTCGTGCGTTGCATGTGTTATGGAGGGAACAAGACCCATTTTAGCAGAGGTTCAGGGACTTGCCTGTTCCTCCGCATATGAAAATCCCAGAAGAATGACCACCGGCTTTGACCACAACCGCCTTGCTTTGCTGATAGCTGTGCTGGAAAAACGCGGCGGATACCTTTTTCATAAATCCGATACTTATGTAAATATTGTAGGCGGATTGAGACTGGATGAGCCTGCGGCAGACCTGGCGGTTGCAGCAGCACTCATTAGCAGTCTGACCGATACTGTTATAAACGAGGACGTTGTAATTTTCGGTGAGCTGGGATTAGCAGGAGAAATCCGCAGCGTAGCTCATGCGGAAACAAGAATTAAGGAAGCGGAACGTTTGGGCTTTAAACGCTGTATTCTGCCAAGGCACAACGCTGAAACCGTGCATCTTCCGTCTGACAGCAAAATCAAGCTTATCGGTACCGATGATATAGCTGAGGTTGCCGCCGCACTGCGTTAGTATCGGCAGGAAAACCGTTACCGGGGAATAAAAATTCGGAATCGCGCTTTTTATAAAACGGACATTGTCCGGCATTATCACTTAATATTGATGTCGTGCCTGTAAGCTCACACCGTCCGTCAAACTGATAGCGGCATTCGCTTGTACATGGTATAAAATTCATCGCAAATCACCTTAAATTGAAGATTTCGTGATTATTTTACCCCATATATTCCGATTATTCGCTTTATTGGAGATTGTTATTTATGGAAATTATCAGGCTTCCGCATTTGCCTTACAAAAATGTCAAAACTGTTATTTGCGGAGACAACAGTAGAATATTGAAACCTTTGCTTGAGCGTGGGGTAGAAGCAATAACGATTTGCGATGATATAAGACTGCCGCAGCCTGTGTGTTCTCACGCAGATGTGCAATGCTGTCACATAGGGAATAGGGTAGTTTTTACAACAAACCAAGGTCTGAATATTGACGGCTACGATGTTCGCCTTATTAACGAAGTCCCGAATAATTCATATCCCGGCGACTGTCTGCTGAATTGTTTTGTATTAAAGAACATCTTAGTTTCCGGTAAAGATTGTTCACATTCCGTTGTTGAATACGCACATCAAAATTCAATTGAAATAAGGACAGTTAATCAGGGATATGCAAAATGCTCAACTGCGATAGTTTCATCTGATGCAATAATCACAGCAGATAAAACTATCGCAAAAGCCCTTGAAAACGATTGCTATATTTTGATA
The DNA here is from genome assembly GCA_964500965.1 of uncultured Eubacteriales bacterium. Lineage (GTDB taxonomy): Bacteria > Bacillota > Clostridia > Oscillospirales > Acutalibacteraceae > JAISGQ01. Next base: position 9,905 of record CAZCQZ010000015.1, on the reverse strand, counting down.
ATCAAACCGGGAAGCATACAGCTTCCGGGATATAATTACGGTTTTATCGGAGGCGCATGCGGTAAGCTTTCCGAAAATACAATGGCATTTTGCGGAAATCCGTATAGACATTCCGATGGCAAACAAATCGTGAGCTTTATCGAAAGCAATAATTGCGAAGCTGTTTCGCTGTGTAATGGTGCCCTGATTGATTTTGGCGGTTTTATACCGATTTTTGAATAATTTACGGTGCTGGGGGATTATCTTCGGATAGCTCTTGACACCGAAAAATTCCGGTGATATAATTATACAAAATGAATATTTTGTATAATTGAGGGTAGAGGTCAATGAGAATTGAATACATGAGACAGGCTCCGGAGGTTCTGCGCGGCTATTTCGGATATTTAGAGACTGTTAAAGGAAAATCACCGAAAACCGTTGAAGAATACTTTCTTGACATCAGAACATTTTTGAGGTATTTAAAGCTTTCGCGCGGCATCGTTCCGACTGATACAGATTTGTCAAAGCTTGATATTCTTGATGTTGACGTTGAATTCTTGTCAACGGTTACCTTAACGGAAATTTTTGAATTTATGAATTACACAGCATCGGAACGCCAAAATGAAGGCGCGGCTCGTTCCAGAAAGTCTTCGGCATTAAGGTCATTATTTGATTATCTCACAAACCGTACCGGGCTGATTAAGGATAATCCGACCCTGAATCTCGATAATCCAAAGCTCAAATCGGTTCTGCCGAAATTTTTAAGTCTTGAACAAAGTCAAAAACTTCTTGAAATTATTGACGGTCCTTACAAAGCTCGTGATTACTGTATCGTAACTTTGTTTCTTAACTGCGGTATGCGTCTTTCTGAGCTTGTGGGCATCAATTTAAGCGACATTTTAGATGACAACAGGCTTAGAATTACCGGTAAGGGCAATAAACAGCGTATAGTGTATCTTAATGATTCCTGTAATGCCGCTATTAAGGATTATCTGAAAGTGCGTCCTGTGGACGGTGTTAAAGACCGCGATGCATTGTTTATAAGCAGAAATAAGAACAGAATCAGTCCGAAAACCGTCCAGCACCTTGTTAAAAAATATCTTTCCGAAATCGGGCTTGACGAAATGAGTGTTCACAAGCTTCGCCACACTGCCGCAACACTGATGTATCAGCACGGAAATGTGGATATAAGAATCTTGCAGGATATTCTAGGTCACGAAAACCTCGGAACTACACAGATTTATACCCATATTTCCGATGAGCAGATGAAGCAGGCGGCATTGTCAAATCCCCTTGCTGATTTTAATAAAAAGAAATAATTATAAAAAGCACAACTGCAACTACGGCGGTTGTGCTTTTTTCTACTTAGTTATATCCGAAAAGGCTGTCAATAAAACTGAAACGTTTTCTTCTGCAAGGCGGCTCATTACAGTTAACTAAAATGGTGTCCTTTCCGATAACTTCGATTTCGTCCCAGCATATAACGCAATCGTCCTCACGTCCGAGAAGTCCGAAGCACCTGCTTCTTCCATATATAATAATAGCGCACACACGTGCCGAACAGGTATCGACCTCAATATCACTGACAGTGCCGAGACAGGTGCCGTCACGCACGTTGATAACGTCCTTATTGCGAAGCTCTGTTATTCTGCAATTCATATAGCTGCACCTCCACAAAATCATTGTATGCGCGGCAGCTACAGAATATGACAAATCACAGCGAATCGACAATCAACGTGGCTTCCTCCAACGGTGAAGCACCTGCAACGGCGCAGATGTATCCGTCATTATTGATTACTTTGAGGTTATAATCGCCGTACTTTGAAAGCAGATTACCGTTACAATCTGCAAAGCTACAGGAGAAAAACCATTCACTAAACCCCTCCCCTGTCGCTTTACATACCGCTTCACGCAAACACCACAGAATTGTTGAATGTTCGTTTTTGTCACCGTTATTTATATATTCAAGCTCGTTTTCGGAAAAAAGCCGCGCTGTCATATGAGATGAAAATGCTCTTTCTCGTTCAATATCGACACCGATTTCACTGTCGGATATTGCCAAAAACGCCATGTCTCCGGTGTGAGAGATGCTTATATAAACGGGCAAATTTTCGATGTACGGCTTTCCGCTATCCGTTTTTTTGATTACAGGCATATTTCCAAAAAGCTCCGACAGCTTACTGCTTAACAGCTCATATGCCTTTTCGGACATGAGACGGTTTTTTTCAGCTTTTGAATTAAAGGCGGCTTTATTTAAAAAGCCGCCCAAATTGTAAATATAAAGTTTAATCATCAAAGCTCCACTTTAATGCATCGTAGAATTTGCAATATTTTGCATACTGCTTTTTATAAATCTCGATGTTTTCCGGCTTGGGCAAAGTTTCGCTTTCCGGCTTAATAATGGCAACAGTCGAAGCAACACTGTCCCAAATGCCGCCTGCAACACCTGCTACAAGAGCCGCACCGAAGCTACCGCCCTCGGCACTGCCGAAAACGGTGTGTACGGGAAGATTGAAAACATCGGCAAAAATCTGTCTCCAAATAGGAGCATATGCACCGCCGCCTGCAAGAACAACCGAATCGGTTGAAACGCCGTCACTGACACTTAAAATAAGGTCATAAACCTGCTTGAGTGAATACGCAACGCCCTCCATGACCGCTCTTGCAAAATGTCCCTTTTTCTTTGTGGAATCAATTCCGAGGAAAGCTCCCTTTGCATTGGGGTCATTTATGGGAGCGCGTTCACCGGTGAGATACGGCAGGAAAATAAGTCCGTCTGCACCGGCAGGAGTGTCCTTGGCAATGGCATCGAGAAGTGCAAAGGGGCTTTTGCCAAGCTCCTCGGCAACGGAACATTCATAATCGCCAAAGGTATTTTTAAACCACTGATAGCTTCCTGCCGCCGCAAGAGTAACACCCATTGCGTGCCAAGTATCGGGAGCGTTATTACAGGAAATCTGAAGCGAGCCGCCGGGATTGGGCGAATATGCAGGCAGGCTCATCGCAACAACGCCGGACGTGCCGAGAGTTATACCTATTCTTCCGGCACCGATAAGACCCAGACCTGTGGTGGAAATTACCGCATCTCCGCCGCCGGCACACACAACACAGGTTGTGGGAAGTCCGGTAACAGCAGAGGCTTCATCGGTAATTTTGCCGACAACCGCCTGAGATTCGACCACTTTCGGGAAAAGGCTTCTGTCAAGACCGATTTTGTCAATAAGCTCATATGCCCAGACTTTGTTTTTGACATCGAAAAGACCGAATCCGGAAGCATCGGAAACATCGGTTTCAAGTGTACCGGCAAGGCGGTATCTTATGTAATCTTTAGGATTAATGATGAGCTTCGTTTTTGCGTAATTCTCAGGCTCGTTATTCTTCATCCAAAGAATTTTGCCGCCTGTAAAACCGGTAAGCATACGGTTATTCGTGTAAGAAAGCAAGCCCTCAAGTCCGCCTGCTTTTTCGGTTATCTCCGCGCATTCTGCCACAGTTCTCTGGTCGTTCCAGAGGATAGCCCTGCGAATAACGTTGTTATTTTCATCAAGTGCAACCATTCCGTGCATCTGACCTGAGAAGCCGACACTTATGACCTCTCCCTCACACTTTGCCAGTACTCTCTTGATCCCTTTAACAACTGCCTGCCACCAATCCTCCGGGGCTTGCTCAGTCCAACCGGCTTTCGGCGTATAAAGCGGATACTCCTCAATTGCAGTTGCGCATATTTTGCCGTATTCGTCAAGTGCAAGAATTTTACAGCCCGACGTACCGACATCTATACCTAAAACCAAACGTGCCATTTTGAAACCTCCGTAATCAAGTTAAGCAATTTTATTTTATAACATAAAATCAGATTTGTCTATACAAAAACATTATTTTTCTTCAAATACGGAAAGATGTGCCGATGCGATTCTGTCGCACTTGCCCGTTGCAAAATCGACCGGTGAATGAATATTGAACATAAATCCCTTGTCTCCGTATTTGCGGTCTATGCCCTCCATATAAGTTTCTTCCATGGCAATGTTAGTCACTCTGCCGATTATAAGAGAGTTTATATTTCTCTTTGACAAATCAACGTTATATTCAAGCTTGCATTCCAGACACAGAAAGCTTTCGGCTATTCTGGGAACGGAAATTGTTTTACAGGCTTCGGTTTTGAATCCGCCTGCTACAATTTCGTTTTCAGCCATTGAATTTCTGCGCACAGTTTCCATACATTTGTCATAATACTCATTGGACAGAAAATTCACACAAAACTCTCTGTCGCGAATTATGTTTGCATATGTATGCGTATGTCTGCCCAGACAGGATAATATGGCAAAATAACCGCCTGCATCTCCCGAAAAGCAGCTCCACGAATGAAAGCACGCATTGGGCATACCGTTTTCTTTGTTTGTGGTTATCATAAATAACGCCTGAGGTATTCCGCAGATAAACTCCGAATGGGAAAATTCCTCAAACTGGTTTTGCCAGCGTTCATATACAAGTCCGTTCTGCTCTGTGCCGATTTCTCTTTTCAATGGCGAAAATCCTTCCTGTACTGTGTATTATTAAAATCTGGGCAAACCGACTTTCTTATACACCTTGCGAATTGTACGCTCTGCAAGGTGTGAAGCCTTTTCCGCGCCCTCTCTTGCTTTCTGCTCAAGATAGCTTCTGTCGCTGAGATACTCTTTATAACGCTTCTGAATGGGTTCAAGAACTGCGATAACGGCTTCGCCCACAGCAGTCTTGAAGTCGCCATAGCCCTTGCCCTCGAAGTCCTTTTCTATCTGCTCAAAGCTCAGTCCGGTGCAGGCGGAATAAATTTCCATAAGGTTGTTTATGCCGCCCTTGCCCTCTCGATAGCAAACACAGGCATCGCTGTCGGTGACGGCAGATTTGAATTTTTTCATTATCACGTTCGGCTCGTCAACCATAAGCACAAAGCTCTTTGAGTTGGGGTCTGATTTGCTCATCTTCTTTGTCGGGTCGGCAAGGCTCATAACACGCGCAGCCTGTTTGGGAATAAAGGGCTCCGGAACCGTAAAGGTATCTCCGTATACGCCGTTAAAACGTTCCGCAATATCTCTTGTAATCTCAATATGCTGCTTCTGGTCTGCACCTACAGGCACCATGTCCGCATTAAACAGAAGAATGTCCGATGCCATAAGTACGGGATATGTAAACAATCCGGCATTTACATTATCGGCATGTTGCTGGGATTTATCCTTAAACTGTGTCATTCTCGAAAGCTCTCCGAACTGGGTGTACGTACTCAGTATCCACGAAAGCTCCGTGTGTGCCGGCACCATGCTCTGGTGATAGAAAATACATTTATCCGTATCAACTCCCGCCGCAAGAAGAAGGGCATAAAGCTGTTCGGTATTCTTTTTAAGGACTTTAGGGTCCTGACGTACGGTTATAGCATGAAGATTTGCAGTGGCATATATACACTCAAATTCGTCCTGCATACCAATCCAGTTGCGAATTGCACCGAGATAATTGCCTATTGTCATTTCTCCGCTGGGCTGAATAGCAGAGAATATTCGCTTTTTCTTTTCCTGAGTTTCCATTTTGGGCTCCTCCTGTTATTAAAGAATATCAATTAAATCCGAAAGAATTGATACACCCCTGACAATCTGCTCGTCGGTGGGCGTAGTAAAATTCGCTCTGAACGAATTGCAGCTTTCATTTTCATCGGTCAAAAACGCAGTGCCGGGAACAACCGCAACTCCATGTTCTATTCCGTTTCTGCAAAAACCGAGCATATCTACACTCTCAGGCAATTTGCACCATATGAATAATCCGCCATCGGGTTTTGTAAATTCGACCTTTTCTTTAAAACCTTTCTCCATGCAGTCGCACATAAGGTGGCATTTTTTTCTGTAAATATCTCTGATTCTGTTCAAATGGCTGTCGTAACCGCTGCCTGTCATGAAGCGGTGGACAATAATCTGCGAAAGCGCGGCTGTATGTACGTCCTGCACCTGCTTGCAAACAATCATCTTAGCAAGCACCGGCTTCGGGGCAATAGCGTATCCGACCCTCAAACCTGGGGCAATCACCTTTGAAAACGAACCGGCATAGATAACAATGCCGTCCTTGTCAATACTTTTGATTGTGGGAACACTTTCGCCGGCAAAACGGGTTTCTCCGTAGGGATTGTCTTCCAAAATCATAACTCCGTAACGCTTTGCCAGATTGTAAATTCCGAGCCTTTTTTCAAGGGAAGTGGTCAAACCGGTCGGGTTTTGAAAATCCGGTATAACATAAATTATTTTAGCGCCGGGATTTGCTTTAAGGGCATTTTCAAGCATATTCAGATTCATTCCGTCGTTTTCCGCATCAACCCCTACAAGCCTTGCATTAAATGACCGGAAAGAATTAAGAGAGCCGATAAAACTGGGCTTTTCGCAGATTATCACATCTCCCTCATTACAAAGGCTCATCGTTGCCAGATTCATTACCTGCTGTGCGCCGGAAGTAATAATTATGTCGTCCGATTTACCGAAAAGCTCCGGATACCTTTTGCGAATCGCTTCTTTTAAGGGCTGATAGCCCTCTGTAATTGAATATTGCAAGGCATCTACCGGACTTGTTGCGAAAATTTCGGCGGTGATTTTACCTATCTCCTCGGAGGGAAACGCATCAGGTGCCGGATTTCCGGCTGAAAAAGGTATCATTCCGGGAGCCGATGACATTTTGAGTATCTCACGAATGAGCGACGGTTTCAGTGATGAAACTCTGTCCGACAATGTGTAATTCAAAGATACCGCTCCTCACTGATTATGTAATTAACCTGTGCAACCTGCTTGCCGCCGCGCAGATATATTCTGGGAACACGCTTGCCGATGAGACAGACGGTTTCGTAATTTATCGTATCGGTCTTTTCCGAAAGCTCATCAACACTGATAAATTCATCTCCGTCTTTTCCGAAAACGGTTACAGTCATACCGGACGTAACATTTTCAATGTCAGTTACATCAAGCATAAGCTGATCCATACAAATCCTGCCGATTATCGGCGCACGAACACCGTTTACAAGCATATCCTGCCTTCCGGAAAGAGGTCTCGGATAGCCGTCGGCGTAGCCGATAGGCACAGTGGCAATCTTCATTTCACGCTCGGCGGTAAATGTTCTGCCATAGCTGACCGTTGCACCTTTTTCCACTGTTTTTATCATAGAAATTACCGATTTCAACTGCATTGCAGGTCTTAAATCATACTTGCCTTTAAAATAATTCGATGGCGGTAGTCCGTAAAGAATTATTCCGGGTCTTACCATATCCATGTGAAATTCGGGATATTCAAGAGTTGCCGCGCTGTTACAGCAATGCCTGAATCTGAACGTTACACCGCGTGATGCAAGTATATCAATAACCCTTTTGAAATTATTAAACTGTCTGTATGTAAATTCTTTGCCGTCCTCGTTCTCGTCCGCTACGGCAAAATGTGTAAAAATACCGTCACAATCAAGGTTGGGAAACGCACAAATTTGCTCAACCGTATCTGCCGCACGCTCGTCCTGCTCATAGTCGTGGCAGCCGAATCCCAGTCTGCTCATACCGGTATCAAGCTTTATGTGGCATTTTACGGGACTTCCGTTTTCTCTTGCGAAAGCGGAAAGTTCCTGTGCGTATTCTTCGGAAAATACCGCCTGGGTAATGCCGAAAGCGGAAAGCTCGGCGGCTCTGTCCGGCGGAGTATAACCGAGAATAAGAATCGGACGTGTTATTCCGTAATTGCGCAACTGTAACGCTTCGTGCAAATTGGAAACTCCGAACCAGTCCGCGCCGATTCTCTGGTGCTCCAACGCCACATTTTGAACGCCGTGACCGTATGCATCGGCTTTGACGATGCACATTATTTTTACGGAAGAATCTACTTTTTCGCGCACCAGTTGGTAATTGTGCCTAATCATCTCAAGGTCGATTTCCGCCCATGTACGCTTTAAAACCTTGCTCAAATAAATCGCTGCCTTTCAGAAAATCAAAGAATACCGTTAAGTAGACCGGGAAGTCCCAGTCCCGAATAAAACGCCAGAATTTCGTATGCAAACCAGACGCATAACAAAGTGAAAAATGTCAAAAATATTTTAGGAAATGTACCCCATTTCGTAAAGAAAATCAAGAGAACAAGACCTATCGGAAAGCATAGCAGGAGAGCCGAAAACACAAGGAAAGGAGGTGCCTGCCACCGCTCCGCTTTCAGTTCCTCAACCGGCAGATAGCTCTGCACCGGATAAGCGGGATATGACTGTTCCGCAGGGTACAATTCATCATCGGCATAATCATTCTCAACCGACTGCATAATAATCGGCTGTGTGTATATGGGTTGAGTATAAATCGGCTGCGCAATAACGGGTTGAGTATAAATCGGCTGTGCGATCACCTGACCCGGTTGGACATACACCTCCTGCAACGTCGGCGCTACCGTCTGAGCCTCAGGCTCATCATATGTCTGCTGCTCATCGTTTTCCTCATATTCCTCTGATATATATTCGTTGTCGTAATTTTCAAGTGCTGAACCGTACTCGTTATCCAATTTGTCCAAACTCCTTAAATTATACTATATAAAATATATCATGCAAGTGATGTTTTGTCAATTGCGACGCACCTATCCCGTAAAAGATTCCAGAGATGTGAAAAATGCTTCAATTGCGGCATCAATATCATAATCCCCCGAAATGTAATTTTCCGCGCAGGAGTTGAGAAGCGAAAGAACAATTGCCTTGTCTGAGGTTTCCGACGAATCCGCGCTTATGCGTTCGGCGGATTTCATCAACACCTTGAAATAATTCTGTCCGTTCAGAACCGAAAGCTCAAACTGAGGGTCATTTGACACAGCTTCGTTTACATTGATGTTTGCCGAAAATATACCGCTGTAAAGAGAAATTTTTCTCATGGCGGCTTCATCTGCGGTCAGCAACCTTAAAAGCTGTACAGCATCGGTTGTATTGCTTCCGTCGGCACATATGCATAAATACGCACCGCCCCAGTAATAGCCGGAATACGGTACTGTAACAGCCCAATCGCCGCTGCTTTCATTACTCACAACACGCAAAACATCATCAACGGCAATTCCGGATAAAAAATAGGAAAATATGCTTCTGCTGTCGTTAATACCCTCCAGCCACGCTTCCGACCAAATCCGAGCGCCGAAAATGTATTCCTCATCGCTGAGCGTTTTTACAGTTTTAAAATACTCCGCAACTCTTTCACGGCTCGGATTACTCAGGTCATTTCCCCAGTAAATCGTTGCAAAATCGTCAATCCCGGCAAGGATATGTGTTTCACCGAGTGAAGCGGCTTTTAAAAGCTGTGCAACCTCCAGAAAGCTATCACTGTCGGTAATAAGCTTTTCCATCGCTTCCGGAGAATCTATGCCTAAATATGCTTCGGCAATGCTTCGTCTGTAAGCGAAAAGCCCCGGAGAGGTATGCCAGCACATTCCGTAAAGCTTACCGTTAACTTTTCCGGTATTTACCGCAAATTTGTAATAGTGGTTTTCTTCGTATTCAAAGCCGACTGATGAAAGTGGCAAAATTATGCCGTTTTTTGCGAATACTTCGATTTTATCGGGCGTAAGCATGATTGTGTCAGGTAAATTACCTTTACACCTTGAATCTTCAATCAGTCCCTCAATTGAATCGGCATCAACACAGGTGATTTCAATTGCAAGGTCTTTATCTGTACTGCAATTATCAACAGCCCATTTAATATAATCTGCATAGTCTTCCGAAAGCACCCAAACCGATACCCGGCGTTTTTCGCTTTTGTCGTTTTCGGTGCAGGCGGTAATACCGAAAATCATAAGCACCGATAAAATAATTGCACTTATACGCTTTGTCATTGACTGCACCTCGCGAAAATTATATTGACAATTATAAACGGCTCTATAATAAATGTTGGGGTAGCCAAATAGAGCCTACGAAAGAAAAAATC